>DATKKN010000141.1:0-12260 GCA_035542895.1 Methanomicrobiales archaeon | reverse complement strand
GGGATTCACATCCGTGGCGACGATGAGGGCGACCTTTCCCACGAGGTTCCGGGCGATGTAGCCGCTCCCGGTCCCCAACTCGAGGACCCGGTCCGCGGGCCTTGCCTCCGCGAGGGCGGCCTTGAGGAGGAGGCAGGTGTCCTCCCGGACCGGGTATACCTGGTCGGGATCTGCCTCCATCTACACCACGGCCGCGATGGCGGCGAAATCCCTGAGGGAGAGTGCCTCGGGGCGGAGGCCGAGGATCTCCGGCGGGAGGGAGGCGATCATCCGGTCCACCAGGTCGGCCCCGAAGATGCCCTTCCCCGACCGGAGCCCGTTCCTCACCGTCTTTCTCCGCTGGGAGAAGAGCACCCGCACGACATCGGCGTAGTGCCCCGGGTCCCCGATGGGACAGGGAGGCGACCTGGGGACGATCCTGACCACCGTGGAATGGACCTGGGGGCGGGGCGAGAAGGCCTTCGGCGGGACATGGAAACAGCGCTTCACCTCCGCGAAGGTCTGGACCATGACCGTGAGCCGCCCGCAGGCAGGGGTCCCGATCCGGGCAAGCATCCGGTCGGCGAACTCGGCCTGGAACATGAGGATGGCCTCGGAGAATCCGATCTCCAGGAGCCGGAAGGTCATGGGGGAGGAGATGGAATACGGGAGGTTCGAGACCGCGAGGTCGAAGGGCGGGAGCTCCACCCTCACCGCGTCCCCCTCGATGAGGTGAAGTGACCCGCCCGCGATCTCGGGGGCGAAGGACCCCCGGAGCTCCTCGACGAGGACCGGGTCGATCTCCACCGCCACCACCTCGGCCCCCCGGTCGAGGAGGCCCCGCGTGAGGATTCCCTTCCCGGGCCCTGCCTCCAGAACGACCTTCCCTGCGACATCGACGAGGGAGAGAATCCGCTCCACGATCCCGTCGTCCACCAGGAAGTGCTGGTCCCTCCGGGCGGTCATCGCGCGGTGAAGACCCGGTACTTGGTCTCGGGGTCCTCGATCTCCTCGAGGATCCGGTTGATGATCATCCGGTCGGGATGGGGCATTGCCTTGATCCGGTGCGAGATGTCCGCGAAGGACTCGAAGGGCTTCTTCTGCCGTTCATCGAGTATCTCCCAGAGGAGCTTTTTCCCGATTCCGGGGAGCAGGTGGAGCATGTGGAGCTTCGGGGTGACCGGTACCGAGGTGTTGAAAAACTGGACGAACCGGTCCTCGTGCTCCTTCACGATCTGCTCGACGACATAGGGGACCTCGACCCGGGCGGTGGGGGTCAGCTCCTCGTAGCCGATCCGCCGCTTCACCCGCTCGATCTTCTCCCGCTCCTCGTCCCCGATATAGAGTTTCTCGTGGATCTGGATGACCGCGTTTTGCTTCGGGACGAGCTCGAGGAGCTTGAACTGCTCGATCCCGATACCCTGGACCAGGGGCTCACGCTTGTAGACCGGCCGGGGATCGTCGGCATGCCCCTTCTGAAGGATATCCAGCACTATGCAGTAGTTCTCCTTCTTTTCGGTCTTCATGGCCGGCCTCCCCTAGAGATGCTCGGTGACGAGGGCGAGGATCTGGTCGAGTTCCTCTCCCGTGAGGGTGAACCGCTCCTTGGCATAAATGGCCCGGAGCTCGTCCCTCGTCCTGGGCATGATGTTTGTGATCCGGTAGGCGATGTCGGGCTTCATCTTCTCGAGCTTGAGGAGCCCGGCGGCGAGGTCCTTTGCCTGCCCGGGCGAGTTCTTCGCGAGGTGGGTCGCGTGCTCGATGGACCGGCGGAGCTCGTAGGCCATCTCGGTCGTCTCTCCCTGCCGTGCCTCCGCGACCCGGGTGAGGGTCTCCTTCAGCTCGGCAAGGGTGATCCGCTCTTCTCCGAGTACCGCCTTTACCCGCATCGCCACGTCACTCCCGGGATACTTCACCTTTGGGCTTTTAGATGTTGCGGTCGCGCGATGACCGTCTTTTCGCTCTCGCCGTCACGGATCTGGAGGAGCCAGGCCCTTCCCCGCTGCCCGATGATGGTCCCGGTCTTCCCATGGAACCGCCGGTTGGGCATGCCCTGGTGGATGCTCGGCTCACAGACGATGTGGACCTTCTGCCCGACCTCGAACTTCTGGATCGCCGAGGTCACCGGCGGGATCCCCCGCCGCCGTATCTCCTTCCTGAACTTGGAGCGCGTTTTCTTCCGCGGACCATGGTGGTGTGCCATTTACTCCATCTCCTCGCTTCCCTCGACCTCAAGCACGTCGAGCTGGATGACCCGTGCCGGCCTCCCGAGGAGGCCGGCGAGGCTCGGCCGGGTCCTGCCGCCGTCGCCGGATACGAGCTCCTTCACGTACAGGCCAGCCTCTCCGACGACATCAAGGAAAAATCTGCCGTCCTCCTGGCCTGCCACCCTCGCATCGACGACGCGGCGTTCCCGTATCCTGTCTGCCCTCCGGTGAACCACCCGGGCGGGGGTCTGCTGCGCGATAAGCGCCCCTTTCAGGCGATCCAGGGCCTCTTCGAGTTCATTTCGGGCGATTCCGCCCTCAACCTCAACGGAGATCCTGTACTTTTTATGCGCCTTTTCCGACTTAAGGGTTTCCACCTCCTTCCTCGTGGACCACCCGCCGATGCTCGCCCCGACCCGCCCCGCGGCGGCCCGGTTCACCGCCCTTTCGAGGGCGGCGAGGTCGACCCCCCGTTTCCGGGGCGCCACGATCTCCATGACAAAGGGCCTGCCGGTCCCGAGCATCCGTGCGTCGATATCCTCACGCCCCGCCCCGTGGAGTACCGCGTCCTCAGCCTGAAACGCCTCTGCCGCGGTCCTCCCGATGAGCTCCTCCACCGAGTCGGCGTACATCTTCCCGGTGAAGTTGCAGCGCTCGCACCCGGCCCCATGGCATACCCGGCAGGGCCACCGGGTCTGGGGTATCCCCCGCTCGAGCTTCCGGTACCGGCCCCGGAAGAAGAGGGGGGTGATCTCCACCTCGACAGTGCCGGCGGCGAGATCCAGGATGGCCACAACGTCGGGGTGGGCAAGGTCCGCCTCCTTCCCGGTGATCGCGGAAACTGCCTTCCCCACCTCCCGGTTCACCTCTGACTTCAGGGGCTCGGGCCCCCCGAGCCCGAGGTCTGACCAGACGAGCTCCTCGCTCTCGGCCATGAGGGGCGGCACCCTCGTCCCGACGAGGAATGTGGCGTGCTCGATCCCCGAGAGCGCCTCCACCACCCGGCCGGCCCATGTCCCGACATCGGCGAACAGGTCATGGCAGATCCAGCAGGACCCTTCGTGGGGCCTGAAGGGGGTATTTGCCTTGATGGCGTGCGCGACCCGGAGGCCGTGCCCGCGCTCGGCATTCGAGAGGCCGTGGGAGCGCTTGCCGAAAAACCGTCCCAGGCAGTGGTCGCAGATCTCGCCATAGGCAAGGATCTTCCCCACCTGCTCGTCTAGCTCCATCCCGCCTCCCGCCTGTCCATCTCATTCTGCAGGACCGTTATCGCCTGGTCAGCATGGAGTACCCTCGGCCCCACCGAGATGCGGGAGAGTCCGGCGAGGGCCGGCTCTTCGTCCCCGGTGAAATCCAGGTGGTCCGACAGGAAAAAGGCCCGGGGAAGATCCTTCACCCTCCGCATATCCTCGCCCTCATCGTCGAGGACCGCGTACCCGCCCCCGGCGATGAGCCCGGCGAGGTCCCCGCGCCTGACCTGGATTCCCGGCGACGACTCCCGGAAGGCCGTTCCAACGGGGAGGGCGAGGGCCTTCCGGATCAGGGCCGCGGTGCTCCGCTCGTCCGGGGAGAGAGACCTCACGGTGTCTCCCCGGATGAGGACGTTCTTCGGCGGGGCGGGCGGCCCGAGAAGGACCAGGTGGATTTCGGCATCCCGCCGGATGCCGTGGGAGATGGAGAGGGCCGCACTCACGCACCGGGAGAGGAGGTCCATCCGCCCGGCCGACCCGGGAAGGTCGTCGAGCGTGAAGCCGTCCCCGGTGGGCGCGAGGTGCCCCACCACCGCAAAGGTCCGCATCTCACGTCCCTGAGAAGCGCTTCATGAGGCGCTGGAGGTTGAACTTGCCGCCCCGCATCCCCTTCAGGGCCCGCTGCATGAGCCGGTAGTACTTCAGGAGCTCCCGCACCTCGTCCGGCGAGGATCCGGCCCCCCTCGCGATCCGGTGGATCCTCGCCCCGCTGATGATGTTCGGGTCGTCCAGCTCCTTTGCCGTCATGGAGTCCATGATCACGCGGTAGCGGGACATCTTCGAGGAGGTCACGTCGATGGCCTCGGACGGGACCTCCGCCCCGCCGAGAGGGAGCATGGACATGATCTGCTTCAGGGGGCCCATGCGGCTCACGGCGTCGAGCTGCTTGTACATGTCCCGGAGGGTGAACTTCCCCCGGAGCATGCCCGTCACGTCCATTTCCTCGGTGCCGATGGCCTCCTCGGCCCGCTCCGCGAGGGACTTTAAGTCACCCATCCCGAGGAGCCGGGAGATGAAGCTGTCGGGGTCGAACCGCTCGAGGTCGTCGATGGTCTCGCCGCTCCCGATGAAGACGATCCCGCTCTGGGTCTCGGACACGGCCGAGAGGGCCCCGCCCCCCTTCGCGGTCCCGTCCATCTTCGTGATGATGACCCCGTCGATGGCGATGGCCTCGTGGAACCTCCTCGCCTGGTCCCTGGCCTGCTGGCCGAGGGCGGCGTCTATGACGAGCCAGCGGTGGTCGGCCTTCGAGATGGCAGAGAGCCGGATGATCTCGTCGATGAGGTCCTTCTCGAGGGCATGGCGGCCCTGGGTGTCGATGAGGATGACCTCCGAGGTCGCGAGGGCGGCGAGGCCCCGCTCGACGATCCCCTCGGCCACCTTCTCCCCCGGCTCGCCGTAGCAGGGAATGTTTGCCTTTACGCAGAGGGTGGTCAGCTGGTCGTACGCCCCCGGCCGGAAGGTGTCGGCACAGATGACCGCCGCCTTCAGGCCCTTCCTCTGGAAGTGGCGGGCGAGCTTCGCGGTGGTCGTGGTCTTCCCGCTTCCCTGGAGGCCGGCAAGGAGGATCCTCTGGGGGCCGAGGGCCACCTCGGCCTTCGAGCCCATGAGCCGGAGGAGCTCCTGGTACACGATCCGGAGGACATGCTCCCGGACGGACATCCCCTTCGGGGGCTGCTCGTCGAGGGACCTCGTCTTCACCGCCTGGGAGAGGCCCTGGACGAGTTTCACGTTCACGTCCGCCTGGATGAGGGCCCGCTGGAGGTCCCGGATCAGCTCATCCACGGCGGCCCGATCTACCACGGCCTTCCCCGCGAGCTTCTTCAGGGCATCCTTCAAAGACGACGAGAGCTTGTCGAGCATCTAGGAGACCTCCCCGAGGAGCTCGTCGACCACCCGCTCGGGCGCAAAAGGCATGAGGTCGTCATACCCCTGTCCGGTCCCGAGGAACATGATGGGCTTTCCCACGGTATGGGCGATGGAGATGGCCGCGCCGCCCCGCATGTCCATGTCGGCCTTCGTGAGGATAACCGCATCGGTCCCGACGAGACGCTCGAACTCTTCGGCCCGGACCACCGCGTCGTTCCCTGCCACCGCCTCGTCCACGTACACGACCAGATCCGGCTTCATCACCCTCTTCATCTTCTCGAGCTGGCTCATCAGGTTCACCCGGTTGTGGAACCTCCCCGCGGAATCGGCGAGGACGACATCCACCCGGTGGGCGCCTGCATACTCCACGGCATCGAAGAGTACCGCCGAGGGGTCGCCCCCCGCCTTGTGCTGGATGACTTTGATCCCGATCCGCCCGGCATGGGTCGCGATCTGCTCGATGGCTCCTGCCCGGAAGGTATCCCCTGAGGCGATGACCACCGAGAAGCCGAGCTTCTTCAGGTAGTCTCCCACCTTTGCCACCGTGGTCGTCTTCCCGGTACCATTCACGCCGGTGAAGAGGATCTTCACCGGTTTTTCCCTGCCCCGGATGTAGCCCGGGAGGTCGAAACCTTGCCCGAGGACCCGGACGATGGCATCCCTGAGCGCCGAGAGGATGATCGACTCCGGTGATTCACCGATGGCCCGGTGCTTCCCCACGAGCTCCTCCTTCACCCGCCGGAGGATCTCGTCGGTCACCGGAAGGGCCACGTCGTTCTCGAGGAGGATCATCTCCAGTTCCTGGAGGGGGGCCTGGATCTGTTTCTCGGTGAGGACGAGCTCCCCCTCGGTAACGAGGATCTTCACCCGCGCGGCGAGCCCCGGCTCTTTTGGGGCCCCCGGGACCTCCCCGGCCCGGGGAGTGGAGGCAGCCCGGATGCTCGTCCCGAAGATCTCCTGGACCGAGCGGAGCTTCTCCCTCAGGCCGTCGAACATACCTTAACCCTGGGTTCTCCCATGCTCCACGTAGGAGGTCTCGATGCGCTGCGCAATCTCCGCCATCTGAGACCTGAGCTGGTCAATGGTCGCCGCCACCTTCTTCTCCATGGCCTCCATCTCGGTGATCTTCTCCTGGAGAAAGGTGATGGCCTCCCCGTTCGTCCTCCCGATAACGACGTCGGACCCGATGTTGATGAGGACCTTCTCCGGGTCCGGAACGGTCACCCGCACCATGGTCCCGCCGCCCAGGGGAAGGAGGACCGGTGAGTCATGGTCGGCAACGAGGCTCTTCATCGTCTCGATGGCCGCGAGGGACTCGATCCGTTTCTGCTCGATCATCTCCAGCTGCCGGGAGAAGATCTCCGCCTGCTGGCCGTACTCGTTCAGGTAGTACTGGAGGGTCTGGAGATCGGCCTCGGGCTCGGCCATCTCATTCACCCTCGGACAGCCCGACCTTTGCCACCCGGATCTCCCGCCGGGGGAGCCGGTGCTTCGACCCCAGGAGGGTGTAGATCCGCTCCATCGCCTGCTTCTCGTTGGGGGCGGTAACCATCTTCTTGTACGGCCGCCATTGCCCATCGATCCTCGCGGTTCCCTCAACCTGGTAACTCTGCATCTTCATTTCAGTCATTCAAGAAACCCCAGTACCTCTTCGATTCTGCCGAGTTCAAAGCCGCTCGTCCCGATCCCGGCGAGATAGCCCCTGCTGTTCGCGAGGAGGCCGCTCCCCACGAGGCCGCTCCCCATGTTCACCGTCCCCACGCCGATAGGGAGATCCACCGCCTCCTCGAGGGCGGCGATCTCCGCGGGGTTTGCCCGGGGGTGGACGAGGATCCCCCGGTTCGTGGCCACCGCCACCTTGCCGACGGCGCGGTATCCCGCAAAGGAGAGCCTGAGCACGGGCACCCGGAGGAACGACCCGATCTCCTCGGCGACCTCGAGCGGAAGTTCGGGATTCACCGCTGCAAAGGTGTCGTTTGCAAGGATGACGTTCCCCGCGGCGTTCATGCCGTCCCCGAGGATCATCACCTCCCGGTGCTCGCCGATCCGGGCCACCTCCTCCCTCGACGCCAGCCCGCTAACCACGACCCCCTGCCGGTTCCCGGCGGCAAGGGCCCCCACGATGGCCGAGTCCTGGATGGTGGTCTCAACCACCTCTGCGTCGAGCTCTTCCTCGATGGCCGCCCGGAAGCCTTCCGGGGCCTGGGGCGCAAGGATGGCCAGGTCCTCGAGGATCCGGGCGAAGACGCCGATGTGGGGGTCGCCTGCGAAGGCGATGGTCGAGCTCATTCACTCCTCGGCGAGCTCTGCCTGGACCTGCCCGTCCTCGAACTTCATCGCCCTGATGCGGATCCGGGTCGGGGGCTTGTGGCTCCCCCGCTCCCAGACCGCCTCGTTGATGCTCTGGTCGAGCTTGATCTCCCCGCTCTCGGCCTTCATGTGGTGCGCGAGGTAGTCGCGGATGGCCTTCATGGCCCGCTTCCCCCGCTCCCACCGGGGCGTGTGCTGCACGTCCCTGAGGGGGATGATATAGATCTGTTCCTTCAGCTTCTCCACCATGGGCCTACACCTTCATGGTGGACCTGCGCCAGGTGCGGCGCTTCGGGTGGGTCGATACCGCCCGCTTCGTCTTCATCGTGACCCAGGCGGGCACGCGGCGGTTCTGCTCGCACTTTTTTGCCAGGCGAATCTTGAGACCTTTCGTGACTCTGCTCATATCAATACTCCTGTTTTCCCCGAGGGCCGGGCACTCCGTGCCGGATTGTCAGGCCCTCCTGATGTTCCAGTCCTTCTTCTGGGGGACGATCTGGCGGAGGAGCTCCTTCAGCTGGGCGTCGGTGATCTTCTGCTTCAGCCGGCCGCTCTGGGCGAGGGCGACGAGCTGCTGCTCGATGGCCCGGGCGAACTCCGGCTTCGTGAGCTTGATGTTCGCCAGGCGCTCGCGGGCCTCGGGCTCGAGGATCTGGAGGAGGATGTGGTGGATCTGCGCCTCGGCCTGCTTCTGCCGGCGGAGCTCCTCGTCCATGGCCTGCTGGTCCGCGGCCTGGCGCTGGAGCTGCTCGATCTTCCTCCTCCGCAGCTCGGCGAGCTCATCGTCACCCATGATGCATCACGCTAGTACTTCGAGAGCCCCGCGATCTTTTCCTCGGCGGGCTTCCGGAGGCCGTGGGCGACGGTGTCGAGGAACTTCCTCCCCTCGACCGAGAGGTTCCTTCCCGTCTTGTCCTTGGCGACGAGGCCCGCTGCCTCGAGCTGCTGGAGGACCTTCCGGAGGGAGGAGCCGCCGCCCTTCCGGAACTGGAAGGGGCTCGAGCCCCGGTCCCGCTTTCCCCCGTATGCGGTGCGCATCCGCTGCACCCCGACGGGCCCGTCGATGTAGAGCCGCCGGAGCACCGATGCGGCCCGGACGAACCACCAGTCGGGGTCCTCGGGCGGCATCTGCTGGTGGACCCCTGCCTTGGCAAAGGCAGACCAGGCCGGGGGCTGGATCTCCTTCCTCTTCTTCAGCTCCTCGGCCAGCTTCGGGATGAGGATGTCGGCCGGGATGTCATAAAGCGTTGTCATGCTTCACTCTCGCCCTCACGTCACTGTATCGCAGTCTTAACATATACGCCAGATACGCTTTTATATATTTCCACCCGAGGAGGTGTCAATCTCGGAGGAATGGGAACGGAGTTCCAGAAATGTAGGGATGATGCCCGGGTTTATCGCTTCCTCCGGAGGACCACGGTCCTTCCCCGGACCCCCAGGATCTCGCCGCCCGTCTCCGACGCAAGGGCCTCCGGGTCCAGCTCCGCCCCCCGGAGGAAGCGTACCTTCACCGGCTTCCTCGCCTCGAGCTGCCGCCGGATCTCGGCGATCGCCTCGGGCGTGGTTCCCTTCTTCCCGATCCAGACCGTGGGCTTCAGGGTTTGCATCGGGGATCGGTCAGTCATCCCGCCTCGCCCCCGCCTTCTCCACCATGTACCTCCGGTGGCTGCTGCAACGGAGACAGGTCGTGACGACCTTCCCCCTGCGCACCCGGACCCGGAGGGTGGATCCGGGGACGAGGTACGCGGAGCACCGCCTGCAGAACCTCCGCCTCAGCTCCCGGGGGATCCTCACCCGCTGGCGCATGGCAATCCGCCGGGCGAGATCCACGCAGCGATCGCTCGCCGCGGGATTCACGGGGAAGAACTCCCTGGCCCGGTCGAAGAGGATCTCGATCCGCTCCCGTGCCAGCTTCTTCGATTCCGGGGTCTGCGATCGCCGTCCCATGCCATCCCATCCTTCGCTTGCGGGCCGTATAGAGCTGTTGGGAGGGGGCCGGATCAGAGGATCTCGACCCTCCGGCCGGCCAGCCGGACCTTCCCCTCGAGGAAGAGCCGCACCGCCTCGGCGAGGATCCGGTGTTCCTCGACGAGGATCCGGGCCGCGAGGATCTCCTCGTCGTCCCCCTCCTCGACGGGAACGCACCTCTGGATGACGATGGGGCCCGTATCGGTCCCCTCGTCCACGAAGTGGACGGTGCAGCCCGCGACCTTGACCCCGTACTCGATGGCCTGCCGCGGCCCGTGGAGCCCGGGAAAGGAAGGGAGGAGGGCCGGGTGGATGTTCAGGATCCGGCCGGCGAACGCCCTGACGATGGCGGCCGGGAGAATCCGCATGTAACCGGCGAGGACGTAAAGGTCGGCCCGGCACTCCTCCATCTCGTCCTTCAGCGCCTTCTCGTATGCCTCTTTCACCGGAAACGAGCCGAAATCAAGGACCGAGACGGGGATGCCGGCGTCCTTTGCCCGCCGGATGGCGTACGCATCCGGGTTGTCGGTGATGAGCCGCGTGAGGGTCCCGGGGAAGTACCCGGTCCGGGCGGCGTCGATGAGGGCCTGGAAGTTGGAGCCCCGACCCGAGGCGAGCACCGCGACCTGCTTCACGACGAGCTCTCCCCGGGAACCGGTGCGGGTACGGTCACCTTCACCCTGCCGACCCGGCGCCCGAGCATCTGGATGACCGTGAGGGTAAGGCCCGCCCCGTCGATGGAGACCGTCTCCCCCCGGCGGGGGATATGGCCGAGCCGCTCGATGACGAGGCCCCCGAGGGTATCGTAGGATGCCTCCTCGGGAAGGGAGATCCCGAGCCGGTCGTTCGCGTCTCTCACCGTCACCTGGCCGTCCACGAGATACACGCCCGGCTCCACGGTCTGCACCTCGGGCTCGTCCTGGTCGAACTCGTCGAGGATCTCCCCCACGAGCTCCTCGAGGATGTCCTCGACGGTGATGATCCCGGCGAACTCCCCGTACTCGTCGAGGACGAAGCCCATGTGGATCTTCCGCCTCTGGAGCTCCCTGAGGACATCGTCGATCTTTGCAGTCTCCGGCGTAAAGTACGGCTCGTGCATGAGGTCCCGGATGGTCACGCCCTGCCTTTGCTCGAGGGCCACGGGGAAGACTTCCTTCACGTTCAGGAGCCCGACCACGTTCCCCTTCTCGCCGGAGAAGACCGGGAGCCGGGAGAAGCCGGTCTCCTTGAAGATGGCCACCGCCTGGGCGAGGGTGTCGTGGAGGTCGATCATCGTGACGGCCACCCGGGGGGTCATCACCTCCCGGGCGGTGGTGTCCCCGAACTCGAGGACGTTGAAGAGCATCTGCTGCTCCTCCTTCTCGAGGGTCCCCTCTTCGTGGCCGAGCTCGATCCACCCCCGGAGCTCCTCCTCGGTTATGGCCGGTTTTGCATATGCCTTGGTGAGTTCCATGGACCGTGACAGCCGGTCGAAGACCCAGATGAAGGGGGAGAAGACGGTGGCAAGGAACCGGATCGGCCCGGCGACCGCGAGGGCGATGGGCTCGGTGAACCGGACGGCGAGCATCTTCGGCCCGATCTCGCCGAAGACGAGGAGGAGGAGGACCACGAGGCCCGTCGCGATCCCGATTCCCGTGTCCCCGAACTGCTCGATGGCGAGGGAGGTGGCGATGGCGGCTGCCCCGACGTTCGCGAGGGTATTCCCGATGAGGACCGTGATGATGATATGGTCGGGCGACCGCTTCAGGTCGGCGAGGGCCTGGGCGCCCCGCCCGCCCCGGGCGAGGAGGGACCTCACCTTCGCATGGGTAATGGAGAGGAGCGCCACCTCGGAGCCCGAGAAGAATGCGGAGAGGAGGATGCAGAGAATGAATAACAGGATCTCGAACTCGGAGGCCATGGGTTTCCACGCGGGATTCCGGGAAACGGCGCGGCCGGGCGTCCCCTGTCCCGTGTCAATGGAATCGGACGGGAACGAAATAAAGGTAGCGAATTACCCGATGCACGATCGGATGAAGGCCGCCTCCCGGGAGAGGATGCCCACCTTCTCCTCGAGGGAAAGGTCCTCGTCGAAGTTCCGGTCCTCGATCTCCAGGGTGAGGGGCCCGGAATAGCCGGTGTCCCCGAGGGCGCGGAGCACGGCCCTCGCCCGGGGGCTCCCGTCGAGGGGGAGGTGGGTCCTCCCGTCCTCGCTCCGGGAGAGGTGGACGTTTGCCAGCCGGTCTCCGCACAGGTCGATGAAGGCCAAGACCTCGTCGAGCGAGTGGAGCATGGCATGGGAGACATCCAGGGTGAAAGAGAGCCAGGCTTCACGGTCCAGGAGCTCCCGCATCTCCCCGGGGCGGGAGAGGAGGGAGTTCACCGCCCGCTCCATGTTCTCGATGGAAATCCTTGCTCCTCCCTTCACCGCGTGCTCCCTGAGGAGATCCACATACCGCTCGAACCGGACATAGTCGGGGGCGCTCGGCGGGCGCTTTGCGGTCCTCCGGCCGGGGTGCACGGTCACGAGCCCTGCCCCGATCCTTCCGGCGAGCTCGATGGCCTCGGCAGCGTAGGCGAGGCTCGCCTGGGCCACCCGGGGGTTCACCGAGCATGGGTTGAGATCCAGGATGGGGGCATGGATGTTCACGGGCGCGAAGCCCGGGTGATCCCCGAGGCAGGCCTGCAGCTGCCCGAC
>DATKKN010000140.1:0-3118 GCA_035542895.1 Methanomicrobiales archaeon | reverse complement strand
CGACGGTACAGGAGCAGATGTTCCGGAGAACCTCAGGGCCAGGGTCCGGGACCTCGCCGGGCGGATCCGGGCCTCCCGGGAGATGGACGCCTTCCTCCATGCCGCCGGAGGGGCCTTTGTCCCACCGGGGCCTGCAGGTCTCCTCACCCGGGGAGGGGACGGGGTCCTCCCGACCGGGCGGAACCTGCACTCCCTCGATCCCGCCCGGGTGCCTACGAAGGCAGCATGGCGGGTTGGGCAGAGGCTCGCGGATCGGCTCATCGCCCGGTACCGCGATGATCACGGGAGCTGGCCGGAGACGGCGGCCTTCTACTGGATGGCGAGTGATCTCGTATCCGCAGATGGCGAGGGACTCGCCCAGATGTTCGCCCTCCTCGGGGTAGAGCCGGTGTGGGACGGGGGCGGGAGGGTGAAGGGATCCCGCCCGATCCCCCTCGCCAGGCTGGGGCGGCCCCGGGTGGATATCGCGGTACGGATCTCGGGGATCATCCGGGACAACTTCAGCGGGATGATAAGCCTGCTGGACGATGCGGTCCGCACCGTCGCAACACTGGAAGAGGACCCGGAGATGAACGCCGTCAGGAGACACGTGCAGGCGGCCCTCGATGTTGGCGAGGATCTCCGGGATGCGACCACCCGTATCTTCGGTTCCATGCCGGGGACCTATACCTCCGGCGTGAACCTCGCGGTCCTCGCCTCGGCATGGCGGGAGGAGAAGGACCTCGCCGAGATCTACCTTGCGACGAACGGGTATGCCTATGGCAGCGGTCTTTCGGGGAAGGAGGCCCACCGGCAGTTTGCCCGGTCCCTCGGGTCGGTCTCCCTCACCTTCAACAAGGTTGCCTCCGACGAGCACGACCTCCTCGGGTGCTGCTGCTACTACGGGAACCACGGGGGGATGACGGCGGCAGCCCGCCACCTGACGGGAAAGGAGGTGAAGGCGTACTACGGTGACACGCGGGACCCTCATCGCGCCGAGGTCAGGACCCTCGCGGACGAGCTCCGCCGGGTGGTCCAGGCACGGCTCCTGAACCCCGCCTGGATAGACGGGATGAAAGCCCACGGGTACCGGGGCGCGTCGGAGATGACCCGCCGGATCACCCGGGTCTATGGCTGGGAGGCCTCGACCCGGGAGGTGGACGACGGCATCTTCGACAGCATCGCCCGGACCTTCGTCATGGACCCGGGGAACCGGGAGTTCTTCCGCGAGGAGAACCCCTGGGGCCTCGAGGAGATCGCGCGGAGGCTCCTCGAGGCCGAGCGGCGGGGCCTCTGGCAGGCGGACCCGGAGGTGAAGGCCGCCCTCGAGGGGGCATACCTTGAGATCGAGTCCTGGATGGAGGACCGGATAGCCGGCGGTGAGATCCAGGGCGGGAGCGTGGAGATCTATACGGCGGGCGACGTCGCAGACTGGTCCCGGTCCCTCGAACGCGTCCTCCGGGAGGTGCACAGGGAACGTGCACAGGGTCCCCCGGGGAGTGGCGGGGCCGGGGCAAAGCCCCGGGGAGAAGGTGGATGACGGCAGTCGAGACGGAGGGCCTCACCCGGTTCTACGGCGACCTCTGTGCCGTCCGGGATCTCACCCTTTCCGTGGACGGGGAGATCTTCGGCCTCCTCGGTCCCAACGGTTCGGGGAAGACCACGACGGTGAAGATGCTCACCACCCTCCTCCTTCCCAGCTCGGGGTCGGCCCGCATCTGCGGTCACGACGTGGTGCGGGAGGCACCGGCAGTCCGGGAGCGGATCTCCTACGTCCCGCAGGAGATGGCCGTGGATATCAAGCTCACCGGCCGGGAGAATGTCCTCCTCTTTGCCAGGCTCTACGACGTGCCGGACCCGCGGGACAGGACAGACCAGGCCCTCGCCCTCATGGGCCTGTCGGACCGGGCTGACGACCGGACCGCCACGTACTCCGGCGGGATGCGCCGCCGGCTCGAGCTCGCCCAGGCGCTCGTCCACGAGCCCGCAGTCCTCTTCCTGGACGAGCCCACTATCGGCCTCGACGTCGCGGCGCGAAAGCGGATCTGGGAGCATATCATCTCCCTGCGGCACGACGGGGTCACCGTCTTTGTGACAACCCATTACATGGACGAGGCCGACCGGGCCTGTGACCGGGTCGCCTTTCTGGACCGGGGAAGTGTCGTGATGCTGGGATCCCCGTCGTCCCTGAAGGCATCGATCCCGGGAGAGACCATCATTGCACGGATCTCAGGGAGCTTTAACCCCCAGGAGATCCCCGGTCTCACCTTCGTTGGGCAGCGCGGCGATCTTCTCACCTTCACGGGACCGCCAACGCGAGATGGCATCACATCCATCCAGCGGGAGCTGGACCACCAGGGGATCCCGGTCCACGAGATAGGAAGGCGGGAACCGACCCTCGATGACGTCTTCCTCCAGGCAGTAGGTTCCCAGGACGCGGCAGGGCCCTTCGATGACCACCGGTTCCGGCTGATCCTCAGGAGGCGCGGATGAAGCGGGTTCTTGTCTACCTGGATCGGGACCTCCTCCGGTGGAAGCGGGGAAGGGTAGCCGTGGTCTCCAACCTTGTCATGCCCGCCGCATGGCTCATCTTTGTGGGCCTTGCCCTCCCGATACGGTTCACGGACCATTACCTGGACTTCATCACCCCGGGTATCCTGATCCTCACGGTCCTTTCCACCTCCCTCCAGGGCGGCTCGCTCCTCATGTTCGACAAGGTGCTCGGGTTCCTGAACAAGTTCCTCGCCCTCCCCGCCCCGCGCGAGTCGATCCTCCTCGGGAAGATCCTCTTCATCACCCTCCGGGGTATCATCCAGGCGACCATCATCCTCATCATCGCCGTCCTCATCGGGGCATCCCTCCTTGCCCCCTCCCAGTACGCCCTCATGTACCTCATCCTGTTTCTCTTCGGTGCCCTGTTCGCTGCCGCCGCTACGACCGTTGCCCTCTACCTGGAGGACCATGATTCCTACGCCGCCTTCAACACCATGATCTCGATGCCCCTCTTCTTCACGAGCACCGCCCTCATACCCTACGCGGCCATGCCCGAATGGCTGAAGGTCATCGCCTCGGTGAACCCGCTCTCCATCGCCATCGATGGCATCCGTGCCGTGGCCCTGGGAATTGTCCCTCTCGCCTC
>DATKKN010000139.1:0-13860 GCA_035542895.1 Methanomicrobiales archaeon | reverse complement strand
GCCCCCTGAGGAAGGGGCACGGGCCCTCGCGGCAGCCAGGGAGAACGATCTTGACCAGATCTTCCTCGTGGCCCCCTCCACCTCCGATGACCGCCTTGATCTCGTCGCCGGATCAGGGAGCGGGTTTCTCTACCTCGCCTCCCTCCTCGGGGTCACCGGTGCCCGGGACCGGCTCTCCGGCAAGGCGTCCCGGCTCATCGGCCGGGTCCGGCCCCGCTCCCGGCTCCCCCTCGCCGTGGGCTTCGGGATCTCCCGCCCGGAACATGCGAGGGCACTCGCGGAGGCAGGGGCCGACGGGGTTATTGTTGGTTCGGCGATCGTGCAGATCGTGGAGGAACATGCCGGGAACCCTGATCGGATGGCACACGAGATACGGGGGTTCGTCGCCGGGATGCGGGGAGCCCTCGAGGGTTAACCACTTTCTTCCCCGATTAGCCGCGAGACCTCATCCATTACCTCCCTGAATTTTTCCTCCCGGTTCTCCCGGGTCATGGCGATCAGCCGGATATCCGGCCTCGCCTTGATCTTCTCGATGGGGCCTGTGCCCCTGAGGGCGATGGTGGCGAGAACGGGTGTGGGAGAGTCCAGGCACCCTCTGATGGTCTCCCGGAATTTCAGCGAGAGGCACTCCATCTTCCCTATCTCGTCAATGACGACAAGGCGGGTTCCCCGATATCCGGCATGCAACCCTGCGAGGAAGGACTCGAACCCGGTGATGTCCACTCCGTACCTTCCCACACGGTGGGGTCCCGGGAAACGCACATGTGAGAGGATACCCCTCCTGCCGTCGAGCCCGAGGAGGGCAAAACCGGCCCGATCCCCCTGCTCACGGATCTCCCCGGTGTAAAACCCGGCCACCGGTAGGTCGCCCAGATCCTGTACCACCCGACGGACGAGGGTCGTCTTCCCGCACCCTGGCGGACCGGTGACAAGGAGGTTTTTGATCATGCGATTGGTGATGCCTGGGCCCCTGCTTTCAATTTTTCTCCATCCTCCCCAATGGTTAACCGTAACCCCTCCGCCATCGCCCCGAGCAGCTGCACCGTCCCCCCCTTGTCCAGCGGCGTGTTGTCGTTCCCGCACTTCGGGGAGTAGATGCAGGCCGGGCATCCCGCCTCGCACCGGCACTCCCTGACCGCCTCCCGGGCCATAGCGGCGATGGTATTCATGAGCTCGAAGGCCTTCTCGGCGAGGCCGATCCCACCCTCGTACCCGTCGTACACGAAGATGGCCGGTCCATCGGTGTCCGGGTGGTTCGTGGTGGAAAGCCCCCCAAGGTCACGGCGGTCACAGAGGACATGGAAGGGGGAGACGCCGATGAGGGCATGCTCGGCACCGTGGAGGGCCCCCGAGAGGTCAAAACCCGATGCCGTGACCGAAGCCGCCAGGTCGGGGGAGAGCGTGAACCAGAGAGCCCGGGTCCCGAACTTAAGAGGGGGGAGGTTCAGGGGCTCGTAGCCGATGAGGGCGTCGTATTTCATGATCCGGTAACCGGTGAACTGCTCGGTCACCTCCACGTCACCGAGAGAGAGGGTAAAACCCTCCCCTTCCCGCCGTGAGATCTCCCGCACGACCCTCAGGTCCACGGCCTTCAGGGCATCAGTGTAGTAGTCCACATCAGCCCGATCCACCCGGATCCTCCTGGTTTCGAGGTCCATCTCCTTCACGAGGTAGGTCTCACCCCGGTGAAGGACGACCGCGCCCTCGTGGGCTTCCCGGAAGGCCTGGCCACGATCCATCGTCTCGAGGAGCGTGCCGTTGCAGGTCATCCGGAAGGTCTCCGAGGAGATGGAATCGAGCTTCACGGCCTCGGCCGCCCTGCCCCGCCCGCAGTAGACCGCGCCATGCGGGGTCGGCCGGAGGAGGTTTGCCTCGGTGAGGGAACGGATGGGGGCATCGAGGTCCCCGGGCCAGAGCGGCCGGTCCCGGTCCGGCCGGACAGGGAGCTCCGAGGCGGCGCAGATGAGGTGGCCGGAGACAATGTAGGGGTTCGCGAGATCGACGATGGCATGCTCGTGCGGGCTCCCGAAGAAGGTCTCCGGGTGGCGCATGAAGTACTGGTCAAGGAGGTCCTGGAAAGCGACGAGGAAGGCGGCTGAGTCGTTCCCGCGCCTGCCCGCCCGGCCGGCCTGCTGCCAGGTTGAGATGATGGTGCCCGGGAAACCCGAGATGAGGACCGCGTCGAGGCCCCCGATGTCGATCCCGACCTCCAGGGCGTTCGTCGAGGTGAGACCCTTGATCCTTCCTGACTTGAGCCGGTCCTCGATGGCCCTCCGTTCCTCGGGGAGGTATCCGGCCCGGTACGCGGTGACGAGGCCGGGGTCCCGGCCCTTCCTCGCAAGGCCCTCGTGCGCCCAGAGGGCGATCAGCTCGGCCATCCGCCGCGAGATGGTGAAGCAGAGGGTCTGGAGGTCATGGGAGAGGCAGGAGAGGAGGAGGCTCGCCGTCTCCCGGTGGGCGGACTTCCCGTTCAGCCCGTCATAGAAGGGGTTATAGAGGACGAAGTGTTTTTCCCCCCGGGGGGACCCGTCGGAGTTCACGGGGCGGTACTCGTGGCCGGTGAGGTTCCTCCCGAACTCGAGCGGGTTCGCGATGGTCGCCGTTGAGAGAATGAACTGCGGTTCCGCGCCGTAGTGGCGGGCTATCCGCCTGAGCCTTCTGATGAGGAAGGCCATGTGGGACCCGAAGACTCCCCGGTACCGGTGGGCCTCGTCGATCACGACGAACCGGAGGCCCCTGAAGAACCTTTCCCACCGGTGGTGCCAGGGAAGAACCTGGTGCAGCTCGTAGGGGTTCGAGAGGATGACCCGGGACCGATCACGGATAAGGGGCCGCCGGGAGCCAGGAGTGTCCCCGTCGTAAATGGCCCCTGCCGCCGGGATGCCCGTTCCCTCCTCGAGCTCCCGGATGGCCTTCAGCTGGTCGTTCGCGAGGGCCTTCGTGGGATAGAGGTAGAGGGCAGTCGCTTCCGGCCGGTCGTGCAGACCCTCGAAAACGGGGAGGTTGAAGGCGAGGGTCTTCCCCGATGCCGTCGGGGTGGTGATGATGATGTTCTCCCCTGCACGGATTGCCTCGAGGGACTCCGCCTGGTGGGTGTAGAGCCGGATCCCCTTCCGGTCCAGATGGCGCTGGAGCGGAGGAGGGAGTGGCCTGCCCGGCTCCCTGTACGCCGCTCCCCGGGCCGGGATGACCCTCACGTGGGCAACCCGCAGGGACTGGCGGGGGTCCTTCGCGAGCGATGCGATGAGGTCAGCGACAGGCATGAAGCTCCCCGAGCAGGGTCGAGAGGAGGTGGCCGAGGCTGACCAGGTCCTGGCGGTTGTGATCGACGATGGGGACGAGCGGGCCGCAGTTCCCGGTGCGCAGGAAGGCCTCGTAGAACTCCGGCACGAGGGATCCGGGGATGTCCACCTCCCGGGAGATGCCGAAGACCTGCCGCTCCAGGGTCGAGAGCCTGCAGTCGGGAAGGGATCCTCCCCAGCGCCGCCGGGAGAAATGGAGGAGGTCGAAGTGGGGCCGGTCCAGCCGGACGGGCATGCCATAGTAGGCGGCCCGCTCCCCGATATAAGGAATATCGAAGCTCTTCCCGTTGAACGAGACGTAGGCCGCCCCCTCGCCGGTGAGGTCCTCGAGGGCGGCGTTCAGGGCCGCGGGCTCCTCGGATATCTCCCTGACGAGGTACTGGCTCGTCGAGAGCGCCGACCCCGCGAGCCTCCCGATGCCTATGAGGATAATGGGCCGGGAGAAGATGCCCAGGGTCTCGATATCGAGGAAGACGAGCTCGTCCCGCCGGTGGAGGCCGCAGGGGGCGAGGGCGACGGGGTATGACCGGAGGTACCGGCGGGCGATCCATCCCGCGAGGGCGCCGGTCCCCCCCTCGTCGAGCTGCCTGAGGAACTCGCCTGCCACGGGCCCGAACCGCCGGTGGTCCCTGAGATCATGGATGGATCGGTACCCCCGTCCCCTGAGCCTCTTCTCGGTGACGGGTCCTATCCCCGGGAGGAGCCTGAACTGTTCGAGGATGCATCTCCGAACCTGTTCCCGGTCGGGATGGAGGTCGGGGACCCCGGTGCGCCTTTCGATGCACCAGGCCGGGCCAAAGCCGGTTTCCACCTCCCTCCCGGGGAGGACCTCGCCGACCGGGCTCCCCTCGTGGAGTTTCATCATCCCCCGCAGGAGGTCGAGAGCCCTCCCGTGCTCCGATGAGAAGACGTAGGAGTCAAGGAACGAGGTGCGGAAGATCTTCCCGTCCTCCACCACCTCGTAGCCGGGGACCGCGTCCACGGCATCGCGCCACCGTCCTGCGACGTGATCGAGGGTCTGGAGCATCTAGGTGAGGGGTGGACCCCTGGTATTTTAGCGTTTCACGGTGCGGAGTGAAAGTATGGCGCCCTTTCGGTGTCCCCCCCTCATTCGAGGAGGACGAGGCCGATGGACACGATATTCCCATGGACGATCTTCCCGTACTCGAGATCCTTGCACGGGATGGTGGAGAGTTCCCAGCCCGCGTTCTTTGCGGTGGCAAAGACGTCCATGCCCGCCGCTTCCATGCTCGGACGTACGAGGTCCATGTGCCGGCAGAGGCGCCGGATGGACTCGTCAACGACGCCCGGTTGCTCCTCGGCAACGCAGTGTTCGCAGAAGATGCAGGGGTAGGGGCCGAAGCCGAAGGCCTTGTAGAAACCGTCGTAGAAGGCCGTTTTCTCGAGCATGTGGATGGTGGTGTGCCCCCAGAGGATGAGGTCACGGTAGAAGGGGTGGAAGTCCTCGGGGATCTCCTCGGGCTTCAGGTCCTCGTGGCCCGGGAAGCCGTCGAAACGCACGAGGATCCCCGTCGAGTAGCCCGCCACCATCCTCCTCGTCTCCTCAGGACTCGGGGCATAGGGAGGGCATGAGAGGTGCTTCCCGTAGCCCTTGCACCCGAACCTGCACTTGTATCGCACCCAGTCGGCGATGACGAGAGACCCGGCCGATATGGTGGTGGCCTTCGTGCCCTTCTCCCGGGCAAGGGACTTGAGCTTTTCAATCTCCTCCTCGAGTTCGCGCCTCATGACATTCCACAAGGGGTGATGGATGGAGGGGATATAAAGAGGTTATGAACCCCGGTCCGGGTCGCCCTGTTTCCCGCGGACCCGAAGTATCCGCTCGATGATCTTCCTCGTGCTCGCGCAGGGATCCCCCGAATACTCCCCGACCCTCACGATCTTCGCGCCGATCCCCCGTTCCTTCAGGGCTTCCGCGAGTTCTGCCTCGGAGAAATGCTGGTTGAACCCGAGGGTGATCACGGCGGGATCGATCTCCTCGATGGGCCGGAACATGTCGGTCTGGTCCCCGAGCCGGGCGAAGTCCACCACCCGGAGGGACTGGACGACCCTGAGCCGCTGTGCCTCGCCGATGACCGGCCTCGGCTTGTGCCTGACGTTCCGGTCCCGGGCCACGATGACGTGCAGCTCGTCGCCGAGTCTCCGCGACTCCTCGAGGTAGTAGATGTGCCCCGGGTGGATGATGTCGAAGGTGCCAGTGGCCACCACCCGCCTCACCCGGCTCCCGCGGGTCATTCCACCACCTCGAGGTCGCAGGGTTCACCGTCGGAGGTGAAGCACCGCCAGCTCGTCGCCGAGAACGGGGGGCCAAGGATCAGGTGGTACCGGCCGAGGGCAGGGAAGAAGCGGAGGTCGGCATCCGAGGGCCGGAGCGCCCCGCTGGGATGCGAGTGGGCGCTCCCGGCGACATGAAGGTCGAGGGGCATCATGTCGTACCTGAGGCTCGCGCTCACCTGCGTGGAGGTGAAAGGGAGGAAGAAGAATTCCCGGATCACCCCGTCCTCCTCCCTGAGTACGGCGACGAACTCACGGCCTTCCCCTTCCCGGTCGACCTCCCGGGCAGACTCGAGAAGGGCCCTTATGAGGTCCCGGGCGATGCCCCGGATCTTCATGCCTTTTATACTGGGGCAGGGGGAATGATGAAGGATTCCCTAGAACTCCCCGTCCTGTTCGAAGGACCGGCCGAACCGGATGGCGAGATACGCCTTGAACAGCTCCTGCCCCAGGTAGCCGGCGTGGTCGAGCCGGGAAACCCTTCCCCCGTAAAGAATGGTGTGGAGTACGTCATCCCACCGCTTCCCCCGGATCGCCACCCCATCGTGGACCGCGACGATCTCGTCTCCCTCGATCCCGATCCTGAAGTTCCCGCAGGGGTCGAAGGTCACCTCCCGGGGCATGGGTCCCGCCTCCTCCGATTTCCGGTATGCAAGTGCGGGTTCTCTCCTCCGGTGTTTCTCCTTCAGGACGAGGAGGTCGATCCCGAGATCCTTCGGGTAAGGCCTTCCCCGGGAGAGGACCATCATCTCCGTCGCCCTTCTCATCTCGGCGACCGATCCCCTGGTCTTGTCGGAGTGCTCGCTCGAGAAGATGATCGAGGCCCCGATCTCCATGGCGATCCCCGCGAGGAGGGCGTTTGCCCCGATGGAGTCTGCATCCAGGAGCTCAACCACGTTGCCTGCCCCGAAGAAAACAGGGTGGCCCGGGTCGCAGAACTTCCCGAGGGCTTCGGTGAAGCCGGAACCGACCGGGGGGAGGAGAGGATCGGCTATCAGGGTGTCGATCCCCGCCTCCTCGGCCGCAGCGAGGTTCTCCCCGAGGGACCGCTCACCGGGGATCACCACCGCAGCCGCCCCCGCGGCAGCCACTTCGGCCCCGATCGCCGGTATGTTCCCCTCGTGGAGAGAGAGGACGAGGTCCGCCCTCCCGAGGGCGGCCCGGATGAGGGACGGATCCTGGGTATCGGCGGCTAAGGGACTCTCAATTCCCCCGAGGGCCGAGAAACACCGGCCCACATCGGAAGGGGTCGCGTCAAAGCCGAAGCCCAGGTCCACGATGTCCGCCCCTGCAGAGAAGAGCCGCTCCACCTCGGCACAGAGGTCTTCTCTCCGGTGGGCGTCCATGATCTCGGCAAGGACCTTCATTCGCGAGGTCCCACCGATCTTCACCCCCCGGATCAGGAGGTCGAAGGACGCCTCCTCCTCCCTCCTCACGAGATCCCTGACCGCCTCCACGGCCTTCTTCCTGGCCAGGAACTCGTCTGCAGGGACCGTCCGGGAGAGCTCGATCTCCCCCAGGAGAGGGAGCACGAGGGAAAGGTCGGCGGCATGTCGGGGGCCCCTGTACACAGGGACACCGGTCTCCTGCTCTACCTTCTCGAAGGATGCGGTGCACATGCCCGAGACGAGGACCAGGTCGTACGTGCCCTTCTTCACGAGGGCGAGGAGCTTCTCCGGCGCGAGGAACGAGGCGATCTCCCCGGTCACCACCACGTCGGCATCGAGTCCATCTGCCGCCCTTAGGACGATCTCCTCGGTGGCGCTGCCCGTGGGGAGAAGGAGCCGCATAAGTGCGTTTAATATCCGCAAGGTCAAAAAATGATCCTGTTCATGCTCCGCTGCGACCTGCACGTCCACACGAGCTTCTCCCGGGACGGGGAGAGCAGCGTCGGGGATGTCCTCGCCCGGGCAAAGGCCGCCCGGCTCGATGCCATCGCCATCACCGACCATGACAGCTGCGAGGGTATCGGGGTCGCGGAGCGGGCCGGATCCGGCCTCGTGATTATCCCGGGCGTCGAGGTTTCGACGAAACAGGGGCATCTCCTCGTCCTCGGCGTGCGGGAGCCCCTCCCCGCCGGCCTCCACGTGATGGAAACCATCCGCCTCGCCCGGAGCCGGGGGGCGGTCACCATTCTCCCCCACCCCTACCACATGTGGCGGCACGGGGTGGCCCGGAGGGTGCCGGAGAGCATCGGCGCGGTCGACGGGATAGAGGTCTTCAACAGCCGGTACATCGTCGGCTCCGCGAACCGGAAGGCCGCGAGGGTGTCGCGGAAGGTGAGGATCACCCCCGTCGGGGGGAGCGACGCCCACAATGCCCGGTTCGTGGGCTTCGGCTACACCCTTATCGCCGCCGAGCCTGAGGTATCCTCCATCCTTTCAGCCATCCGGGATGGGAAAACCATCGCGGGCGGGAAGATGACCCCCCTGCGGACCTACTCCCGCCAGTCCCTCAGGAACGCCCTCCGGAGGGTGAGGCGCCGGGTCCGGCCATGAGGCTCGCCTTCCGGGTCGCCTACCTGGGGGACGGTTTCTTCGGCTCGCAGGTCCAGGCCGACCGGAGGACCGTCGAAGGGGAGATGATCGCGGCCGCCGGGAGGCTCGCCCTCTTCGACGACTGGAGGGGGGCGGGGTTCGCCTTTGCGGGCCGCACCGACCGGGGGGTCCATGCGAGGGGGCAGGTGGCGGCCTTTGACACCACCGATCCGGACCGGGCGAGATCCGCGCTGAACCTCCAGCTCCCCCGGGACGTGTGGTGCACGGGGGTCGCGGAGGTTCCCGGGACCTTTCACCCCCGCTACGATGCCCGGTCCCGAACCTACCGCTACTTTTTCCCGAAAATTCCCCTCGACGCGGGGGCCATGGCCCGTGCCGCCGGGTCCTTCGAGGGATCGCATGACTTCTCCCGTTTTGCCCGGGTGGAGGGGAGGGATCCGGTCCGGAAGGTTCTTTCGGCGAGGGTCCTTCCCGATGAATCTCCCGGCGGGGGTTTCCTCTGCTTCGAGATCAGGGCGGAGTCCTTCCTCTGGCAGATGGCGCGCGGCATGGCAGGGGCACTCCTTGCCGTGGGAACCGGCGACCTCGATGAAGGAGGGCTGGAGGAGCTCCTCGGGGCTTTACCGGGGGAGCGGTTCCCGCCGGCCCCCTCCTCAGGCCTCGTCCTCTGGGAGGTGGACTGCGGCATCGGCTTTGCGCCCCTGGAGCGGAGCCCGCGGTCGACGGCGTTTCTCACCGGCGTGAGGAGCCACCACGAGGTCCTCGCCCGGGTAACCTCGATCCTCGAGCATATCTAGAAAATGGGAACCGGGAGGCCTTCTTAGACGAGCGCCCGGGCCTTGAGCCAGGCATAGGTACCCTTCCGGTCGGACTGGTGCTCCAGGATGTAGTTGTGGGCATCGGCATTGGTATTGTAATCTTTCACGAGGGACCCGTACTGGTCCACCAGAGAGTTGTATTCCGCGTACCTCCCCTGGGAACGGAGATCGTTCATTTTCTGCTGGAGCGAGGCAAGATCCCGGGAGAGGGAGTCGGCCCTGGACTTGGTCCTCTCCACGGCATTCTCGATGGCCGCGGTCTCCTGGCACTGTCCATAGAGCCGGGTGCCGTTCGCCACCGGGATAACGAGGGGCGCCGAGACCAGTTCCACTCCCCCGGCGAGGTGCGTGATCGCCACGCCCACGAAGGAGAGGTTCGTGGTGCCCACATACCCGTACCCGGTGCCCCGGTAATCGCACCGGTAGCCCTTCACCCCGACGGCCATGTGGGCCTCGGGCTTGAAGTAGAAGAGGGCAACCGAGTACCCCTCCCGGGCGAGGAGGCCCGCGAGGAGGAGGCTTTTATCATCGCAGTCCCCCTTCCCGTCCACGTAGGTTTCGATGGGAAACTTCGGCGCCGTGAGGGTCCCGTCGTTCTCGTAGGGGAGGGACTGGACCGAAACTGCCAGCAGCTCGAGGTACTCGTCGTCATCGAGGGATTCCTTCACCCTGATAGCCCTGAAGGCGCCCGTGAGCTCCTGGAAGAACTCCTCCTGGTTCGGGTCGTTCAGGAAAGCGAGGTAATAGGTCGGGATGAAGGTGCTATCGGGTACCTCCTTGGTGAGAATCGCCTGCTTCTGGGCCCGCTGCGCACCGAAGTAGACCGTCCCGTTCACCGGTATCGTGATCGATCGGGCGGCACCCTCGAAGGTGAAATCGATTCCGACGTCCCGGTAGGTGCCCCCCGCGACCTCGACGGGATGGATGGACGGGTAGACCGCAACCGGCCGGGAGAGGATGAAGTACCCTGCCCCGAGGAGGATCAGGATGGCAAAGGCGATGATGAAGAGTCTTCCCAGTAAGAGGCGTTTCGGCATGGTGGTCGGAAATTATTCCCCATAGAGTACTCGCGGGGCGCCCATTTCAAGCTTCGTGCAAAGGAAAGGTTCTATATTCTTTCGGAGATAGGCTCACATAGGACCGCCGGATGACGGACCTGGTTGCCATGGTGGATCTGCGGGATATCCCCGAGGGGACGCGGTGGCAGATTGCGACGAGGATCCTCTCTTCCCTCCCGGTCATGTACGACATGGCCTTCCGTGAGGTGGTGGGAAAGGCATACGACGAACACGAGTTCCAGGTCTGGCTGGAGCTCGGCAGGGATGCCCGGGATATCGCGAAGGCGTTCAAACTCCCGGTGGAAACCGCCGCCGAACTTGCCCGGTCACTCAGGCTCCTCACTGTGCTCATGTTTGGGCCCGAGTTCCGGTACGAGGTGCTCGAAATCTCCGAGGATCGGGCCACCCTGATCACAAAGACCTGCCCGTTCCTGGGGGCGACCGGCGAGTACGGCGGCACGCCGGGGAACCTCTTTCCCAAGTGCCTGGCCTTCTCTGTCGCCGTCGTGGAGACCCTGAACCCGAAGTTCACCGCCCGGTTCGTCCGCTCCCTCTGCCTGGCGGACCGCACCTGCGAGATGAGCATCCTCACGAAGGAGGAGGCAAAAGGACTCGACGAGGCGGGAAAGAAAAAGGGATAGGGAGTCCCGAAATCAGAGACCCCGGAACCCCGGGGACCGCTGGTCCTCAGGGAGTCCCGAAATCAGAGACCCCGGAACCCCGGGGACCGCCGGTCCTCATGGATCCCGAGGGCCGAGAGTTTCTCCTGTGTGGGACGGCCCTCCTCGTCCCAGCCCCTGATCCGGTAGTACTCGGAGAGGAGCGGCTCCCGCCTCCAGGTCCTCCCCGTGGCCGGACGGGTGGGGATGGGCTCTTCCATGAGCCTTGGCGGAAGGGTGTCGTCCTTCCTCCCGAACCCGGCCCTCGTATTGAAGAGCCTCTGGAGGTTCCAGGTCCGTTCACCCGCGCCGAGGAGCTTTTCCATGTCGAAGGGGATACCGGTGACCGCGGAGACCATATCCGCGTAGTCGGGGGCCCTCAGGGCACGGAAGGTAAAAAGGCAGACGCCCGCGGAATCGAGGGCCGCTGCGAGGTCCTGGAGTTCTTTCACCCACCCGGCCTTTCCCTCATCCACCTCGGGATCGAGCTTCACGGGAACGCCGAAGACTTCGGGGTAGACCATGTTCCCGTATACATGACAGGCGCCCCGCACCGATGTCGCGTACTCGAGCCCCTGCCCCTGGAGCCCCCGGGGATCGTAGCCCGGGAGCTCCAGCCCCTTCACCGACATCGAGAGCTCCGGGTGGCCCGCGGCGGCGGCGAACCGGAGCGAGCCCTCGGCGAGAGCGTCCCCGATGCCCTCCCGGTACCCGATGAGGCGCACCAGGTTCACGACGGCATCGGCGTCCCCGAACCGGATATCCTCCCCGACGTATCCCCGGGCCGAGAGTTCCATCGCACAGGCGATGGTGGATCCCGTGGAGACGGTATCGAGGCCGAGCTCGTTGCAGAGGTAGTTTGCCCTTGCGACCGCGGTCAGGTCGGACACGCCGCAGGCCGGCCCGAAGGCCCAGAGGGTCTCGTACTCGGGGCCGTGGCCCTTCGCCCCTCCCGCCGAGGTCTCCCTCCCGCAGGCGACGGAGCAGGAGTAGCATGCCGTCACCCGGTGCACGATGGCCTCGGCCATCCGCTCGCCCGAGAGGGCCTCGGCCTTATCGAAATGGCTCTCCTGGAAGTTCCTCGTCGGGAGGAGGTGGGACTCGTTGATGAGGGAGAGGACCCCCGCGGTCCCGTACCTGCGGAGGCTCCCCCGGTTCAGCCCGCCCTTTTCGATTTTTTCCCGGATCGCGTCCCTGACCCTCGCGAACTCCGCTGGGTTCGCCTGAGGGATCCTCCCTTTCCCGGATGCCACGACCGCCTTCAGGCGCTTGCTCCCGAGGACCGCCCCCATGCCTCCCCGCCCTGCTGCCCGGTCCAGGTCGTTCATGATGCATGCCATGCGCCCGAGCCGTTCCCCGGCCGGGCCGATGCAGGCGACCCTCGCCTTCGGCTCCCCGAGCTCCTCTGGAATGCCCTTGATGGTTGCATCGGTGGTCATGCCCCAGAAAGGTCCGGCATCCCGGATCTCGCATGTCCCGTCCCGGATCCACAGGAACACGGGGGTTTTGGACTTCCCTTCGACGACGACGGCGTCGACTCCCGCCCGCCTGAGCCCGGTACCGAAGAAGCCCCCGCTGCTGCTCGAGGCGAGGGTCCCGGTGAGGGGGGATTTCGTCACGACGGAGTACCGGGACCCGAGGGGCATCCCCGACCCGGTGAGGGGCCCCGCGGCAAAGACTATGGCATTCCCGTCCGCCAGGGGATCGGTTGCCGGTTCCACGAGGTCGTCCAGAAGCCGGACCCCGAGGCCCCTCCCGCCGATGAACTGCTCCTTCCACTCTTTCCGGTATGGGATCTCCCCAACGGCCCGCCGGGAGAGGTTCACCCTGAGGATCCGGTCGGCATATCCGTCCCCTGCCATCCGAAGGGTACGGTGGCGGGGCGGACGGATAAACATATTCCCGATCCTCTCCGTTCAGATACCCCTTTATACGAGCAGGGAAGAGTACACGGTTCGATGCCAGAAGTCCGGGTCTACACCACGACGCAGTGCCCCTACTGCCGCATGGTAAAGGCATTCCTTGAGAAACGGGGTATCAGGTACTCCGAGATCAACGTCTCCCAGGACCGGGAGGCGGCCGGGGAGATGATCCGCATTTCCGGCCAGAACGGCGTCCCGGTGACGGTCGCCGGGGACCGGATCATAGTCGGGTTCGACACCCAGGCGCTCTCCGAGGTCTTCGGCCCGGGGATAGAGGCCCCGGTGGACGTGTACGATGTGGTCATCCTGGGCGCCGGGCCCGCCGGCCTCGCCGCCGCCGTGTACACCGCGAGGAAGTATTTAAAGACCCTGGTCATCGCCGAGAACATCGGGGGCCAGGCCCTGGAGAGCTGGGCCATCGAGAACTACATGGGGTACCGGATGATCACCGGGGAGGACCTCATGAAACGGTTCGAGGAACAGGCGAAGGAGCTCCACATCCAGCTGGAGCTCGACGGGGTCCTCGCGGTCTCCCGGGACGGCTCCTCCTTCACCGTGAAAACCGCCACCGACCGGTCCTTTGGGGCAAAATGCCTCATCATCGCCACGGGGAAGCACCCGAGGATGCTCGGCATCCCGGGCGAGGAGAAGTTCATCGGCCGGGGGCTCTCCATCTGCGCCACCTGCGACGGGCCGCTCTTCAAGGGGAAGGCCGTCGCCGTGGTGGGCGGGGGGAACTCGGCCCTCCAGACGGCCATCGAGATGGCAAAGATCGCAAAGACCGTCCACCTGGTCGTCCGCTCCCAGATCCGGTGCGACGAGATCCTCAAGGACATCTACCAGAAAAAGGAGAACATCCTCACCCACCTGAACGTGGAGGTTGCCCGGCTCTACGGGGACCAGTTCCTCACCGGCCTCGGCCTCAAGCACCGGGACACGGGAGAAGAGGCGAGGATCGACGTCGAGGGCGTCTTCCTGGAAATTGGCTGGCTCCCGAACACCGAGTTCCTGGAGGGGTTCGTCCCCCTGAACGCCGGGAAGGAGATCGTGGTGGACGAGAACTGCCACACGGCTGTCGCCGGCGTGTTCGCCGCGGGGGACGTGACGAGCATCAAGGGAAAGCAGATCATTATCGCCGCGGGAGAGGGGGCCAAGGCGGCTCTCGAGGCCTACGAGTACCTGGTGAGGACCGGAGCGGGTTAGGCCGGATCAGGACTTTTTTCAGGATTTCCCGAACCGGAAGGCCCCTTCCGGGACCCGGATCTCGAACCTCGCCCCCTTCCCGAAGGTTCCGGTCTCCCGGATCGA
>DATKKN010000138.1:0-25838 GCA_035542895.1 Methanomicrobiales archaeon | reverse complement strand
CTTCTTCGCGAACCGGGCGGCGGTGCTGAGGAAAGGATAGTCCGACTGTGCCAGGTGAACCGGGCCGACGAGGACTGTTCGATGGTTCTCCTGACCCCGGCTACGAGGGGCTGACGGGGAAAAATGGATTTATTTGAATATATCGTAGATCTGATCGCTCCCCGTTGAGGCGAGCCTGCCGCGCTCGGTGGGCTCCTCGACGAGGGCAAGGACCGGCAGGGACATGTCGACGCCAGGGACGTGCCCGAACATCTTCTCGAGGTCCTGCTGGATGGCATGCATGTACAGGGAGTTCCTGATCTCCATAGGGCAGCTCTCCTCGCACTGGCCGCAGTTCACGCACGAGTCCGAGATGTGGACGAACCGGATCATGTGGAACATGAAGGGGACGGGGAGCACGCCCGGCGGGACAAGATACGGCTTCTTCGTGCTGCACTCGACGCAGTAGCAGATAGGGCACTGGTCGATGCATGAATAGCACTTGATGCACCGGGAGGTATCCTCCATGATCTTCTTCAGCCGCTCGTTCCCCTGGCCAAGGCCCTTGAAGTCCTTCTCCCGCCACTTGTCGGCGAGCTTGAACATGGCCTTCTCGACCTTGCCCCGGATGGCGATGGCCGCCTCGGGGGGCTTCTCGGCCTTGAGGGCCCCTGCCTCGACGGCCTTGTTGAAGAGGTCGGCCCCCTTGTCGCTGCAGATCTCGACGAAGGTCGCCTTGCCGGCCTTCTCGCCGATGACGCCCCAGTTCCCGCAGGCGATGTCCGCCTGCCGGGTCACCTTCAGCTTGCACCGGCGGCAGTTGGTTCTCCGGCCGAAGCCGTGCTCCTCGAGCTCGTCGACGGATATCCCCTTGTGGCCTCCCTCATACTCGATGATGAACTGGCCCTTGTCGATCTCCTCCTTGTGGACCTTGTCGGGATCGACGCCGTATTTCTCGGTGATCATCTTCCTCGCCATGACCGGTGAGACCGAGCCGCCGCAGTTCACCCCGATCATGACCAGGTTGTCCAGGTTCACCTGCTTGCGCTTCGCGAGCTCGTACAGGCCCATCATGTCGCAGCCCTTGATGGTTATCCCGAGCTTCAGGTCGTTCGCGCCGTTGAAGTACTTCTTTACGAGCTTGGACATGAGCAGGGTGCCGCAGTGGAGCGACCCGGCGGTCTGGCCGATGTCCTTCGGGTCGGTGATGATGGTCGGGACCGCGTCGTAGAGGTCCTTTCCCTTCTTCACGGCAAGGACCGCGTCCACGATCCTGTTCTCCAGGGCAAACTTCATGAGGCCTGTCACGGCACCGCCGCACTCGGCCTTGTCTGCGAGGTCCTTGGAGGTCGTCCAGGCATAGAACATGTCGCCCTTTGCAGCCATCTAGCTCCCCTCCTTGATCTTCTCAACGGCAACGGCGCTGTGCTTCAGCTCCGGCATCTTGGACAGCGGGTCGAGGGCGGTGTTCGTGAGGGCGTTTGCCCCCTGCGGGAAGTGCATCGCCATGAAGAGGACGCCGGGTGCCACTTCGTCGGTAATCCGGGCAACGGGGAATGACTCCCCGCGCCGGCTGCGCACCTTGATCTTCTCCCCGTTCTCTATACCGAGCCGTGCCGCGTCCTCGGTATTAATCTGGACGTAGCCCTCGGGCACCTCGTAGTCGAGGACCTTGGACCGTCCCGTCTGGGTCCTCGTGTGGTAGTGGAAGATAAGCCTCCCGGTCATCAGGGTGAACGGGTACTCCTTGTCCGCCACCTCTGCCGGGGGCCGGTACTCGAGACCGAAGAAGGTCCCCAGGCCGTCGGGGGCAGAGAACTTCTCCTTGTGGAGGATGGGGGTCCCCGGGTGCTCCTCGGTAGGGCAGGGCCAGTGGACCGATTCCGGCTTCTCCATCTTCGCGTAGCTGGCCCCGAACATCGACGGGGTGCATGCCCGCATGTCATTCCAGACGTCCTCGGCGGACTTGAACTCGAAGCCCTTGAGGCCCATCTTCTTTGCAAGGGCAACGAAGATCTCCCAGTCGGCCTTTGCCTCGCCGGGGGGCTCGACGGCCTTTCTCACCCGGTTGATCCGGCGTTCGCCCGAGGTGAAGGTCCCCTCCTTCTCGGCGAAACAGGCGCCGGGGAGGACGACGTGGGCGAACTGGCAGGTCTCGTTCCAGAAGATGTCCTGGACGACGAGGAAGTCGAGCTTCGGGAGCTGCCTCATGACATTGTTCGAGTCCGGGTACGAGACCACCGGGTTCAGGCCGAGCATGTACATGGCCTTGATCGGGTCGCCGCACTGGTTGATCTGCTCGGTCAGAGTCACGCCGTACCAGTCGGGCAGGGAACCTGAGGGCATGCCCCAGGCCTTCTCCATTTTCGCCCGGTTGTCGGGCACCTCGCACTTCTGGTACCCGGAGTAAACGTTCGGGTACGCGCCCATGTCGCAGGCGCCCTGCACGTTGTTCTGGCCCCGGAGGGGGTTCACGCCCACGCCGGGCCTGCCGATGTTCCCGCAGATCATTGAGAGGTTGCCGAGGGAGCGGACGTTGTCCGTGCCGGTCGTGAGCTCGGTGATGCCGAGGCAGTAGATGATTACCGCGTTCTTCGCCGCCGCGTACTTCTTTGCCATGTCCTTCACGGTGTCGAGCTTCACCCCGTGGATGGCCTCTGCGTCGGCGTACTTCTCCACGACTTTCATCATGTCCTGGAAGCCCTTCGTACGCTTCTCGATGAATTCCTTGTCCTGCATGCCTTCCTTGACGATCCAGTACATCATCGAGTTGATGAGGGCTATGTGCGTCGAGGGGTTGAACCGGATGTAGGTGTCGGCGAGGCGGGCCGTCGGGGAGTACCTCGGGTCCACGACCATGATCGGGATCCCCTTCTTCTTCGCCTGCACGATGCGCCTTCCTGCGAGGGGATGCGCCTCGATGGCGTTGCTCCCCCAGATGAGGATGAAGTCGGAGTTGAGCACGTCCTCGAAGGGGTTCGTCGCGGCGCCCGACCCGAAGGAGAGGGAGAGCCCGGCGACCGAGGGGCCGTGGCAGATCCGGGCGCAGTTGTCGACGTTGTTCGTCTGAAACGCCACGCGGGCCCATTTCTGCATGATATAGCAGTCTTCATTGGGAGTCCGGCACGATACCTGGAACCCGAGTGACTTCGGACCAAACTTGTCAGAGGTCTCTTTGAATTTCTTTGCAATCAGGTCGAGTGCCTCGTCCCAGCTCGCCTCCTCGAACTTCCCGTTCTTCCTGATCAGGGGCTTCGTCAGCCGGTCAGGGCTGTGTATGAACTCCCAGCAGGTATTGCCCTTCGGGCAGAGCTTGCCCTCGTTCACCGGGGTCCGCCTGTAGGGCTCCACCCCGATAACCTTCTCATTCTGGACCACCAGGTTCAACCCGCATCCAACGCCGCAGTACGGGCACGTGGTGGGTACATACTTCAGGCTCGGTACTTTTGCATCTCCCATGGAAACACTCCTGAATCGCTCCAGCTGGATGCCGATAGCTGATTCCGTTGCTTTTACAACACTCTCAGCTTAACCATATTTCCAATATAAAAAGGAGATCAATTGACTTCCGTCTGAAGTTCACTTTTTCTCCAAAAATCCCACCACTAATAATCACTTTCTCCCCCTGTCGCCCACACCCTTCCCGTCGGAAGGCCCTGACGTGCGCGCCCGTAGTTCCCCCTGCCGGGCGAAAATGAAAATAGTTAACTTCTCCCCCATCCTTCCTTTTCCTCATGCCCACCCCACAACCCGGGTCGCCGGTGGAGCGGATGGCCGCCCTGATGAAACGGCTTGGCCTGGATCCCCGGATCCAGGAGTACGTGACCCGGTCCATCCGGTTCCACACCCATGCCGCGCCAGGCGTCATCATTTCTGTTTTCATGGTCGACCTTGCACTCGAGATCCTGGCCGCACGGCCCGGGGAACACCTATACGCCACCTGCGAAACCAAAAAATGCGCACCCGATCCCCTCCAGATCCTCCTTGGCTGCACCACCGGGAACAACCGGCTCAAGGTGCTCCCCATCGGCCGGTTCGCCTTTACCCTGAACCGTCCCTCGGACGGTCCGACCACGGAGGGGGTACGGGTCTTCGTCGACCCGAAGAAGCTCGCCGCCTTCCCTACTATCCAGGCATGGTACACCCATGCAAAGGACTTTGACAAGAAGGGGCAGGACGACGCCCTGTACGAGGAGATCTTCCGGGGCGGGAGGAAGATTCTCTCCCATGAGAAGGTCCGGCTGGAGGTCCCTCCGAAGGGGGACTGGGACAGCGCGACCTGCTCCTGCTGTGGCGAGATGGTGCCCGCCGACCTGCTCGAGGGGAATATCTGCAGGGGCTGCGGGTCGATGGCTTATTACGAAGAAATCTGAGGATCCCTTTTTCAGGATTCCCCGGGCAGGAGGATCCTTCCGGGGCAGCTGTAGAGGGTGACCCTCGGGGGCCGGGTGAAACCGGCAAGGGTCATGTTCACCTGCCGGGCCAGGCAGATGCCCGTCGAGAAAGGCGCGGTGTTGCTCGCGAGGATGGTAATCCCCGCCCGGTACACCTTCGCGACCATCCCGGCCGCGAGCCGGCCGGTGAGGACCATGAAGCAACTGGACAGGTCGGCCCCGTCGAGGAGCGCCCTGCCTACCGCCTTGTCGACGGAGTTGTGCCGGCCGATGTCTTCGATAGCCGAGATCACCCGACCCTTCCCGTCAAGAATGATGCTGCAGTGAGTCCCACCGGTCACCTTCCAGAGGGGGGCGTACTCGTTGATCTTCCTCATCCCCTCGAAGAGAGTCGGGAGATCAATGGTGATCCCGTCCCCGAGCGGTTCGGTAAGCGACGCCCAGGTCGTCCTGATGCCGACACAACCCGAGCTTCTTATCTCGGTCATCCCGGACGTAACCCCGGGTGAGATGGACGATACGACCGCGTAAATATCGGGATATTCTATCCTCACCTCCTCGATGGCGGCCATATCCGGAACAATCCCTTCGCAGACGAGGTACCCGTACGCGAAGGCTTCAAGGTCCCGGGGAGAGATGGTGAGGCTCGCGAGCAGGGTCCCGTTCACGAGGAGGTTCACCGTCTCCTCGACGCAGACGTCCGCCCGGGTCCCGGCGATGTTCTCGCCGTCGATGTCGATGATGTCGTAGTCCTGGGTGACAGGCGGGAACGGGAGGCCTTTTCCGGTGCCGGATCCGGCGGGTTCAGGGGGCATGAGATCTCTCTGCGAGGTCAATAGCAGGAGCTTGATTCGCGCCCATGGTTCATATGTTATTGTATTTTCCCGGCCGAATCGCTCGAGAGAGGAGAGAAAATCAGGACCTTATACCCTCGAGAAACAGCCGGTGCAGCCTCGTGTCCCCCGAGAGCTCCGGGTGGAAGCAGAGCCCGAGATGCTTCCCCTGCCGTACGGCGACCGGGGCCCGGTCAACCTCGGCAAGCACCTCCACGCCTTCCCCGACCCGTGAGATAACCGGTGCCCGGATAAAGACCGCGTGGAACGGCGTGTCAAGGCCCTTCACCCTGAGATCTGCCTCGAAGGAATCCTTCTGCCGGCCGAAGGCGTTCCGCTCCACGTCGATGTCGAGAAGGCCGAGGGGCTTCACCCGCGGATCGGGGACGACCTGTGCGAGGAGGATGAGCCCCGCGCAGGTGGCGAAGATGCCCCCCTTGAACTCCAGGATGGGGGCCCTCATCCCGTTCTTGTCTATGAGCTTCGATATCGTCGTGGACTCCCCGCCCGGAATGACGAGCCCGTCGAGGGACGGGATCTGGCCGGCCTTCCTGACCGGGACCACCTCCGATCCCCCGGAGAGGCCGGCATCGGCAAGAGCCCTCCTGAAAGCCCCGATATGCTCCGAGACATCCCCCTGGAGGTCGAGGACGCCGATCCTAACGCCCACGGGTCTGGAGCACCTCGTCCGGCGAGAGCAGGTGGATGTCGAGGCCCTTCATGGCCTCCCCGAGGTTCTTCGAGACCTCGGCGATGGTCCGGGGGTCGTCGTAGTGGTTCACGGCCTCTACGATGGCCTTCGCCATCTGCGGCGGGTTCTGGGAGAGGAAGATCCCGGATCCCACGAAGACCCCGTCGGCCCCGAGCTGCATCATCATCGCGGCATCGCACGGGGTCGCGATCCCGCCCGCCGAGAAGTTCACGACCGGGAGCCGGCCGCGCTTCGCCACGTCGAGGACGAGGCCTGCCGGCGCCTCGATCTCCCGGGCCCGGTCCATCATCTCCTGGGTGGACTTGCCCTGAAGGGCCCGGATCTCGCCCATGATGTTCCGCATGTGCCGCACCGCCTCGACGACGTTCCCCGTCCCTGCCTCGCCCTTCGTCCGGATCATCGCCGCGCCCTCGTCTATCCGGCGGAGAGCCTCCCCCAGGTCCCGGGCGCCGCAGACGAAGGGGACCGAGAACTGGCTCTTGTCGATGTGGAACTGCTCGTCGGCCGGAGTGAGCACCTCGCTCTCGTCGATCATGTCCACCCCGAGGGACTCGAGCACCTGGGCCTCCACGAAGTGGCCGATCCGCACCTTGGCCATGACCGGGATGGAGACCGCGTCCATGATCTCCACGACCCGGGCAGGGTCTGCCATGCGCGCGACCCCCCCTGCCTTCCTGATGTCTGCCGGCACCCGCTCCAGGGCCATCACGGCGACGGCCCCGGCCTCCTCGGCGATCACCGCCTGCTCGGCGTTCACCACGTCCATGATTACCCCTCCCTTCTGCATGGACGCAAAGCCGCGCTTGAGGAGCTCGGTGCCGAACCTCAGTTCCTCCAGCTTCATAGCATGATCCATACGCGGGTCAAACCCATAATAATAGCGCGGTCACGAGGATCGCCGCGAGGATGAGCGTGACGGCCCGGAGGGCCCGGATGATCTCCCTCCCGCCCTCTGCGAGGCTCTTTTCCCCGGGTCCCATGGTATAAACCCCGGGTTTCTCGAACCGGACCCCTGTTCCCCCTGCCATGATCGCCATGGGAATCCCCCCGTTCGGCCCAGGGCGCTTCCTCGCATCCTTCCGGAGGCCGGTTAATGCGGGGCCCAGCCTCCCGATGGCCCCGAAGTACCCGAGCAGGACGAGACCGGTCACCCGGGCAGGGATCCAGGTAAGGACATCATCCATCCGTGCCGGGAACCACCCGATCCGACCACGTTCATCCCGGTAGCCGAGCATCGCGTCCATGGTGTTCGAGGCCCGGTAGAAGGCCGCGGCGGCGAGCCCGAGTCCGAAGATCGAGAAAAAGGCGAAGAACAGGAGAGGCGCGGTGATGCTGTCCACCAGGTTCTCGGAGAGGGATTCGTACGCGGCAGAGAGGGTCTCCTCCTTCGAGAGGGCCTTCGTCTCCCGGCTGACCATCCACCCGGCGGTCATCCGGCCGGCGTCCAGGTCATCCCTTACCGCCAACTCCACCGCGCGGGCATGCTCCTCCAGGGCCCGCCATGCGAAGGTGACCTTGAGGAGGAATGGGCCGACGATGAGGAACCCGAGGAGGGGGGCGAACCGGTCCACGAGGAGAAAGGGGAGGGAGAAGAGGCATGCGGTCCCGATCCCGCAGACAAGCCCGGCGGCCCTCTGGATCCGGGGGTCCCACCGGCCGGGGTCGCCCCACCACCCGATGAACCTGCCAAGGAGGGCGACGGGATGGAGACGGCTCTGCGGGTCCCCGATGGCCCGGTCGACCCCGAGGGCTGCGGCGAGGACTATCCCTGCTGCAGCCATGGGAGGAGGAGAGCGGCAAGGAGGACGAGGAAGGCCAGATCCTTGAGGATCCCAAGGCCGGGCTGGAAGGACGCGGCATAGAGTATGAGCCCGAGGACGATGGGACCGACCCGCGCCCAGGGCACCTGTATCCCGGCGGGCTTCTCCACGGGCTTTGGCTCGGGCTGCTCGGCGAGAGGCTTCCGGACGAGGACCTTCATCTCCCCCTTCGTCCTGCCATAGCCGGTCACCACCTCGAGGGTGAAGGCACCCTCCTCGGCGTCCTCGAAGATGGGGATCTCGAACTGCGTCTCCCCCTGGATGAAGAGGTTCTCGTGGGTGAAGGAGGTGAACCGGGCCGGGTTCATCGCCGAGAGGCTCACGTGGAGGGGGTGACCGTGGTTGTTGAAGGTGAGGACCAGGCTCTTCCCTGCCTCGGCAAGGGCCTGGGCCGGGAGCTCGATGGAGTTGATGGTCCTCCGGTTCAGGTGAATCTCGCACACGGGCATGGCTTCCTCACCGCCCCTTCGGTTCCCTCGGGATCAGGTCCGGGATCCCGTCGGTGATGGGGTATTCGACCGAACAGGCAGCACAGAAGAGACCTCCGTCGAGGATCTCCTCCACCTCCCCGCCTTCGGAGCGGAGCACGAGATCTCCCTTGCAGACCGGGCAGCAGAGGATGGCGAGGAGGGATCTCCTCATAGCTCCCTCCTCACCTTCCTCAGGTCGATGATGTGGGAGATGTCGGGTCCCGTCGATATAAGGGTCACGGGAGCCCCGATGTCATCCTCGGCCTTCGAGAGGAAGTCCTTCGCGGCCTCCGAGAGCTTGTCATGGTCCGTGCAGCCGTAGCAATCGGGATCGATCCGGTCGATGCCCGTGATCGCGGCCTGGGTGCACCCGTTGATCATCGCGGAGTACCGGGCCATTTCCCCGTCCCACTCCCCGATCCTCCGTTTCCGGTGGGTCACCGTCCCGAACTCCTCGATCCCGTGCTCCTCGGCCTCCTCCTCGGTCATCTCGGTGGAGAAGGGGCCGGCCCCCACCCGGGTCGGGTAAGCCTTGAAGACCACGATCACGTCGTCGATCCTCGTCGGGCCGACCCCGTTATCGGCCGCCATCTGGGAGGCCGAGGTGTCCTTGGAGGTCACGTAGGGGTAGGTGCCGAAGTAGAGGGAGATCCCGAACCCCTGGGTCCCCTCGATCAGGACGAAGTCATCGTCATCGAGCGTCTCGTTGATCTCGGCGGGGACGTCCATGAGATAATCGGCGAGCTCGGGGACATCCTTTGCCTGCCTGCCGATGCGCATGGCCCGGTCGGCATTCGCGGGCCCGCAGCCGGTCCCCGTGGAGCCGACCTTCTTGGCCAGGTGGTCGCTCCCCCGGTCCCGGTCGATGTGGACCTGGTCGATGATCCCGCACCGTTCGTCGATGAAGGCCCTTCCCTTCACCCCGAGGAGGTCCACCTCGTGGAGGAACACCTTCGGGTCGACGAGGACCCCCGTCCCGATGCAGAGGAGGGCATCCTCGTAGACAAAACCGCTCGGCACCATGCGGACGCCGTAGGTCTTCTCCCCGATTTTCACCGTGTGCCCGGCATTCGGGCCGACGCCGCCCCGCGAGATGATGGCAGGCCGGTCCCGCTGGGCGATGTGCGCCACGATCTTTCCCTTCCCCTCGTCGCCGAAGAAACCACCCACGATGATTGTGCAGGGCATTTTCCGATCATATAGGATACGGGATGCGGGGATTTATGGTTTATGATACGAAAACGTCACAGGATTTCGTATTTTCCGACGGGTACTCAGGGGACCGGCGGCATGCCTTCCAGGATCGCCGGGTGAAGGAAGGTATTAGTCCGTTCGTTCCCAATCCGGACTGGTGAAACACGGGAGACCCCCAGGCATGAAGGTCGCCATCTTCCAGCACATGGAATCCGAGGCCCCTGGTTTCTTCCCGGACATCCTGGAGGCCCGGGATGTGCCCTTCGAGATCCACAGGCTGGACAAGACCGGCGACGCGCCGGCAGGGATCACCGCGCCCCTCGTTATCATGGGAGGGGCGATGTCGGTCCATGACGAGAAGGAGTTCCCCTTCCTCGTCCGGGAGAAGGAGATAATCCGGAGGTATATCCGGGAGGGAAGGCCGGTCGTCGGGATCTGTCTCGGGGCGCAGCTGATCGCCGATGCGGCGGGCTCACGGGTACATCCCGGTGCCCGGGAGTTCGGCTGGTGCGAGGTCGAGAGAGAGGAACCCGGGTATTTCCGGGGGTTCCCAGACCATATGACGGTCTTCCAGTTCCACGGCGACACCTTCGACCTCCCCCGGGGTGCCGTCCTTCTCTGGAAAGGCCGTGAGGTCAGGCATCAGATGTTCATCCTCGGGAGCGCAGCCGGAGTCCAGTTCCACCCGGAGATCACGATCCCGCTCATCGAGGATTGGGGGAGGGATCTCCCACCGGCAGAGCTTCGGGCCCAAGTGGCTCGGTCCTCCCTTTTTCTCCCTTCTTCCCATGCCTTCTGCGAGGAACTGGTCGACCGGTTCCTTCTCAGGGGGACCGGATGAGGGAGATCCGGGGTCCCCCAGGGAGACCCGGCCCCGAAGGGGACGGGGCTGGCCCGGGAGGAAGGGGCCCCTCGGGACCAGGCCGGAAGCGTCCAGGGAGGAGGAGGCATGAAGCCGCCCCGGGTCCGTTGGAGCCGGGGCTGTCCCGGGGGTTGGGCCCCTCGGGACCGGCTCCTCCTGTCCAGGGGGGTAGGGGCCCCTCGGGACAGGGGATAGGGGCCCCTCGGGACAGGATTCGGGGGCTTCTCCTCGATCTCGACGGGGTCCTCTACGTCGGTGACAGGCCGGTCCCGGGGGCACAAGAGGCCCTGGACCGTCTCCGGAACCTAAGCCTTCCCATCCGGTTCCTCTCCAACTCGACGCGCCGGAGCCGCGCCTCGGTGGCCGACCGGCTCGGGGGCATGGGATTCGCCATACGGGAAGGGGAGATCCTTACCCCCGCGGTGGCTGCGGCGGCGATGCTCCGGAGCGAGGAGAAGCCCGCCTTCCTGGTCACCACCGATGATGTCCGCCGCGATTTCATTAACGCCGGCATCGCCCTCTCCGACGAGCGCCCTGACACCGTCGTCATCGGTGACGCGGGGGACCGGTTCACCTACGGCCTCCTCAACCGGGCGATGCGCATGGTTCTCGATGGGGCAGATCTCATTGCCCTCGAGAAGGACCGTACCTGGATGGGTGCAGACGGGGTGATGCTCTCGGCCGGCCCCTTCGTCGCCGCCCTCGAGTACGCCACCGGGAAGGAGGCGGTCTGCGTTGGTAAGCCCTCTCCCGGCTTCTTTGCCGCCGCGCTCGACGGCCTGGGCGTTCCCGCCCGGGATGCGGCCATGGTCGGCGACGATGTCGAGACCGACATCAGGGGAGCTCAGCGGTGCGGCATGCAGGGAATCCTGGTCCGGACCGGGAAGTTCCGGGAGGAGACCCTCGCTGCGTCCGGCATCCATCCGGACCTCGTCATCGACTCGGTGGTCCGCCTTCCCGAGATCCTCTAGCCCCGGTCAAGGATGCCCGGTTCCTGCCCTGCCGCCGCACCGGTATCGTCCTGATCGCGGGTCCTCGCAAGCGCCGTCTCGCAGTACTCCCGGGAGACATCGATGCCGATGAACCGGCGCCCGAGGGAACGCGCCACCCGGGTCGTGGTCCCCGCGCCATTGAAGGGATCGAGGACGAGGTCCCCCCGGTACGAGAAGAGCTTCATCACCCTGCGGGGGAGCTCCTCGGGGAACATCGCCGGGTGGTTGTGCTCCCTCATCCGGTGCTCGGGGGGAAAGGTCCACCTCGCCATCACCCACTCCTTGAACTCCTCGACCGAGATATCGATGGCATCCCGGCTCCCGGCCTTCTTATGGGTCTCCTTGTCGAAGATCTCGATGAACTCCCAGGTGTACTTCAGGTAGGGCATGGAGGGTGACTTCCATGACCCCCACGCGGTGTACTTGGCATTGTAGTTGTTCTTCTCCCAGAGGATCTCGGCCTTCCAGAGAAAGCCTGCATCGAGGAGCTGCCTGGAAATGAGGTGGTGCGTGGGGATGTAGTCAGAGAAGAGGGGCTGGATATTCACGGCGATCCGCCCGCCGGGTTTCAGCACCCGGTAGCACTCCCGCCAGACCCCGGCAAGGCGCTGGAAGTACTCGTTCCACTCCCGGGTGTCGTCACGGGGATCCCCGGCGTAGGCATGGCCGAAGTTGTAGGGCGGGGAGGTGATGATCAGGTCGACGCTCCCCGCCGGGATAGCGACGAGCACGCTCTCCGCATCCCCGCAGATGATCCGGTTCTCGAATGCCCGGATCCCTTCGGGTTCGTCTGTGGCGATCCGGTCCTTCCGGTCCTTGGTGCCTTTCCGGATTTTCTCCTTTCCCGGCTTGTCCCGGACCTTTTCCGGCCTCAATCCATCCAGTTCCATCGGGTACAGCGGATACTTCACCCTGTTCCCATCAGCAGACGGTTAGTCCGCTGAGTGTTTAAGAGTAGCCACCGGATGCCCGGATCCCCGGTCACCGGCGCATGTTTGGACCCCCTGATGATCGTGCGCAGCTGGGCTCTCTTCGCGATCCGCGGATACCGGGCCGCCCTCGCAGCGATTGACCCGATGGTTGCGTCCATGGTCGTGTCAGTGGTTGCTTCGTACATGGGAGAGAGGTGAGGAGGGGATGATAAACCCCTTCGGGGTGCGCGGGGCGAAAGTGGGGGAGATCCCCGTGCCTCCGCCGAATGGAAGCAGGCGAGCCTTTAAAAACGATGCGGGTGAATCACATCTGCGTTCATATGCTCGAGATCACGGACCTGCATGTCGAGGTGGGGGAGAAGGAGATCCTCCATGACATCAACCTCAGGATCGGGAACGGGGAGACCCATGTCCTCATGGGCCCGAACGGCTCGGGGAAGACGAGCCTGCTCATGGCCATCATGGGCTTCTCGGGCTACCGCATCACCCGGGGGGAGATCGTGTACAACGGCAAGGATATCACCGGCCTGCCCGTGAACGAGCGGGCGAAGGCGGGCATCGGCATCATGTTCCAGCGCCCGCCGACCATCGGGGGGCTGAAGCTCGGCAAGCTCCTCTCGGTCACCTCAGGCGGGACCCAGGAGGCGGTCAACGAGCAGGCGAAGGAGATGAACATGCTCCAGTTCCTCAACCGGGACATCAACAAGGGCTTTTCAGGCGGGGAGATCAAGCGGAGCGAGATCCTCCAGCTCATGGTCCAGCAGCCGGACTTCGTGATGCTCGACGAGCCCGAGAGCGGGGTCGACCTCGAGAACATCTCCCTCATCGGGTCGGCCATCGGGAAGCTCCTCGAGAAGGACAAGCACATCGTGAACCGGAAGAAGAGCGGGCTCATCATCACCCACACGGGCTTCATCCTGGATTACCTGGACGCGAACGTGGGCCACATGATGTGCGACGGGGTCATCAAGTGCCGGGGGAATCCCCGGGAGATGATCAAGGAGATCAAGGCACGCGGCTACCGGGAGTGCATGGAATGCCAGAAGGTCTAGGCCAGCCCTTTATCTCCCCCGAGGACCAGGAGCGGCTCCAGCAGTCCGGGATCGAGCTCTCGATGATCAACCGCTGCGGGTCGTACATGCAGATGAACCAGGACGTCCTCCATGCCACCTGCTCGGAAGAAGGGGTCGAGGTCCTCTCCATAGTCGATGCCCTGAAGCGGTACGGCTGGCTCAAGGATTACTACTGGAAGGTTATCCCGAAGGACCGGGACGAGTACACGAAGGCCGTCGCCGCCCAGGAGAACCCGAGGGGCTACGTGATCATCGGGAGGAAGGGGACAAAGAACATCCTCCCCGTGCAGGCCTGCCTGTACCTGGGCCGCGAGCAGATCCAGTACGTCCACAACATCATCATCGCAGAGGAAGGGGCCGAACTCCACATCGTCTCCGGGTGCGCGAGCGGGAGGCACGTGGGCAAGGGCGGGGCCCACTACGGCATCTCCGAGTTCTACGTGAAGAAGAACGCGAAGATCTCCTTCACCATGATCCATACCTGGGGCGAGGAGATCGAGGTGTATCCCCGCTCGGCATCCATCGTCGAGGAGAACGGCACCTTCCTCTCCAATTACGTCTGCATGCAGCCCGTGAAGAAGGTCCAGATGTACCCGACGGCAAACCTGAACGGGAAGAATGCCGTGGCCCGGTTCTCGAGCATCGTCATCGGGACCCAGGGGTCCCTCCTCGACATCGGCTCCCGGGCCATCCTCGCCGCCGAGGGGGCGAGCGCCGAGCTCATCACCCGGGCCATCACCCGGGGCGGGACCATCCTCTCCCGGGGCGAGATCAGGGGGAACATCAGGGGCACCCGGGGGCACCTGGAGTGCAAGGGCCTGATCCTGAGGGACGGGCTCATCCACGCCATCCCCGAGATCCAGGGCACCGTGGTGGGAACCGAGCTCTCCCACGAGGCGGCGGTAGGGAAGATCGCACAGGAGGAGATCGAGTACCTCATGGCCCGGGGACTCTCCGAGGACGAGGCCACGGCGACCATCATCCGGGGGTTCCTGGACGTGAAGATGACCGGCCTCCCCGACGTCCTCCAGCGGCAGATCGACGCGGCCATCGACACCGCGGAGAAAGGGTTCTAGGATGCCCCCGGACCCCTACACCGGCGAGCGGCACCGGATGGTTGAGGAGCAGATCCGGGCCCGGGGCATCCGGAACGAGCGGGTGCTCGCGGCCGTGGAAAAGGTCCCCAGGCACCTCTTCGTCCCCGAGGACCTGAGGCGGGCGGCATACGAGGACCGGCCCCTTCCCATCGGCGAGGGCCAGACCATCTCCCAGCCGTACATTGTCGCGCTCATGACAGACCTCCTCGACCCCCACGCCGGGGACCGGATCCTGGAGATCGGGGCCGGGAGCGGCTACCAGGCGGCGATCCTCGCGGAGCTCGCCTCCGAGGTGATCACCATCGAGCGCATCCCCTCCGTCGCCGCCCGGGCAAGGAGGAACCTCGCCGCGGCGGGCAGCCGGAAGGTCGACGTCGTCCTGGGGGACGGGACCCTCGGCTATCTCCCGAAGGCCCCCTACCAGGGGATCCTCGTCACCGCCGGTACCCCGGAGATTCCCCCGCCCCTCATCGACCAGCTCGCCGACCGGGGGAGGCTTGTCGCCCCGGTGGGACCCCACGGCATCCAGGAGCTCCTCCGGCTCGTGAGGGAAGGGGAGAAAGTGCGGCGGGAGTCGCACGGGGGGGTCGTCTTCGTCCCCCTCATCGGCGAGTACGGCTGGAGGGAGGATGAGGAGTAGGGGACACCTGTCCAGAGGGGCCCCTTCCCCCCTGGGCAGGAGGAGCCGGTCCCGAGGGGCCCAACCCCCGGGACAGCCACGGCTCCTACGGACCCGGGGCTGCTTCATGCCTCCTCCTCCCTGGACGATCCCGGCTCCCCGGGGGGACCCGTGATCCTCGACATCACCCGGCCCCTGGGCCCGGGCGTCCCCCTCTATCCAGGCGATGCGAGGCCCTCCTTCCGGAGGAGGGAGCAGGACGGCTATACCATCACCGACCTTGTGATCACCACCCACACGGGCACCCACTTTGATGCACCCGCGCATTACCTCACGGGCGGGACGACGGTGGACCGGGTTCCCCTGGAGCGGTTCATGGGGAAGGCCCGGGTCCTCGACCTGCGGGAGGCAGGGAATACCATAACCGCAGAGGCTCTGTCAGGGAGGCTCCCGGTTGGGGAGCGGATCCTCCTCAAAACGATGGCCTCGGGGGCCCGTTCCTTCGGTCCGGAGTTCCCCCACCTTACCCGGGAGGCGGCCCGGGCCCTCGCTGAGGCCCGGCCGCCGGTCGTGGGGATCGATTCTCCCTCAATTGAAGGCCCCGGGGAGAACGGATCGGTCCACCTGGAACTCCTGGAGAGGGGAATCCCCATACTCGAGTTGCTCGATCTTTCCGGGGTACCTGAGGGGGAGTACCTCATGGTCGCTCTCCCCCTCAGGCTCGAGGGTCTCGACGGTTCCCCGGCGAGGGTGGTTCTCCTCGGGGAGGGGGTGGCACCCCGGTGACCCTCCTCGAGGAGGCGGTGATGATGCTCGAAGAGACCGTCCAGGGCAGCGGCTGCGAGGACGGGGTCGCCTCCGTGCGGCGGAGGCCCGACGCCCCCCGCTGCCAGTTCGACCGGGGGGCCTCCCTCGAGGTATCCTTCGGCGGCCGTACTGCCCAGGTCGTGACGGCATCCCCGGTCCAGACCGAGACCCGGCTCTCCTCCCTCTTCGGTCGGGACCTCCCTGAGCCGGAGCTGCGCACCGCCGCCCTTGGGATCGTGAACGCCGTCGGGGGCTTCCTCTGCCTTGCGCGGAAACTCCATGCCTGCGATTCCGCCTCCTACGAGGCCTGCATGGGCGAGCTCCGGGAGGAGATCGGAGGAAGGAGGATCTTCGCTCCCGTGGATGTCCCGGTCCTCTCCAGGGAACTTGCCCCCCTCATCGCCGGAGGCCCCGCTGGTGCGGACCTCCTCGTGATAACCGGTGAGGCGCTCATCCGGGAGGAGGGGACCCGTGAACTCAGGGATACCGCCGTGAAGGAAATGCTTCTCCTCGGTCCTTCCACCGAGGGTGTGGCCTCACTGCTTAACCTTCCCCACTGGTGTCCCTACGGCCGCTGATCCCCTCCCGGTACACACGGCCGCTCATCCCTCCGCCCCATGCGGCCGCTGATCCCCTTCCGGCACACGCAGGTGCTGACCCATCCTCCCGATGGTGCTGGCGATCCTCAGCCCGGTTCCTGACCGCCGGAGCAGGGAACCCTGATCCCCCTGCTAAGAAACCTGATAATATCGCAGGGGAAAGGGTTACTATGCTTTTCGGCTCCTCGGGAATCCGGAGGCCATACGACCTTCCCCTCGCCGGGCTCGCCCTCTCCCTCGGCTCCGCCCTCGCCGCCACCGCCGACGAGGTGGTGGTGGGGATGGACACCCGCACCAGCAGCCCGGTCCTCGCGAATGCGGCCATCGCCGGGCTCCTCTCCGGGGGTGCCCGGGTCACCTTCGGGGGAATCGTCCCGACTCCCACGGTCGCGTTCGCGGCCCGGAACCATATCGCAGGCCTCATGGTCACCGCATCCCATAATCCCGAGGAGTACAACGGCCTCAAGGTCTTCAACCCCGATGGTTCCTCCTTCGCCACCCCCCAGCAGGATGCCCTGGAGGAGAAAATGAAGTCCCCCGAGGGGAAGGGGTGGGAATGCCAGGGGGACCTTGTCAGGGCCGACCTCGTATCCGGCCACCGGGATGCCATCCTGGACGAGAGAGAGGTTGCCCGGGATCTCAACGTGGTGGTCGATTGCGGGAACGGGGCCGGGTCGGTCATCACCCCGGATCTCCTCTCCCGGCTGGGGATCGCCGCCCTTTCCCTGAACTGCAACCCCTCCGGGCACTTTGCCCGGCCATCGGAACCTCTCGAGGAGAACCTCGGCTTCGTGGGGGAGATGGTCCGGGCAGGCCCGGCCGACTGCGGGGTTGTCCATGACGGGGATGCCGACCGGATGATGGCCTTCGATGGGAAGGGGCGGTTCATCGACGGTGACCGGCTCCTCGTCCTCTTCGCCCGGTACCTGGGGGCAAAGCAGATCGTCACCACGGTGGATGCCTCCATGGTCGTCGAGGATGTCGCCGACGTGAAGCGCACCCCGGTCGGGGATACCTCGGTCTCGGCAAAGCTCAGGGAGTGGGGCGACTTCGGAGGGGAGCCCTCGGGGGCCTGGATCTTCCCCGGTCACTCCCTCTGCCCGGACGGGGTTTTCGCGGCGGCTCTCTTCTGCGAGATGGTATCGGAGTGGGACGTACCTGAGGAACTGGACGGGATCCCCCGGTACCCGATCATTCGTGAATCGCTGCCCTGCACCGGGGCGACAGAGATCCTCCGGCGCCTCGGTGCAGAGTCCTCCACCGACGGGATCCGCCGCGAGGAGACGGACGGGTGGTTCCTCCTTCGGGCGAGCGGGACCGAGCCGAAGGTGCGGATCACCGCCGAGGGAAAAAACCATGCTGCCGCACGGAGGCTCGCTAAGAAGGCCCGCGGGATGCTTTCCCGGGCAAAAAATGCTTAAGCCCGCGGGGAGAGTACTAGTCCTATGGAATGCGTGGTGCTCGCGGCCGGGGAAGGCCGCCGGATGCGCCCCCTCACTGCCAACCGGCCGAAGGTGATGCTGCCCCTCGCGAACAGGCCCATCCTCGAGCACCTCATCATTGCTGCACGGGAGGCCGGTATCACGGAGTTCACCCTGGTCGTTGGCTACCATGAACGGGAGGTCCGATCCTGCTTCGGGAACGGGGAGCGGCTCGGCGTCCGGATCCGCTACGTTCCCCAGCGGCACCAGCTCGGGACCGGGGATGCCCTGCGGGAGTGCGAGGGACTTCTCTCCGGCCCCTTTCTCCTCCTGAACGGGGACATGGTGGTCCGGTCCGGCGACCTCCGCGCCCTTGCCGGCCGGAAGCCCACGGTCATCGGGGTCTCCCGGTCCTCCCATGCAGAGGACTTCGGGACCGTGCGCATGGAGGGCGACCGGATCACCGACCTCGCGGAGAAGGTCCCGAACCCCCAGAGTGACCTCATCAGCGCCGGTGCATACCTCCTCGACCCCGGCATCTTCGGCCTTCTCGAGTCCATCGGCCGCTCGGAACGCGGGGAATACGAGATAACCGATGCCCTCTCCGTACTCATACGGGAGGGGAAGGTCACGGGATATCCCCTGTCCTTCTGGGTAGACGTGGGCCACCCGTGGGACCTCCTGGAGGCGAATGCGCTCCTCCTCGAGAACTGGACCTTCGGGAGGGAGGGGGAGATCGATCCGGGGGCGGTCCTCGAAGGCGACGTCGCGGTTGGGCCGGGATCGGTCATCCGCCATGGCACGGTCATCGAGGGGCCGTGTATCATCGGGAGGGACTGCCGTATCGGCCCCCATGCCTATATCCGCGGGGCGACCTCCATAGGGAATGACTGCCATATCGGGCACTGTTCCGAGGTAAAGAACTCAGTCATCCTTCCGGGGACGAAGATCCCCCACTTCAACTACGTCGGGGACAGCGTCATCGGCTCATCCTGCAACCTGGGCGCCGGGACAAAGATTGCGAACCTCCGGAACGACCATGGCCCGGTCCATGCCTGCGGGGAGAACACCGGGAGGAAGAAGTTCGGTGCCATCGTCGGAGACGGGGTCTCCTTCGGGATCAACTGCTCCGTGAATGCCGGAACCGTTGTGGGGAGCGCCTGCAGCTTCGCCCCCCAGTCCTATGTCCATGGATGTATCAGGGAAGGAACGGAGATGAGGTAGAGCCCATGCAGGCAGTGATACTCGCGGCCGGCGAGGGGACGAGGCTTCGCCCCCTCACCCGCTCAAAACCAAAGGCTTTGATCCCGGTGGCGAACCGCCCGATCATCGCGCATGTCATCGATGCCCTCACGGCAAACGGCATCCGGGACATCGTGGTCGTGGTCGGATACCGGCGGGAATCGGTCCAGGCTTTCCTGAACGACCTGGATGTGCCCGTGAGGACGGTCGTCCAGGAGAAGCAGCTGGGGACAGCCCATGCCATCCGGTCGGCGGTCCCGGAGATCACGGAGGACTTCCTCGTCCTCCCGGGGGACAACTACATCGACGCCGGCTCCATCGCGAAGATCAAGGGCGAGCCCTGCGCCATGCTCGTGAAGGAGCACCCGAGCCCCTCCAACTTCGGTGTGGTCCTGATACGCGACGGGCTCGTCGCGGGCATCATCGAGAAGCCGGAGGAGGCATCCACCCTCACCGTGAGCACCGGGATCCTCTCCCTCCCCCGGGACGTCCTCGGGTCCCTCGCAGGGAAGAACGAGATACCTGACGCCCTCATGGGCCTCATCCGGAAGGGCATGAGGATGAAGGCCATCATGGCCGGCAACTGGATGGATGCCATCTATCCCTGGGATCTCCTCCGCATGAACCAGAGCCTTCTCTCCCTGGTCACATCGGAGAAGGCAGGGAGGATGGCGGGGAATGTCGCATTCACCGGCGCCGTGCGGGTCGGGAAAGGAACCTCCATCGGCCCGAACTCCACCATCACGGGCCCCGTGGTCATCGGCGAGGACTGCAGGATCGGGCCGGGGTCCTGCATCCTCCCCGGGACCTCGATCGGATCCCGGGTAACCATCGATCCCTTCACGATGCTCGGGAGTTCCCTCGTCATGGACGACACCTTCATCGGTTCCCATTCCCGGATCCTGGACGCGGTGATCGGGGAAGGGTGCCGGATAGCAGACCACACGAGCACCGACGGGACCCCCTCCCTCTTCTCCATCGAGGGAAAGGTGCAGAAGGCGGAGTTTGGTGCGGTCCTCGGCGACCGGGTGACGACCGCCCCCTTCACGGTGCTCCGGACCTGCATCGTCGGGAACGGGGCCGTCATCCGCGAGGGGAGAACCATCACCCAGATCCTCCCGGATAATACCCTGGTGATGTAGCGATGTGCGGGATCGTGGGTTACGCGGGGCGGCGGAAAGCCGCCCCCCTGATCATCGACGGGCTCCGGAGGCTCGAGTACCGGGGCTACGACTCCTTCGGGGTCGCGACCGTCGGGTCCCACGTCGAGGTCTACAAGCGCCGCGGGAGGATCCCGGCGAGTCTGCCCGAGGCCCGGTCCATGAAGGGCACCCTCGGCATCGGCCACACCCGCTGGGCCACCCACGGGGCCCCGAGTGACGAGAACGCCCATCCCCACACCGACTGCACGGGCCGGATCGCGGTGGTCCACAACGGGATCATCGAGAACTATGCCTCCCTCAGGAAGAAGCTCGAAAAGGAGGGACACACCTTCCGCTCAGAGACTGATACCGAGGTCATCGCCCACCTGATTGAGGAGCACTACGGGGACGACCTCCTCGGGGCGGTCCAGGAGGCGGTAGGATCCCTCGAGGGCTCCTGGGCCTTTCTTGCGGTCGCGGAGGGAGACCGGCGCATTGTCGCAGCCCGGCAGGCGAGCCCCCTCGTCCTCGGCCTCGGGGACGGGGAGACCCTTGCCGCCTCGGACATGACGCCACTCCTCGAGTTCACCGAGCGGGTGGTCTTCCCCGAGGACGGGGACATCGTCTCCATTACCCCCCAGGGGGCGGAGATCTGCAACGGCGGCCGGTCCGTAGAAAGGCCTGTCGAGCTCGTGGACTGGTGCGCCGACGATGTCAGGAAAGGGGGCTTCGAGCACTACATGCTGAAGGAGATCTTCGAGCAGCCCCGGGTCTTCTACGAGACGGTCCGGGCCGCGGACCCGTCCCCCCTCGTGGACCTCCTCGGGACCACGCCGGCCCTCACCATCGTTGCCTGCGGCACCTCGTACCATGCGGGCCTGGTCGCGAAGTACCTGGTCGAGGAATTCGCAGGCATCCCGGTGCGGGTGGAGCATGCCTCCGAGTTCCGGTACGCGGTTCCCCCGCTGCTGAACCCGGTCCTTGCCGTGACCCAGTCAGGGGAGACCGCCGATACCCTCTGGGCCGTCAGGGCGGCAAAGTCCCGTAACTGCCCGACCGTCGCCCTCACAAACGTCGTGGGATCCACGGTAACCCGGCTCGCCGACGCCTCCATCTTTACCCGGGCGGGACCCGAGGTGGGGGTCGCGGCGACCAAGTCCTTCATCGCCCAGCTCGCGGTCTTCATGGCCCTCGCCGACCGGCTCGGGGGAGGAAAACTCGCGAAATCTCTCGGGAACGCCCACCTCGCCATCGGCGACCTCCTCGGGGAGGATGTGGGGGAGGCGGTGGCGGTCTGCAGGAGGGCACGCTCCATCTTTTTCATCGGGAGGGGACCGTTCTACCCGGTCGCCCTCGAGGGGGCCCTGAAGATGAAGGAGATCTCCTACATCCATGCCGAGGGCTATGCCGCGGGCGAGCTGAAGCATGGCCCCTTCGCCCTCCTCACCCCGGAGACCCCGGCGGTCGCCCTCTGCCTCCCGGGCCCCTCCTACCGGGTCATGCTCTCGAACATCAAGGAGATCAAGGCCCGGGGGGCGCCGGTCATCGGCATCGGCCTCGGCGGTGACCGGGAGCTCGCGGACGTGGTGGACGTCCTCCTCCCCGTCACGGGTGAGGATCCCTGGGTCCAGGTCCTCACCGCCTCGGTCCTCCTCCAGCTCCTCGCTTACCACACGGCGAAGAGCCTGGAGACCGACATCGACCGGCCCAGGAACCTCGCAAAGAGCGTGACCGTCGAATGATCGAGTACGGCAGGAACACCATCGGCCCGGACGCCCGGATCTTTGAGCCTGTCACCCTCGGCTTCCCCTCCCGGGACCGGATAGGCTGCGAGAGCTTCAAGGGTACGGTCATCGGGAAGAACGCCCTCATCAGATCGGGGACCACCATCTACTGCGACGTCGAGATCGGTGACGACTTCCAGTGCGGTCATAATGTCCTGATCCGGGAGAAGACCCGGATCGGGGACCGGGTCGCGGTCGGCACAGCGACCGTCATCGAGGGGGATACCATCATGGGAAACGACGTCCGGATCCAGTCCCTCGCCTTCATCCCCACGAATACCGTGATCGGCGACGGCGTCTTCATCGGGCCCCACGCGGTCCTCACGAACGACCGGTACCCGCCCTTTGGCCGGCCTGAGCTCAGGGGACCGGTCCTGAAGGACCTTTCGGTGATCGGGGCGAATGCCACGGTCCTTCCGGGCATCGTCATCGGGAGGGGGGCCTGCGTTGCGGCGGGGGCGGTGGTCACCCGGGATGTCCCGGCACACACGCTCGCCATCGGGGTCCCTGCAGGGATCCGGGATCTCCCCGAGGAGATGAGGAGATGACGGCCATGATCCCCGTCTCGCGCCCGTCCGTAGGGAGGGAGGAGGCCGAAGCGGTCGCCCGCGTGATGGAATCCGGGATGATCGCCCAGGGGCAGGTGACGGCAGAGTTCGAGCGGGCCTTTGCAACCTACTGCGGGGCGGGACATGCGGTTGCGACCTCCAACGGGACCACCGCCCTCCATGCCGCCCTCCTTGCAGCAGGGATCGGCCCGGGGGACGAGGTTATCGTCCCGTCCTTTACCTTCATCGCGACGGCGACCTCGGTTTCCATGTGCGGTGCACGCCCGGTCTTTGCCGATGTGGAGGATGAGACCTTCACCCTCGATCCCGCCTCGGCCGAAGCCCTCATTACCCCGGGGACCCGGGCCATCATGGGGGTGCACCTCTTCGGCCAGCCCTTCGATATCACGGCCCTCTCAGGCATCTGCAGGGACCATGACCTCCTCCTCATCGAGGACGCCGCCCAGGCCCAGGGGTCGACCTACAGGGGGAAAAAAACGGGGTCCTTCGGGGATTTAGCCTGCTTCTCCTTCTATGCGACGAAGAACATGACCACCGGCGAAGGGGGAATGGTCACGACGGGCGATGCAGAGCTGGCCGACCGGGTCCGCCTCCTCATCAACCATGGCCAGAAGGAAAAGTATCTCCACACAAGACTCGGGTACAACTACCGGATGACCGACCTGGGGGCTGCCATGGGGCTCGTCCAGCTGAAGAAGCTCGATGGCATGAACGAGAAACGGGTCGAGAACGCGAGGTATCTGGATGGAGGCCTGAGGTGCCCGGGCCTTGCCACGCCCCGCGTGAGGCCGGACTCAACCCATGTCTACCATCAGTACGTGGTGAAGGTGGAAACAGGGGCCCGTCTCCCCCGTGACGGCCTCGTGCAGGCCCTCGCCGCACGGGGCGTCGGGACTGCCGTCCACTACCCCAGGCCGGTCCACGACCAGCCCCTTTACCGGGGGCAGCAGGGGAAGGACCCCTGCCCGGTCTCGAGCAGGCTCGCGTCCTCCGTCCTCTCGCTTCCGGTCCACCCGCTCCTTTCGGGGGACGATCTCGCGATAATTGTCCGGGCGGTCAGGGAAGTGATCTGAATGGATGTCGGTGTCATAGGCGTCGGGAGCATGGGGAGGAACCATGCCCGGATCTACTCCGAGCTCAAGGCTGTGAACTCCCTCTTCGTGTACGACACGAACCTGAAGGCCGCGGAGGAGATGGCAAGGCTCCATGGCGCGACTGCCTGCGAGTCCATGGAGGATCTCCTCTCCAGGTCCAGTGCCGTCTCCCTCTGCGTCCCGACCCGGTTCCATTTCCAGGTTGCCCAGCAGGTCATCGCGGCGGGGGTTCATGTGCTCATCGAGAAACCTATCTGCACGACCTCGTCCGAGGGCCGATCCCTTATTTCCACCATCCCCGATGACCTGGTCATCGGAGTCGGGCACATCGAGCGGTTCAATCCCGTGGTCCCCGAGATCAGGAAGCTCATCCGGAAGCCGCTCTACGTGGAGATGAAGAGGCACAACCCGGCCTCTGCACGGATGAAGGGGACCTCGGTCGTGGACGACCTCATGATCCATGACATCGACATCGCCCTCCATGCCTTCTTCCATTGCCGGCCCACCTCGCTCGTCTCGGCAGGGAACGAGGACGTGGCGAGCGCCCTCATGCGCTGGGGGGAAACTCCCGTCTACCTCTCAACGAGCAGGAAATCAAGTAAGAAGATCCGGATGTGCTACATAGAGGAGGAGGAGTTCACCATCGAGGGGGATTTCATGGCCCAGGAGGTGTACGTCCACCGGAAGCCGGGGCGTTATACTTTCGAGGACGACCGGTATGTACAGGAGAACATCATCGAGAAGGTGATGGTGAACAAACTCGAGCCGCTCAAGGTCGAGCTCTCCACGTTCCTTGCATGCGCGGACCGGGGGAAGCCATTCCCCATTACTCCGGCGGAGGCCGTGGAGAATCTGGCGATCTGCGAGGAGATCCGCAGGGGCCTCTCCTAGAGGAATGCAAGGAGGGTATATGGCGGGGGATGACAGAATCTCACCGGCAACCGGAGGCAGGGCATGGACCAGAAGATGAAGGGGCTGGCCCGGATCCTCGGGGCGAAGGGGCCCATCGAACGGGTCGGCGTCGTGGGGATGGGATACGTCGGGATTCCCTCCGCGGTCCTCTTCGCCGATTCGGGGGCCTTCGAGGAGGTTATCGGTTTCCAGCGGGACTCTCCCACCTCGGGGTACAAGATCGGTCTCCTCAACCGGGGCGAGAGCCCCCTGAAGGGGGAGGAGCCGGACCTCGGGGAGATCCTCGCCCGGGTCGTGGACCGGGGGGCTTTCCGGTGCACCTCCGACTTCTCCCTCATCTCCGGCCTGGACGCGGTCACCCTCGCGATCCAGACACCCTTCCGGGACCCGAAGGACCTGATCCCCGATTTCACCCCCCTCCACGAGGGGCTGGCCTCCGTGGGGAAGCACCTCTCGCCGGGCACCCTCGTCGTCATCGAGTCCACGGTGACCCCGGGTACGACCGGCGGGGTCGCGAGGAGGATCCTGGATGAGGAGTCGGGTCTCGTCTCGGGGCGGGACTTCGCCCTCGCCCATGCCCCCGAGCGGGTGATGGTGGGACGGCTCCTCCGGAACATACGGGAGCATGACCGGGTCGTCGGGGGCATCGACCTGCCCTCGACCGAACGCGCCTCCGGGCTCTACCGGACCGTTCTCTCGACGGGGAAGGTCATCCCCATGACCGCCCTTGCCGCCGAGGTAACGAAGACCGCCGAAAATGCCTTCCGGGACCTCCAGATCGCCGCCGCAAACCAGCTGGCCCTCTACTGCGAGGCGATGGGGGTGAACTTCTATGACGTGCGGGCAGGGATCGCAAGCCTGAAGGAGGAGGGGGTGACCCGGGCCATCCTCTACCCCGGGGCCGGGGTCGGTGGCCATTGTCTTCCCAAAGATTCCTACCACCTGGAGCGGGGCGTGAAGGAGGAGGGGCGAAATCTCGATTACCCCCCGGGTGCCGACTCCCTCTTCCTCCTCGCCCGCCGGATCAATGACTTCATGCCGGTGCACATGCACCGGCTCACCGTCGATGGGCTCGCGCGGGCAGGGAAGAAGATCTCAGGCACCCGGGTGGCCGTCCTGGGCTGGGCCTTCCTCCAGAACTCGGACGATACCCGGAACACCCCGTCCGGGCCGTACCGGGACCTCCTCATCAGGGACGGGGCAGAGGTCATGATCCATGATCCCTACGTAGATCGTTTCCCCGGGGTGGATATCTCCCCTGATCTTCGTGAGGTCATCTCGGGGGCCGATA
>DATKKN010000137.1:0-10231 GCA_035542895.1 Methanomicrobiales archaeon | reverse complement strand
CGGATCCTCCGGGTCGAGCCGGCCACGTCGCCGGACCTGACGATGTTCCCCCCGATAATCACGATGCCGGCTCCGGATCTCACCGCCTCTGCCGCCGAGGCGGCATCGAGCCCGCCCGCGACGGCGATGGGCACCGCGATCTTACCTGCGAGCTCCTTCACGAGCTCCACCGAGGTGAGCCCCACCATCTGCTGGTCGATCCCCGCGTGGGCCGCGATGATGTCCACCCCGAGCTCCTGGAGCTCAGAGGCCCTCGCAACGGGATCCTGGGAATTGATGAGGTCGGCCATGATCCGGACACCGTAGAGGTGCTTTGTCCGCACCGCCTCCCGGACCACCTCATCATCGGCGGTGGCGAGGATGCAGACGACCGTCGCCCCCGACTTTGCCGCCATTTCCACCTCGAGGGCCCCCGTGTCGGCGACCTTCATGTCGGCCACGATCTCCCGGTCCGGGAACTCCGCCCGGAGCCTCCGGACGGCCTCCATGCCGGCGCTCTTGATGAGGGGGGTCCCTGCCTCCACCCAGTCCGCCCCGCCTGCCACCGCCTCCCGGGCGATGGTGACGGCCCGCTCGGTTTCGAGAAGGTCGAGGGCGACCTGCAGGATCGGCCTTCCCGCCCGGATCCCCTGAGCGCCCCTCGTCCGGATCCCCTTCGCGCGCTTCGCCTGTCTGCCCCTTTTCGCGGCCGGGCCCATACCATGGGGTGGGGGGAGAAAAGGGATAAGGGTTTTCGGGACTCCCGGGTCGCGCAGCGAGCCGGATCGTCCAGGGGGAAGGAGGCACGAAGCGGCTCCTCCTGTCCAGGGGGAAGGAGGCATGAAGTGGCTCCTCCCGTCCAGGGGGAAGGAGGCACGAAGTGGCTCCTCCCGTCCAGGGGGGGTTGGGGCCCCTCTGGACTGGGGTTGGGGCCCTCCAAAGTGGGATGGGGCGGGCAGGGACACTGCCGGAGCGCAGCATGCCGGGACTATGCGCGGAAGATTCAATCCCGGGCATGGCGCATACTTCGGAAGGGAGAGGGCGCAGGTGGAGGAATCCCTGAGGACCCGGGTCATGGCGCTCGCGGCGAGGATGAGGGAGGCCCGGACGAGGGAGGCCCTTGCCGCCCTCATCGCCGAAGAGGTCGCGACCTACACCCTCCATGACCTGCAGAGGCTCCGCGCCTCCGTCGAGAGGGATCTCAGGCACGTGCCGCCGCACTACCGGTCGAGGCTCGAGCCGAAGATGATGGAGCACCTCTTCGGGACCCATCACACCATCATCCTCCGGCTGAGAAGGGACGGCTTCGGGGACCTCCGGGGGCCGGTTGAGGGGAAACTTCTCGAGTTCTGCGAGATGCTCGTCGCCCTGCCCGGCCGGGAGGAGGAACGGGAAATCCGGCTCGTCCTCCTGTACTACCTGATCGCGGCCTTCACCATCTTCGTCCGGGGGCTCCCGGGCCACCCGGTCGGGACCCCCTTTCCCGGCGGCTTCAGGGTCGAGGTGCGGGACGGGGTGTACTACTGCCCCGTCCGGGAGAAGGCGAACGACGTTGAGACCTCCATCTGCCCCTACTGCCCGGCGAGGCAGAGCGAGTCACCGTGAGACGAACCGCTCCGAGAAACTGATGGCCGAGATCTCCTTCTTCGGCGGGATGGCCATGTCTGCCGGGAACCCGGCCGGGATGAGGGAGACCAGGGTATAGGTGTCAGGAACCCCGAGAAGCTCCCGCACGGCGCCTGCATAGGGCTTCTTGTCCCCCGCGACCCAGCAGGTTCCGACCCCGTACGCCCAGAGGCCCAGGATCAGGTTCATCGTCGCGCAGGAACAGTCCTCCAGGTAGTACTTCGCCTTCTTCTCCCCGAAGACCGCGAAACAGGCCTTGGCATCGGCGATGAACTTCCCGTGGTCGGTGAGGCCTGCGATCTTCGCCAGGGTCTCCTTCTCCTTCACGACCCCGATGAGCCAGGGCTGAACGTTCGCGGCCGTCGGCGCCTGCCTGGCGCACTCCAGGGCCTCGCGGATCGCTTCCTCCGGGATTTCGGCGTCCCGGAAGCTCCGGACCGATCTCCTTCCCTTGATGATGGTCGTTCCCAGGTTCATACCCGGCCGTTTGATCAAGGGGGTACTTGAGGCTTGCGAGCAAACCGTCCTGCCCTATCGTGGCCCGGAATACTCTTCGCATATCCGGAGCCCTGATCCATCGATCACGCACCGTTTCCCTTCGGGGATCTGCACGGTGGTGAAGATCGCCCTCACCCGTTCCTCATCCTCCTCCTCGCAACGCGCCCTCTCGAGGAGATCTTCGGCGAGAGTGAGTGCGTCCTCTATTGACATCGGGATCCCGACCCCCGGGCAGTCCGAAACCATGATCTCCCCCTCCTCGAGGGCGAACGGATAGGTCCTGCAGATCCAGGGGCGGGCCTGGTAGCTGGCACAGCCGTGTTCCGTGAGGAACCTGCACCGGCCATCCTCGTGCCGGAGGCACCACCCGAAGGTGACGGCGGCCCCATTCCCGCATGACACGAATTCCGGATAGGGCCGGGCGACCTCGTCCCATGTCCCTGCCCCTGATAAGACGAGGGCCTCCACCTCGCCATGGGAGGCGAAGACGAGTCCCGGGTCATCCTGCCCCGGGCGGCAGCAGGCGCCGCAACGCTGGCAGGAGAAGCCGATGGCCTGTATCTCTTGAGCGAAATCGAGGGGATCCGGGGACGTGGCTGTGTTTTTCATGGTCCCCGCCCGGTCAGGGCTCTCGGCAGATCCGGTCGAAATTCTCGAAGGTGAGCCGTCCGTTCGCTGTATGGCTCACCTCGGGGTGCCACTGGACCCCATACAGGCGCTCATCCTGCTTTGCCATCGCCTCGATCCAGCAGATCCGGGAACTCGCGAGGAGGGTGAAGCCCCCGGGGAGCTTCGTTACCTCGTCCATGTGGGAGGCCCAGACGTTCGTCCGCCCGGGGTACCCATTCAGGATTTCGTCGGGCTCCACGATCTCCACCTCCACGAGGCCGTACCCGCCCATGCTCCCCGGCGACACCGCCCCTCCCCGGGCGAGGGCCATGGCCTGCATGCCGAGGCAGATGCCGAGGACCGGGAGCCCGAGGTCCAGGTACTCGGCGCACCGGCCGGCCCGCTCTATGGAGGGTCCGCCCCCGAGTATGATCCCCCGGCACCCCTTTTCCATCTCCCCGGGCGGAGTCGTGTTAGGCACGAGCTCGGCGGGAATCTCCATGTCCCGGAGGCTGCGGAGGATCAGGTGGTTGAACTGCCCGAAGTTGTTCACCACGAAGAGGGGGCGCATGTGCAGTACTTTGGTGTTCCCGTCTCTAGAAGGTTTCAGTAGGAGGATGCGGTCGTGAGGATCGTGTCCCGGATCTCCACCTCGCTCTTCCCCATGAGCCGGGCGAGGAACATCGCCCCGCCAGCACCGATCCCCTCCTTCACTTCCCCGACGCAGTAGCGGGCCAGGCCCGGATGACCGATGGCGCTGAAATCCGGGTCGACGTAGTACACGCGGGCCCCGATCATCTCCGCAGTTGCAACGAAGCCCGCCGATGGGTCGTCGCGCACGTACACCGTGGTTGCAATAGCCGGGACCTTCTTCCCGAGATCCCTGAGTACAGCGGCGACGGCGAGCATCTGGGTCCCCCCGGCGAGGACCGCATCGCCCCGGAAAGCGGAGGCGATGCCCGCCGCCACCGCGAGCATCGGGTCTCCTCCGATCCGGATGATGTCGAGGGGATCGGTCGCCCCCCCGGCCTGGATCCGCTCCTGTACCCGGGCGCAGATCGCCTCCTTCAGGGCCACCGGGTTGTTCACGAAGGAGGATGAGACGCTTGCCGGGATACCGAGCCCCCGGAGCACGCAGAGGGCCGTGGTCGTGCCGCCCGGGACGCACTCCCCGAGGAGCAGGAAGTCGCATGACTGCGAGAGGAAGCGTCCGACCTGCTCTCCCCGTGCGTAAAGGTCCCGGGCACGGGGCACCGCATCCCCTTCGCGCGGGTCCCCCCCTGGCTCGCCATAGACATCGAGGCAGGGGACGACCGGGCGGGTGGTGAGCCCGGCGTTCACGAAGAGCGGCTCAAGTCCGAGGAGGACCGTCATCGCCCGGGTGATGACCGCGGGCGTCGGGCATCCGGTCGGGGTGTTCGGCTTCCATTTCCTGCTCCGGATGGCCCCGCGGGTGATGAGCTCGGAATCGAGGACCGGGGTGAGAACCGTCTTCTCGGGCGACATCCCCGCGCCGGAGACCCCCGGGACCGTCGAAAGGAGGGTATTCCCGAGTACTATCGCAAAGACCGGCCGCTCCGGCCGATACGGCGGGGTCCCGGAGAGGAATGGCATACCGATCTCTATAAGAATCCCCGGATAAAAAATGGATCAGATCATGTTCGGGATCGCGGAACGGCTAGAGGGGAAGGGAATCGACCTCGGCGCCATCACGGATGCAGCCATGGTTCTCTACGTCCCCCACGGGGTCCCGCCGGGGGAGGCGAGGGGTGCGATCGCAGGGAAGCTCGCGAAGGCCATGAAGGACCCGAACGTCTCCTCCCTGCTCCTCGGGGCAGTCCTTCTCGAGGAGGAGCTCTGCTCGGGGAGGCCCGGGACCATCGGGGGCGACCCGGTCTTCCTCCTCTCTGACGAGATCATCGGGATGGCCATCGCCGAGTACATCGGGGGGACCTGCGCCCGGTTCGAGTTCACCCGGTACGACCAGCAGAAGCCCGGGATCCTTTCCCGGCTGGGGCCGTTCCTCGACGACGCGGTGGCAGGGCTCATCGCCGGCTGCACCTCCCGGTTCTACACCGAGTGTGCCGGATGATCCTGGAACCGGTCATCGCCCTCCTCCAGTTCGAAACCCGGCTCCCGCTCGGGAAGCCGGCTGACTTGAGTCAGTTCGCGGGGCACCCCTGGCTGTACCCTCTTGCCGGCTACGTAGTCGGTGGGATCGCCGCCCTCGCATCCTTCTTCATCCGCCCCCCTCTGCTCGGCGCGGCCGTCGCCCTCGCCGTTGTCCTCCTCGTCACGGGCTTCCACCACCTGGACGGGCTCCTGGACTTCGGGGACGGGCTCATGGCCCACGGGAGCCGTCAAAAGCGGGTCGCTGCACTCACCGACCGGTCCATCGGGGCGGGGGGAGTCGGCCTCGGCCTCACCGTCACCCTCCTCGCCTTCGCTGCCCTCTCCTCGGTCCCCTCCGTCTGGATCGCCATCCTTGCGGGAGAGGTCCTCGGGCGCCTCGGCCTCGCCTGGATCACCGTGACCGGCCGTCCCTTCCGCGAGGGAATACACGCGACCCTTCACCAGGCAGCACGGCCGGTCGACGGCCTCATCGCCCCCCTCCTCGCCGTTCCCCTCCTCCTCGTCCTCCCGTCCGGCGCCCTCCTCATCGCAGGGACGGTCACCGCATTCGTCGTGGCAGGCATGGTCGCCCTCGGAGATCACCTCTTTGGGGGCGTGAACGGGGACGTGGCCGGCGCGACCCACGAGATCGTCCGGGCCCTCGTCATCCTGGCCCTCGCCCTTTCCCTCTGAAGGCCGGGTGAGGGGAGGAACGACCCTTTTTATGGCATGGGTTGCAATACCTTGTGCAATGGCTCCCCACTACGGCATCCATCTCCGCGGAGGCGTGATTACCGAGAGGGATGTCGATTTCTGCACGATCCGGGTGAGGGTCCCCGCCGGGAACCTCACGGTGGAGCAGATGCGGGGCCTCGCGAACATCGCAAAGAGGTACGGGCGCGGATTCGCCCATTTCACGGGCCGGCAGGCGGTGGAGATCCCTCACGTGGACCCGAAGCACCTCGTCCGGATCACGAAGGCCCTCGCGAAGAACGGCACCCCCCTCGGATCGGAGAAGGACGAGGTGGTGAATATCGTTGCCTGCCCGGGGAAGGAGCGGTGCAAGTTCGGGATGATCGACTCCATCGGCCTCGCGAAGAAGCTGGACGAGCGGCTCTTCGGGAAGGACATGCCGGTGAAGATGCGCATCTCCATCTCCGGCTGCCCGAACGCCTGCACGAGCCCGATGCTGAACGAGATCGGGATCATCGGCCGGGTGAAACCGAAACGGATCCCCGGCCTCTGCACCGGCTGCGGGACCTGCGCCGAGTACTGCAAGGAGTGCGCCATCTCCATCAGGAACGGGGTCTCGGTGCTCGACGAGTCGAAGTGCGTCCAGTGCGGGGTCTGCATCCAGTCCTGCCCCTTCCACCTCCTGAAGTCGGAGCACACCCACTTCCTCGTCATGGTGGGCGGGCGGCGGGGCCGCCACCCCAGGATCGGCCGTACCCTCATCACCCTGGAGGAAGAGGAGAAGGTGGTGGATGCCGTGGAGCGGATCATCCGCTGGGTGTACCGGCAGGCCTGGAGCGGGCGGCTCCTCTCTGACCAGCTGGACGACCTGCACTTCGACGGCTTTAAAAACGAGATCGTTGCCCAGCTTCAGCAGTGATGGTACAGGGACGAGAACCCCTCGTTCCCGTCATCGTTGCACTCGATGGAATCCCCGTCGCGGATCAGGGTATTGAACATCATCGCCGCGTTCATCAGGGCCTCGTCCGGGGAGGTCCCCCTCCTGACATCCTTGTAGGACTGCAGGATGGGGTTTGGTATCGATCGCTTCCCGACCCGGACCCCGGCGCAGTGCGTGCAGTAGGCGCAATGGCTGTGCACCGAGACCTCCCCGTCGGCGCAGAGAACCGTCACCCGGTCGGACGGCGGTGACTTGAGCATCGCCAGATCCTTCATGGCACTCTCTCTATAGACGTCCCAAGGAATATGAGGGTGTCGATTCCGGCCGCCCCCGGTGCCGCTCCCAATGATTTGTATCCCCCGGCCCCCTCGTATCGTGCATTTACGCCGGGCCGGCGATGCAGCCTCTTCAGGCAGGAAAAAGGATGCCTTTGACTATAATTTATATAGTCCTGTCCCCAATAATTTACACTCGCATCGCACGATTGTGAGCCTCGCAAATTCCATCGTTAAACTGGAGGATCAAGGAAAATGGCAGCAGCAAAGCCCCATCTCAATCTCGCCGTCATCGGCCACATCGATCACGGGAAGTCCACCCTCGTCGGACGGCTCCTCTTCGAGACCGGCGCGGTACCCCAGCATGTTATCGAGGGGTACCGGAAGGAGGCCGAGAGCAAGGGGAAGGGAACCTTCGAGTTCGCCTGGGTCATGGACAACCTGAAGGAAGAGCGGGAACGCGGGATTACCATCGACATCGCCCACAAGCGGTTCGACACCCCGAAGTACTACTTCACCATCGTGGACTGCCCCGGCCACCGCGACTTCGTGAAGAACATGATCACGGGTGCTTCCCAGGCCGACGCGGCCATCCTCGTCGTCGCCGCCTCGGAGGGCGTCCAGGAGCAGACCAAGGAGCACGTATTCCTCGCCCGGACGCTCGGGATCAACCAGCTCATCATCGTCATCAACAAGTTGGACGCGGTGAACTATGACCAGAAGCGGTTCGACGCCGTGAAAAACGACGTTTCGGCCCTCCTGAAGATGGTCGCCTACAAGCCCGACGACATTCTCTTCATCCCTGCCTCGGCCTTCCAGGGCGTGAACATCTCGAAGAAGTCGGACAAGACCCCCTGGTACAAGGGGCCGACCGTCCTCGAGGCACTCGATACCCTGAAGGAGCCAGAGAAGCCGACCCAGCTGCCCCTGCGCCTGCCCATCCAGGACGTGTACAGCATCTCCGGTATCGGCACGGTGCCCGTGGGCCGGGTCGAGACGGGCATCCTCAAGAAGGGGATGAACGTCATCTTCATGCCGGCGAACAAGACGGGCGAGGTGAAGTCCGTCGAGATGCACCACGAGGAAATCCCCCAGGCGGTGCCCGGCGACAACGTGGGCTTCAACATCCGCGGGGTCGCAAAGAACGAGATCCGGCGGGGTGACGTGGTAGGGCCCGTTGACAGCCCCCCGACGGTCGCCGACGAGTTCACGGCCCAGATCGTGATCCTCTTCCACCCGAGCGCCATCACCGTCGGCTACACGCCGGTATTCCACTGCCACACCGCGCAGGTGGCATGCACGGTGACCGCGCTTAAGAAGAAGCTCGACCCGAAGACCGGCCAGACGAAGGAGGAGAACCCCACCTTCCTGAAGACCGGCGACGCGGCAATCGTCCAGATCAAGCCCTCGCGGCCCCTCGTCATCGAGAAGATCAAGGAGATCCCCCCGATGGGCAGGTTCGCCATCCGGGACATGGGATCGACCATCGCCGCGGGCATGTGCATCGACATCGTGCCGAAGATGATGAGATAACTTTTTTGGGGCGTGAAAACGATGCAGAAGGCCAGAATACGCCTGACAGGAACGGACTGCAAAAAGGTCGAGATGGTCTGCGAGCGTATCCGGGAGATCGCAGAGCGGACGGGCGTGAATCTGGCCGGGCCAATCCCCCTCCCCACGAGGCGGCTCGTGGTCCCCATCAGGAAGAGCCCTGACGGCGAGGGGACCGCGACCTGGGACCGGTGGCAGATGCGGGTCCACAAGAGGCTCATCGACATCGATGCAGACGAGCGGGCGCTGCGCCAGCTCATGCGCATCCAGGTCCCGAAGGATATCGGGATAGAGATCGTCCTGGAGAGCTGAAACATGCGGCGCGGAGCCGCAGCGGCATGGGACAGGCTCCGTTCCGTCTTCACCTTCGACCGGCTTTTTCTCCTCATCCTCGTCCTCACCGTTTTTCTCCGCTTTTACCGGCTCGACCTCAAGCTCTTCCACCATGACGAGGCCATCCACGGCTGGTTCTCGTACCGGCTCCTCCACGAGGGCATCTGGACGTACGATCCCTCGTACCATGGCCCGCTCCTCTACTACGTGACTGCCGGGATGTTCTGGCTCCTCGGGGACGGGGACCTCGTGGGCCGGCTCGTCCCTTCCCTCCTCGGGACGCTGATCGTGGCCCTCGTCTACCCCCTCTACCGGATGGGGTACCTGGACAGGCGCCAGACCCTCGTCGGGGCCCTCTTCCTTTCCCTCGCGCCGGACCTCGTATACTTCTCCCGGTTCCTCAGGCACGACATCTTCATGCTCTTCTTCATCATGCTCCTCCTCGTCACGCTGCTCGCCTACATCGAGACCGGCAGCCGGTGGTACGGCCTCGGGGTCGCGATGGCCGTTGCCGGGGGGATGGCCACCAAGGAGGAGTTCCCGGTCATCCTCCTCATCTTCGGGGTCTACTTCATCTATGCCGCCTGGAAGGGCCGGATCCGGTTCCCGGACCGGTGGAGACGGGATCTCGCGACCTTCACCGCAGTCGCCCTCGGGATCATCGCCCTCTTCTACTCCTCACTCGGGCAGCACCCGGAGATCCTCCAGGACGCGGCGCAGCGGGCCATCGGGCACTGGACCGAGATGCACGAGGCCTGCCGGCTCTGCGGGCCCTGGTACTTCTACCTCCTCCTCTTCCTCATCTACGAGCTCCCCATCCTCGCCCTCGCGGTGGTCGGGACCGTCCAGTACCTTGCGGCCCACACCGGCCTCCGGGCCGGGATCGACCGGATCCTCCAGAGGATCCGGCACGGGGAACCGTCCACGCAAAGCCTCCTCCTGCGGCTCGGTGCCGGAGGCGGGGCACACTCCGGGGATACCCCGAAGCAGGCGGAGTTCTTCGGGTTCTGTATCTGGTGGATGGTCCTCACCATGGCATTCTACGCCGTGGTGAACGAGAAGGTCCCCTGGCTTATCATCCCCCAGCTCCTCCCGGCGGTCTTCGTGGCGGTGTACCGGATGAGCAACTGGAAGACGGTCATCGCCGTCGCATCGGTGATGTTCCTCGTCCTTGCCACCTGGCACACCTCCTTCGTCCCCGCCGACGTGAACGAGCCCATCGTCCAGGTCCAGAACTCCGAGGACCTCCGGGGCCTCTTTGCCCGGATCGACAACTCGACGAAGGTCGCGGTGGCCTCCGAGAACTACTGGCCCCTCCCGTGGTACTACCGCGGGGAGATGGCAAAGAAGCTCTCCTACTACGGGAAAAAGGTGGACGAGGCGACCATCGGGAGCAACGACTTCGACCTGGTCATCGCCTACGACCAGTCAAGTTACCCGTACCTTCCCGGGTACACGAAGCGGACCATCAGGCTCAACTACTGGTTTTCCCTGTACGACAACGAGGACCGGCTCCTCGAATGGTACTTCAAAAGGGACGGGAAGGTGGGGAGTATGAACCTGGATATCTTCACCCGAGTTCGTCCCAGTGCATCTTCCGCCGGTAGATGATGAC
>DATKKN010000136.1:0-20202 GCA_035542895.1 Methanomicrobiales archaeon | reverse complement strand
GGAGTCTACAGGATGATTTCCGCTGAAATCCCGCCAAAGTCAATCCGGGTCTTGGGATTCAGGGGAACGGACTTCTGGGGCGGGATTTCCAGGCCCTTCCCGTCCGGGAAGGTGACCTTCCAGGCCCCCCGGGAGAGGTTCCGGATCCCCCAGATGCCGGGGTTCGAGGGGTTCCGGACCACCTGCCCGACGGCATCGGGATCCCCCTCCTTCCCGCCTGCCAGCCCGAGGGCCTCCCGGGAGAGGGTCGCACCTTCAATCAGGAGGACATGGTGGGGGCCGGCGCTCGTCGTGACCAGAAGTTTTGGCGGAAGAGGGATGGGGAAGGAGCAGTGCCAGCAGGCGAGGGCGGGGGAACCGGGTTCCCAGATATTCTCGGCCCGACATTTCGGGCAGGGGACGATCCCGTCCGAGAGCTGGAGGAAGAGCCTCTGCCATTCACCCTCGGTCACCCTTCTCCTCGGGTCCCGCACACCCTCGGTGAAGGCCCGGGTGAAGAGGGCCTTGAGGGACGGCGGGCAGAAGTTCCACCGCGTGCGTACCGTCTCGTAATCCGGATCTGCGGGGAGGCTGTTCCTCGCGTCCCCGGGATCGAAGATGAAGACCGGGCTCCCGTACACCTTCATCTTCGCGGGGATGTCCCAGACCCGGAGCTCATACTCCATCCGCCCGTGGAAGGGATGGTGCCAGCACCAGAGGTTAAAGAGGAGGACGGCGAGGGAGTGGAGGTCGGTCTCGGTGGACGGGTCGGCCTTGCCCCGGATGAGCTCGGGGGCCATGTACTCCATGGTCCCCCAGACCTGGCTCCGGGACTGGCGGTTCACCCCGACGTTGTCATTGTCGCAGATGAGGATCTCGCCCGCGACCGGGTCGAACATGAGGTTCCCGTCGGAGATGTCCCGGTAGCAGAGGCCCGAGAGGTGGAGGGCCCGGTAGCTGTTCGCGAGCTGGTAGGAGATGCGGGAGAGGGCCCGGAAGCCCGGGACGGGTTTCAGGTGGGCCTGGACCTCCCCGAGCTCGGCGAACCGGGAGGTATCGATGAGCCGCATGAGGTACCCGAAAAGGGGAACCCCCGGCGCGGTGACCAGGTCCAGGGGCCAGATGAACCGGGCCCCTGGGGCTCCCCGGGGAGGCCCGGCCTGGACGAGGGTGCGGATGGCGGCCATCTGGTCCATGGTCGCCTGGGCGGGCTTGTACCACTTCAGGGCCTGCTGCCCGTGTATCCCCTCGACGAGGTAGACCTCCCCCTGGGTTCCCTCGCCGAGCTTTTTCCTCACCGTCAGGGTGATCCTCGACATCTCGGCCTTCAGCTTCTGGCCGGCCTCAAGAGGCACCGGTCCCACCTCCCTCGGGTGGCAACGTTTCATTCCGGGTCTCCCTGGCTTCCGGTCCTGTTTCGGTACCGGCCGCGACCTTCTCACCCGCGTCTTCCTTGTTCTCCGGCTCCATGCCGATTCCCGGGGTCGGGTTCAGGTGCACGAGGACGAGGGTCATATCGTCGCCGCTCCCGTTCAGGGAGTACCCGTCCAGCCAATCCGGAAGGGCCGCCCCGATCCGGTCTATGCCGAAGCCCGCCACCCGCTCGGAGAGGGAGCGGGCGAATACCTGGAACTCCGCCTCCGGGTTCTCGAAGGAATCGGAGAGCCCGTCCGTCGCCATGACGAGGAGTCCCCCCGGCCCGATGGGGAACCGGGCAGTCTTCCAGAGGGCAGGGGCATCCCGGGAGGAGAGGGAGTAGGTGACCGTCCCGAGCAATTCCTCGTCCTTCGGGAGGGGCGCCTCGATGGCCCCGTCCGGGCGGACGACGAGGATGTCCCCGTCCCCGATCTGCCCGACCCAGCCCTCGGACCCGTCGAGGAGGGCGAGGAGGAGCGTGGTCCCGTACCGGCTGAGGACCTCCGGCCCTGTTCCTTCTCCGGAGGTAAGGCCTGTCCTCATGCCTGCATCTTCCATCACAAGCTCCTTCCATCTCCCGGTGACCCGGTCCTGGAAGTTCTCCACCCGGGTATGCGGGATCGGCCTCCAGCCTCCTTCGTCTCCCGCGTCCGGAAGTGAAGCGATCACCTCGCCGACCGCCGCCTGTACCGCGAGAGCGGCCCCCCGGTGGGAGAGGTCGTGTTTTTCCCCGCCGTGGCCGTCGGCCACCGCCGCGACGATGACGGCTTCCCCGAGGAAGGAGGAGGACCAGAGGGCATGGGCATCCTGGCAGGGCCTCCCGTCCCTCGCATGGGAGCTCCCCCTCCGGGTGCAGCCGCAGGCCCACCCGACGGGCGTGATACCGACCGGCACCGTCCCCCTGGTCTCCTCCATCGGCCGCTCCTAGAAGGGCTCGGTGCTCGAGGTGATGGTGGGTGGCGGCGGCGGGAGGGAGACGTTCCCGGTCCCGGCCGAGAGGTCCTGGGACTTGGACCGGGAGGACCCGAGGGTCGCCTCGGTGGAGGCCCACTTGATGAAGTTCAGGAGCTCCTCGGGGGTGTGGGCCTTGAGGATCCCGACCTTTTCCTGGTTCGAGAACTTCAGGAGCTCGGGCTCGTTGTAGTCGGACTCGTCCCCGATGGCGATGGCGAGGCGGATGGCCTTCATGCCCCAGGGGGTCTTGTTCAGCTCCCCGATGGCCCGGTCGTACTCCCCCTCGGGATCGGTGCAGTACCCGTCCGAGACGAGGATGCAGACCGGGGGAAGGCCGCGCCGGGGCATCTTCTCGACGGAGAGCTCGGGGATGAGGAGCCGGATGGCCTTTGCCGTCGCGGTGAGGCCGTCGGCCTGGAGCTCGGGCCAGAAGAACTGCTCGACGGGCACGGGGGCCGGGCCGACGTGCCATGCAGCCTCGTCCGAGAACCTGATGGCCCGCATCATCACCTGGACCTGGGGATGGGCCGCGACCGCCTTCTGGATGAGGGGAAGGGCCTCCCGGATGGCCTGGTTGAGGGTCGCGATCTTCTTCCCGCCCATGGAGGCCGAGTAGTCGGTGAGCCAGAAGAAGTGGAGGGTTCTCCTCGCCACCTTCCCGTCGGGTGCTGGAATGTCGGTTGCCACTACAATAACCCCCGAATGATATACTACATAACGGTTCCCGGCGGTATTAAAGGATTGGACCGCCCCGTCCCCGAAGGTCCCGAACGTCCGGTGCAGCGGGATTTCGCAGGAAATCCCGGTTCTCAATCCGGATCCGGCCTTCCCGCAGGACCCACCCATTGAAAAAAATGGGCACGATGAGGAGTATTTTTCCTTAAAAAAGGTAATTTTATCAATTATATTTTTTTTATTCGGAATATTGAGAGAGATCAAAAGAGAAGAATATATATATAGAAAAACAAATTTATCATCATCGCCATATGGTCTCTCCCACCTCTCCCGAGGAGCATCCGGTCAGCAGGATCTATCTCCCCGCGTACTTCATGCTCATTTCCACGCTCATCCCCATCCTCATCTCCGTCTATTGCCTCTCCCGGGGATTCTTCGATATCTTCCCCCACCTCTTTTACATCCCCATCATTCTCGTCGCCTATTCCTACCCGAAGAAGGGCGTCTATGCCTCGGTGATCCTCGGGAGCATCTACCTCGGCCTCGTCTATGCCTTCGCGTACCCGAATGTCGATGCCCTGGGAGGGGCCACGGTCCGGTTCTTCTTCCTCGTCGCCGTCGGCTCGGTGGTCACGGTCCTCGTGCGGAGGATCCGGAACGAGGAAGAGAAGTACCACGGGATCTTTGAGCATTCCCAGGACGGGGTTTTCCTGATCTCGCCGGACCAGACGACGGTGCTCGACGGGAATCCCATGGCCTCCCTCCTCCTCGCCTGCCCTCCCGGCGAGCTCCGGGGCACGGACTTCGCGTCCCTTTGGCAGGATCCCGGGACCATGGAGTCCTTCAGGAAGAGGATCGGCGAGGAGCAGGTCGTCGCGGGCCTCGAGGGCAGGATCCGGTGCCGGGACGGGAAGGTGAAGGACGTGCTCGTGTCGGCGGGCATTCTCCCCGACGGGAAGATCGCCTGCTCGATAGCCGACATCACGGACCGGATCGAAGCGGCGAGGGCCGTCGAGCGGGAACGGCAGGAACTCCTTGACATCATCGAGTTCCTCCCCGATGCGACCTTTGTCATCGATCGGGAGAAGAAGGTCATCGCCTGGAACCGGGCCATCGAGACCCTGACCGGCGTCCCCAAGGACCAGGTACTCGGGAAAGGGGAGTACGCGTACTCGGTTCCATTCTACGGCGAGGCGAGGCCCATCCTCGTGGATCTCATCTTCGAGGAGAGCCCGGAGATCGAGTCCCGATACGAGTGGGTGCGGAGGGAGGGGTCCCTCCTCTTCGCAGAGGCCTTCATCCCGTCGATGCGGGACGGGGCCGGGGCACACATCTGGGCAAAGGCTTCACCCCTCCTCGACCGTGACGGGAACCTCGCGGGTGCCATCGAGACGATCCGGGATATAACCGAGCGGAGAATGGCAGAGGAGGTCCTGCGTGAGTCGGAGACGAACTACCGGACGGTCTTTAACAGCGCGAACGATGCCATCGCCATCTATGACCTCGAAACCCGGCGCTTCACCGAGGTGAACCAGAAGGCCTCGGAGATGTTCGGGTACAGCCCCGAGGAGTTCACCCGCCTCGGCTTCGAGGATATGACGGCGGGGACCCCGCCCTTCACCCGCGAGGACGCGCTCCGGAAGATCGAGGAACTCTGGCGGAACGTCCTCATGGGGGAACCCCAGCTCTTCGAGTGGCTCGCGAGGGACCGGTCGGGAAGGGCATTCTGGGTCGAACTGAACCTCCGGGTCGCCTCCATCTGGGGGGAGCCGCGGGTCCTCGCCGTCGTCCGGGATATCTCGGCCCGCAAAGCGGCCGAGGAGGCGATCCGGGCTTCGGAGGCCAACTACCGGGAGATCTTCTCGGCGGTGAACGAGGGGATCTTCATCGTCGATCCAAAGGACGGCCGGATTCTCGATGCGAATGCCAAGGCGTGCGAGATGTACGGCTACCCGGTCGAGGAACTCCGCAGCCTGAACGTGGATGTCCTGAGCGATGCCGAGCATGGCTATAACCTCGACGGGGGGAGGGAGGTCTTCCGGAAGGCCGCCGGGGGAGAGATACAGAGCTTCGAGTGGCGGGCGCGGGACCGGTCGGGCAGGGTCTTCTGGGTCGATGCAAACCTGAAGCGGGCGAACATCAGGGGAGAAGACCTACTGCTCGCCGTTGTGCGGGACATCACGGTGAGGAAGCAGACCGAGGATCTCGGCCGGATCCAGCACAAGCTCGCGGAACGCCTCGGCCAGGTCACCACCGTCGACGAGGCCTTCCAGCTCACCACCGACGCCCTGGTCCGGATCGAAGGGCTCGATGCGAGCTTCGCCTGCGTCCTCGGCGATGGGGAGCAGGGGTTCCACCCGGTCCACCTCCAGGGGTTTTCTCTCTCGAACCCCCCGCGGCTCACCTGCACCCTGCCCCCCGATCTCCAGCACGAGCTCTCCGGTGGGATGGCGGTCTTCCTCCATGCAGCGACCGCCGATCCGGCCATCGCGGGGGTCTTCTCGCCTGAGGGGATCCGTGCCATGGCCCTCCTCCCGATCCTCGCCGACGGGAAGATCATCGCCATTCTCGTGGGATGCTCCCGGTCCCTCGACGAGTTCCCCCCGCTCACGAAGAGCGGCCTCGAGACCATCGGCCACCAGGTCGGGGTGAACATCATCCGGATCCGGAACCGGGAGGCCCTCGCAAAGAGCGAGGCCCTCTACCGCGCGGTGGTCGAGGTCCAGACCGAGATGATCAGCCGCTTCCTCCCTAACGGGACCCATATCTTTGCGAACGAGGCGTACCTCCGCTTCTTCGGGAAGGAACGCGGTGATCTCATCGGGAAGCGGTTCATCCCCCCCATCCCCGATCCCGATATTGCCCTCGTGAAGCAGCACTTCGCCTCCCTTTCCCGGGAGAACCCGGTCGGGACCATCGAGCACCGGGTCATCCTCCCGACCGGCGAAATCCGGTGGATGCAGTGGACGGACCGGGCGATCTTCGGCGGGAACGGCGCCATCGCCGAGTTCCAGTCGGTGGGCAAGGACATTACGGCCACGAAGATGATGGAGGAGGTCGAGGCAAAGGCCTTCCTCCAGATCGAGAAGAACATCGAGCAGCTCGCCATCCTCGGGGACCATATCCGGAACCCCCTCGCGGTCATCGTGGGGATCGCGGACCTGGAAGGGGGCCCGACCGCCGAGAACATCATCCAGCAGGCCCGGATCATCGATACCATCATCACCCAGCTGGACCGGGGGTGGATCGAGTCAGAGAAGATCCGCGAGTTCCTGAAGAAAAACGACCACAACGGGTACTTCCGGTAACCCCGGCCGGATTCTCTCGGGATCCTCCTCCCCGGACATTTCTCTCCCTCACATGAACCCGGGGATGATCCCTGCATGCGTAAAGATTAATGGAAATCCCCGGACAATGTGATCACCATGCTTGTGATACACAGGGAGTGCTGCGGTTACTGCGGGGCATGCGTCTCGGTCTGCCCCGAAGGGGCTCTCGAGCTCGTCGATGCCTTTCTAACCGTGGACGATGCCTGCGAGAGCTGCGGGATCTGCACCAGGGCCTGCCCCGTCGGTGCCCTGGAGGTGACCGATGAAGAGCCGGTTTGATGCGCTCGTCATCGGTGGTGGGCCCGGCGGGGCGATCGCCGCCGGGGACCTTGCAGCAAAGGGCCATTCGGTCTGCCTCGTCGAGAAACGACCGGCCATCGGTGCCCCCGTGCGCTGCGCCGAGGGGATCGGGATGGATGCGCTCGCGGAGTTCATCGAGCCTGACGAACGTTGGATCTCCTCGGTGATCAACGGCGCCCGGATCGTGGCCCCCGACGGGGTCTCCATGACCCTCGAACAGCAGATGGCAGGATCCAAGGTAGGGTACGTCCTTGACCGGAAGATCTTTGACCGGGACCTCGTCTGGCAGGCGGCCTCGAAGGGGGCCGAGGTGCACGTGAAGAGCCGGGCCACCGGGGCCGTCCTCGAGGACGGTGCCGTGAAGGGCGCCACCATCGAGACCTGCGGCCAGACGAGGGAGGTGCGGGCCGACGTGGTCATTGCGGCCGACGGGGTGGAGTCGAAGTTCCCCCGCTGGTGCGGGATGGACTCGGCCGTCCCCATGCGGGAGCTCATGAGCTGCGCCCAGTACATTCTCACGGACATCGACATCGAGCCGGCCATGACGGTCTTCTACGTGGGGAACAAAGTCGCCCCCGAAGGGTACGCCTGGGTCTTCCCCAAGGGAGATCGGACGGCGAACGTCGGTATCGGGATCTCGACCCGGAGGTCCCGGGACGGGAACCGGGCACGGGACTACCTGGACCGGTTCGTCGCCGCTCACTTTCCTGAAGGGAAGACCATCGAGTTCATCGTCGGCGGGGTGTCGGTCTGCCGGCCCCTCCCCTGCACCGTCGCCGACGGCCTCATGATCGTCGGGGATGCAGCAAGGGTGGCCGACCCCATGACCGGAGGCGGCATTTACAACGCCATGCACACGGGAAGACTCGCGGCAGGGGTCGCATCGGAGGCCATCTCTGCGGGGAACTGCTCCGTGCCGGCCCTCATGGCCTATGACCAGGCCTGGCGTCACTCGAAGATGGGGAAGACCCTGGAGCGGAACTGGCGGATCAAGGAGTACTTCATCACCCTCTCCGATGAAAAGCTGAACGCTATCATCCACTCGATGTCAAGGATGAACCTCAAGGAGTTCTCGGTCTTCAACCTGGTGAAGGAGCTTATCAGGCACAACCCGAAGCTCCTCTTCGAGCTGAAGGGGCTCTACGACTCACTCACCGCAGACTGAGATTCTATAAGCTCCATCAATCTGAAATACCCGCGGGTCCAACAGCTTCTCCTGTGATCTGCGGCGTGGACGAGGCAGGGAAGGGTGCCGTTCTCGGCCCCTTAGTCGTCGCGGCGGTCGCCTGCAGGAGCGAGGAGGAGGCGGGGGCGGTCGGGGCCCGGGACTCAAAGACCCTCTCCCCGATTCGGCGCGAGGAGATCTACGCCGAGATCCTTGCCCGGTTCCGGATCGCGACACGGATGCTCTCCCCCGAGAAGATCGATGCACGCCCGACGCTCTCCTTAAACACCTGCATCGCGAGGCTGCACGCCGAGGTCGTGGCCGAGCTTGCGCCCGATCTCGCCATTCTCGATGCCTGCGACGTGGACGCAAAGCGTTACCGGAGAACCGTCGCCGGGTTCCTCCCGAAGCCGTGCAGACTCGTCTCCGAGCACGAGGCGGACCGCACGCACCCGGTCGTCGGGGCGGCGAGCATCGTGGCAAAGGTCCTCAGGGACCGGGCCATCGCCGGCCTCGCCCGGAAGCACGGGGAGATCGGCAGCGGCTATCCCTCCGACCCGGTGACCATCGCGTGGCTCAGGGATTACCTAGAACACCGGAAGGCCCCGCCGCCCTTTGCCCGGGCGAGCTGGGCCACCGTCCGGGACCTGGTGAACGAACTCGAGCAGACCCGGATCGTCGATTTCTGACGGGGGGCAGGGGCCGACTCATCCTTTATCAGGAAAAAGAGCAGAGGTACACTCGTGGACTGGCTCCCTGTCGTTCTCCTGGGCATACTCATCGCCTACTGCGTCATCGCCTGGTACATCCACAAAAAGAAGATCCGCGAGGACATCATCACCTTTTACGGTCCCGTGATGGCGATAAAGACGAAAAGGATCGGCTTCTTCGACCGGGCCCGGTCCTTTTCCACGGCACTCCGGATCTATGGCACCGTCGGCATCGCCATGGTGGTCGTCGTTTCGGTGGCGATGACCTTCCTCGTCTTCTTCGCCTTCCGCACCGAGATTGTCCACCCGCCGCCCGCAGAGGGTGTCTTTGCGCCGCAGAACTGGTTCGTCATCCCCGGGGTGAACCAGTTCATTCCCTTCACGCTCCCGGTCATCCTCGCCATCGCCCTTACCATCGCCATCCACGAGTTCGGCCACGGAATCCTCTGCAGGGTCGAGGGGATCCTCGTGAAGAGCATGGGGGTCCTCATCTTCATCATCCCCATCGGGTTCTTCGTCGAGCCCGACGAGGAGGAACTCGAGCGGACGCCCCCGCTCCCGAAAGCCCGGATGTATGGGGCCGGGATCGCGAACAACCTGGTCCTCGGGTTCGTCTGTTTCGGGCTCCTCATCCTCCTCCTTGGGGCGGTGACCCCGGTCCCCGGGCCCATCATCTACGCCATCCAGGGCGACTCCCCGGCCTACAATGCGAGCCTGCCGCTCGGCTCGGTGATCGAGGAGGTGAATGGCGAACAGGTAGGTTCCATCGGCGATGTCTCGAGGTTACTGAACGAGACGAAGCCGGGGGACCGCATCAACCTCACGGTCGTCCCCGCCGAGGTGGTGCGGGACCTCCCGCCCTCTGCCCCGGTGCCCGCGGGGACGACCTACAGCTTGAACCTGGGCTCGTCGCCGGATCGCAGTTACGGGTTCATGGGGGTGAGCTACTACAATACCGACGGGATAGTCGCGGTCTTAAAGGACTTCGGCACGCCGACCGGCCTCCTCATCCTCGCCTACCTCCCGGTCGACATCCTGTACAACCAGGTCCCCCCGCTCCACCTCCTCCTCATGTATACCCCGGACGAGGCATTCTTCAGGGTTCCTTTCCCCTTCTTCTGGGCCCTCGTCCACTTCCTCTTCTGGTGCGGGTGGTTCAACTTCATGGTGGGGACGTTCAACGCCCTCCCCATGATCCCCTTCGACGGGGGCTTTATCATGAAGGAGGGGGTCGGGGGACTCCTCCGCAGGCTCGGGAAACCCGAGCTTGCCGACCGGGTGGTCCTTGCGATAAGCCTCGTCATCTTCGCCCTGATCATCCTCATCGTGACCATTCCCTCGATAGCCGGCCTGATCACCTCCCTCACGCGGGGAGGATGAGAATGGCCATCCGGGACCGGGTCCCGGAGGGGGAAAATCCCCGGGAAACGGGAATCCAAAGAAATAGATATATCATGGGCCCATGGTAGAAGTACGAGCAGGAATCTGGCAGCGCGGGGTCCCGGACAGATGAAGGAGGTTCCCAAGAGCAAGCGCTACGCCCTTGGCTGGTACCACGAGGGCGTGACGCACCTCTCCATCCAGGAATACGAGGAGGCCATGGCCTTCTTTGACAAGGCCCTCTCGGCCATCCCGGACCACCCGGACTTTCTCGTGGGGAAGGGGGATGTCCTCTTTGCCATGGGCCGGTTTTCCGAGGCCCTCGTCAACTACCAGAGGGCCGTCGCCCAGGACACCGAGAACTACAAGGCATGGCTCCAGATCGGGATCACCCTCCTCAAGCTCGAGCGCTTCGACGATTCGCTCGACGTATTCCGGAAACTCCGGTCGATGAACGAGTACGACGGCGAGGTCTGGCTGGGGCTCGGGATCTCCCTTCTCTCGCTCGGGAAGGCGGGTGAGGCGGGTGACGCCCTCAAGAACGCGATGCGGTTCAAGCCGAACCAGCCCACCCTGTACTACTACCTTGCCCTGAACGAGTCGGACGACGACCAGGCCCTCCGGTACCTCCTCCGCGGATACCGGATCGACTCCTCGAACCTGGACATCATCATCGAGCTCGTGCACCGCCTGGTACGGTCGGGGAGGAAGGCCGATGCGGCGGCCTTCTACCGGAAGGCGAGGGCCATCGATCCCTCGAACCCCCGGGTCGCCGAGCTCGAGGACGTCTGCTCGAAGAAGACGTAGAACCGATTTACCTTCTTTCCGGACTACTCTGCGTCCCGCAAAGTGAGGTCGGTCTCCTTTTCCTGATGATGACCGATGGGTCGAACCTAACAGTTCATTCAGCCATGCGTCTCCGTCATGGGATGCTCTTGGGGGAGGGAGGTTTCGTAAGAAACCGACCTCGAGCGATGAAATCGCGAGGGCTATGCCACCCCCGGCGCGGCCATTCCCCCGGGGTATGGGAAATTTGGGAGAAGGTTTCCGGAATCCAGAAGGATCATAGTGCCCAAGACAGGCCTATCCCCACTCGGGGGACACCGAAGCGGCGGGCGCATACGAGGGGATGCATACCCCCGAGTATTGAGCACCCATCAGGGTGCGATGAGCCGAAGGCGAAGCATGAGGCGAGTCCCCCAGGAGCGTCCTTGAGTAACCAAACGTTCATCCGGAATGGAGTTCAATCTTCAAGAATCGCCACGAGGGATCCCTCGGGGACCCCGACCTCCTCGGCGATAGTCGGGCACTTCACCGCCATGAGGAAGGCGACGGGTGGGAGGTCTTCGTACTCGGTCAGGGCCTCGTAGTTCGCCATCCCCTTTGCGATGACGAGGGTGCAGCGTTCCATGGCCTCCCGGAGATCGCGGGGGATCTTTTCGAGGTCCACCCCGATGTCGCCGCTTCCCGTGGTGGTCACCCGGGCAAACCGGCGGAGCCCGGCCCTCTCCGCATCATCGACTGTCGCGTCGTTCAGGATGGGCGCACCCTTCACGGCGACGGTGACCGGGGACCCCGTTCCCGCGAGATACCCGATGAAGAGCCGGTCGAAGACGATCTCCCCCGCATTGTCGGTGAAGTACACGACCTCCCCTGCCCGCTGCTCCATCCTTCCCGTGTCATCGATGAGGAACCCTTTCCTGAACTCGCTTGAAAAAAACGCCGGAAAATCATCGGTGACCCGGTGGGAGGAGACCCCGTAGTCAAAGGTGTTTGCGATCGCACTCGCGAGGGCATGGTCCCGGAATCCCCTGAGCGTGCCTCTCACGGCCCGGCAGCCCCTGATCGCCTCGCCGGTGCTCATCTCCTTTATCCGCCGGTAGGGATCCGGATCCCGGAGCAGGTCGTATGCCCGCCGGTGGACTGCCGACGCGACGAGTGATGCCGGGTGGGGGGCCCGTCGGTACCTGTCGAGGAGGGATCGGCAATCAGAGAGCACGTGGGCGATCCTTCCTTCATCGGAGGTCGAGAGCCGGCACTCGTACACGATCCTCCCGAGAAGACAGTTATAGCACCGGTTATGGATCTTCACGGGAACCCCCCCAAAAATACGGCGATGGGGCCACTGCGATTTGAACGCAGGTCAGAAGACCCCCAGTCTCCTAGGATAACCAGGCTACCCTATGGCCCCTCCACTCTCATGAGACCCGGTACCTTATGTACCTTCCTTTCACCTTCGGGGGGTTCAGATCTTCAACCTCTTAAAGGCTTCGACATTCCGGGTGAGGGCCTCGAGCTCGATGTCCGAGAGGTCGACACGGGAGGAGCCCTGCTCGATCTCAAACTGGAGCTGCCGCATCCGGACCCTCATGAGAAACATGAGGAAGACCTGGAAGAGGATGAAGATAAGGAGGAAGATGACGACTACCGTATAGAGCTCTTCGGTGGTCATTTTGCCCCCCTGAAGAGAATCTTCACGAACCGGGAGACAAACCCGTCTGTAGCCTTCTCGACGCCCTCCTCGGGCGTGATGCCGGCGATGTGGGCCGCGATCCGCCGGAAGGCGCGGGATGCATCGCTCCCCGGGAACTTCATGACCACCGGGGTCTTATATACCGCCGCCACCCGCACGTTCGGGTCCTCGGGGATGATCCCGATGAGCTTCACGCCGAGGGTCTTCTCGAGCTTGTTCTGGATGAGCTCGGTGTGCTCGGAGCCGGCCCGGTTCAGGATGGCGGCGGCCACGTGCCCCCCGACCACCTCGGTGAGAACCTTGGTCTTCAGGGCGTCGACAATGGAGGAAACCTCGGGGTTGACCACGAGGATGACCTCGTCGGCGATTGCAAGGGGGATCACCCCGTCCCGGCTGATCCCGGCCGGGGCGTCGATGAGGAGGTAGTCACACCGGTTCACGAGATCCTTCATGATGTCCCTGAACCGGTCGGGGTTCGCGAGCTGGAACCCCTGGAGGGAGATGCCGCTCGGGAGGACCTTCACCCCGTTCGGCCCGTCGTAGATGGCCTCCTCGAGCTTTGCCTTCCCGGCGAGGACCTCGTGGATGGTGATGGGGGCATCCTCGAGGCCGAGGAGGAGGCCGATGTTCGCCATCCCGATATCGGCATCCATGATGAAGGTCTCGAGGCCGAGCTTCGCGAGGGAGGCCCCGAGGTTGATGGTGCAGGTGGTCTTCCCCGTACCCCCTTTCCCCGATGCGATGGTATATGCCCTGATCATTCGAGTTTGCTCTTACTCTGTCATTGGCTCGAAATTCATATAATATTTGCCGGTCCCCATTAAAGCCACCAATTCAGAATTTTCCGGGCATCCTCGCCAATTCCCTTGAGCTGTTCGGCAGGGATGGGGACCTCGCTTCTTGCGATGGCGAGCATCGACTCGCCCTGGTAGGCGATCTCGAGGAAGGTCACTCCCGGCGCATCCGCTTTCCTCTTTCTCCGGTAGAGGTCTGAGAACCTGGCCGCATCGTCGGAGGATCCCGGATAGAGGGAGACCACGACAAGGCCGTCGAGGGTCGCGATGATGAAGTCGGAGAGATCGTACTTATCCGCGAGCCGGTGGATGCTCCCCTGGATGTCCGGGCTTCCCTCGAGGATCTCGACGGACGGGACCTGCGGCACGGGGGCAGGGACGGCTCCGGGCTGCTCCCTCATCCCGGGTTCCGGGGATGGGACCGGTCGGACCGGTGCCGGCTCTGCCGCCGGGGCCGGGGCCCGCGGCCTCGGAGGTGCCGCTCCGCCGAGGCTTTCGGAAATCCGCTTCATCTGCCTGAGGAGCAGCCCTGCCAGGATCGCCTGCACGATGCAGGTCCCGGTGAGGATCACGAGGAGCGTCTCCACGATGGTCTCGAACTCGGTCGCCATATCAGGTTTCCTCTTACTCCTCCTTCTCGGTCATCAGGTGGCCGAGGTGGAGCTTCTTCACGATCCCCTTCGCGTTCTTCCGGATTTTCGTCGCGATGTGCTCGACGTCGACGTCGTCCAGGGCCGACATCTCCATGTGGAGCAGGGCGAGCTCGTCATACCCGTCGGGGGCCGGGATCTCCCCTCCGGCCAGCTCCGATCCAGCAGCGATTGCCTGGGCCATGTCCACCTTTGTCCAGGCCTGCGCCGTGACGGGAGCTTCCCCCGCTGCCGGTTCCCCGTCAGTGATCTTCCCCTCTCCGGGAGACGGCCCGATGGCAGGAACCGCAGGGCGTTCGACCCGGGGAGAGGGAGGTATCTCCGCCGGTCCCTTCGCCTTCCCCTCCGGGGATCTCCCGACGGACCCCCGGACCAGCCTTTCCACGAGCTCCTCCACCGGCCGCTCCACCGGTTTCTCTACCTGACGCTCCGCCAGCCTTTCGACCGGCGGGGGTTCCCTCGGCCTTTCCCGGGGAGCCTTTGGTATCCTCGCCGGTGTGGGGGAGGGCAGGAGGCACTCGTCGTTGAACTCGAGGGCGAGCTTCAGATCCGGTTCCGAGAAGTCCGAGAGGATGGCATCGATGATGGTCTCCCCGAGGGCGGCCATCGCTTCCCAGGCCAGATCCCCCCGGAGCGGGCCATACTCAGCGAGTATATACCGCCCCCTCTGGATGACGAGGGTGATGACCTCCGGCTTCAGGGTGATGGTGACATTTCCGGTGTAACGGACCTCAGCAAGCTCCTGGATCAGGGAATTCAGCGCCACCCCTTTGATGACAGAACGGAACTTCCCCCGGGGGAGCTGCATGGTAAATAGCTGGAGTGCGAACTTAAATAATGTTATTGTTCCTATCCCTCGGCCGGAACCCGGTTTCTTCCTTTTAGGGAGAGATTCAGCGGAGAATTAGGAAGATTTTTTCCGGCCCGGGACGGGTGTCCGGCGCTGCATCCCCGATTGGACCCCGGACTTGTTCGTCCCGGGTATCTTAATCGTTTCGGAAAATGAAGACGGGGTATACCTGGGGTCAAAAAGGAAATCATGGCAGGCAAATGGGGAAAAGAATAAGTTTATTACCGAACGGAACAGTGATCATTTATTCAGGGAACAATCCAGCCCCATCCGGCAACCGGAGGTTGCCCGGGGGAATCCCGGTGGGTATCACACTCGAATGCATGGCAATGACCCTCGAACATGTGGTGATGACTGTTTTATGAGTATCGGCAAGACCTCGCCATCCATTGCCCGGGCCGGGGGAGCCTGAAATGTATACCATACTCGTCGTGGACGACAGCCCGTTCATCGTCGACGTCTTCGTGACCATGCTCGAGCGGGGGGGATACCGGGCCGTGGCCTCTTATAGCGGCCTCGAGTGCCTGGACATCCTGAAGAATATCAAGCCGGACCTGATCCTCCTCGATATCATGATGGAGCCCATCGACGGCTGGGAGACCCTCGAGCAGATCAAGCGGAACCCGGAGACGAAGGACATCCCCGTGCTCATGCTCACCGCAAAGCAGCTCTCGCCGGAGGAGGCCCAGACCTACGGGATGTACATCGAGGACTATGTCTTGAAACCCATCACCCACCGGGAGCTTTACGACACCATCGAGCATGTCCTCAAGCGGCGGAACACCATCAAGCTCGACGTTGAAGAGGCGAGGAAGGCCGGGTTCGACCAGGGGATCATCGACGAGTACTCCCGGCTCGCGAAGAGCGTCGACGTGAACAACCGGCTCCTCAAGATCCTCGAGACAACATACAACATTTATGACTCCAACCAGCAGGTCTCCTCGAAGATCTCCCAGGCCATGAAGAGCATGTCCGAGAGCATCAAGACCCAGGAGGGCCGGCTCAGCCAGATCCGGTCCGAGCTCGACCGGGTCCTGAACGAGAAATAAACTTCGGAAAAAATCCCTTTTCAGCTGCTCTTCGTATCCTGGCACTCCTCCTTTCCGACGAGTACCACTGCGGCCGTGAGAACCGCGATGACCACGGCATCCACGAGGAGATCCACGGGCTGGATGGCCTCGACCCCGTAGAAGAGGATCCTCCGGACCATGGCGGTGAGGCCGGCGATGAGGATCGGCCGGACGAGGACCCGGTTCGTCCTGAAGTAGACGATCACGGTTTCCAGGATCTCGACGATGATGATGGTGAGGAGCACCGCATGGAGGACATTGAGGATGCCGGTGGTGAGGTCGGGGTCTTTCCCGATATCCAGGAATGCCTGGGCGATATCGATGAAGGAGATGATGGCAAGGAGAGCGAGGACAATGGCGATGGCGAAGTAGATCCACCGGGTGACAAGAGAGAGGGAACCCGTCATGGACTTAAGGGATGGCTCATGTCCCATCGAACGCCTCGCCACACTTCGGGGACTGCTTTTCAGCCCCGATCCCGCAAATTGGTAACCAGCGCAGTAAAATAAACATTCCGATCCCCCCGGTCTCCCGGAGGTCCCGGGGCCCCACCCGCACCCATGATCCGGCTGCCCGGTTCCGTCATTCCCGGGAATCGCGGTTTCAGGAGAGAACGTTTATATAGTTACCTCGCATTGTAATAATGCCAAGAGGAGCGAGGGTGCGGGGGCTCGTAGCTCAGCTAGGTAGAGCGCCTGGCTTTTAACCAGGTGGCCGGGGGTTCAAATCCCCCCGAGCCCGCTCCCACAGGTTGCACCTGTGGCCGAGAGCGGTGATGGATCTGAACACGACCGGTAATCTCATTTCGGGGGACAGGGAAATCCACTCTCCTGGGAGGATCTTTTGACCACATTCAATGTTCTCGAGCACATGATGGTCCCTGACCATCGCATCATGGAGGGGGAGGAGATCACAGCGCTCCTCTCGACGTATCATCTCACGCTGGAACAGCTGCCGAAGATCTATCACGACGACCCGTCGGTGAAGGCCATCAAGGCCAAGCCGGGGGATGTCATCGGGATCGTCCGCGAGAGCCAGACGGCGGGAAGGGCCGAGTCCTTCCGTCTCGTGATCAAGCGGCCGAAGAAGTGAGGGGGACTGAACCGCTTTGATCGAAAGGGGTATACTTTCCAGGGTCTATTTCTCGAAGGAGCATGTATCGCGCCACCAGCTCGATTCCTTCAACAATTTCCTCGAGCACAACCTCCAGAAGGTGGTAAACGAGCAGAAGATCATCCAGACGGACATCGACTCCCGGGGCAAGAGCCGGGTGCCGGTCTGGGTGGAACTCGGGACCATCACCGTCGAGAAACCGGTGGTCCGGGAGGCCGACGGGTCCCAGGGGAGCCTGTTCCCGAGCGAGGCGAGGCTGCGGAATCTCACCTACGCTGCACCCATCTACCTCACCATGACCCTCCTGCATGGGGATACCCGGCAGGACCCGGTCATCGCGAACATCGGGCAGCTCCCCGTCATGGTCGGATCCCGGAAATGCAACCTCTTCGGGCTCTCGGACGAGGAGCGGGTCGCTCACGGCGAGGACCCCCTCGACCCCGGCGGCTACTTCATCATCAACGGGACCGAGCGGGTCCTGATGACCCTCGAGGACCTCGCGAGCAACAAGATCATGACCGAGTTCACCGAGCGGTACAACGAGCGGATCTACGTCGCGAAGGTCTTCTCCCAGTTCCGGGGTTACCGGGCCCTCGTCGTGGTCGAGCGCAACCGGAAGAACCTCCTCGAGGTATCCTTCCCCTCGGTCGCAGGCCATCTCAGGTTCGTGGACCTCATGAAGGCCCTCGGCCTCGCCTCCGACCATGACATCGTCGAGGCCGTCTCGACCGACGAGGAGATCCTCACCTTCATGATGCAGAACCTCGAGGAGAGCGAGTGCGACTCGGTGGAGAGCGGGATCATGTACGTCGGGAAGAAGCTCGCCCCGAACCAGACCCGGGACTACCAGAAGAAGCGGGCCGAGTTCGTCCTCGACAACTACCTCCTCCCCCACCTGAACTACCTGATGCCCGCGACCCTCAAGGAGGGCGACCCCGGCCACCGGGCGGCGGTCGACGGCGTCCGGCTCGCAAAGGCCCACTTCCTCGGCCGGATGGCCGAGTCCTGCTTCGACCTCGTGCTGAACCGCCGGAGGATCGACGACAAGGACCACTACGCGAATAAAAGGCTCAAGCTCGCCGGCGACCTGATGGAGGACCTCTTCCGGATCTCCCTGAACCGGCTCACGAGGGACATCAAGTACCAGCTCGAACGGGCGTCGATGCGCCACCGCGACCTCTCCATCGCGACCGCCGTGCGGGCCGACGTCCTCACCGAGCGGCTCCTCCACCCGCTCGCGACGGGCAACTGGGTCGGCGGGAGGACCGGTGTCTCCCAGCTCCTGGACCGGGTGGACCACATGTCGGTCCTCTCCCACCTGCGCCGGGTCATCTCCCCTCTTTCCCGATCCCAGCCCCACTTCGAGGCCCGTGACCTGCACCCGACCCAGTGGGGCCGGATCTGCCCGAGCGAGACCCCCGAGGGGCCGAACTGCGGCCTCGTGAAGAACTTCGCCCAGATGGTCGAGATCAGCCGCGGGGTCGACGACGACTCCGAGGTGCCGAGGCTCCTCTACACCCTCGGCGTCGAGCAGATCCGGAGGGAGACGGCATGAAAAAGTCGAGGGTCTTCGTGGACGGCGCCCTCATCGGCCTCGTCGAGGAACCAAAGGAGCTCGTCGGTAACCTCCGGAGGATGCGCCGCAAGGGGGAGATCCCGACGGAGATCAACGTCTCCTTCAAGGCGTACAACGGCGATGTCATCATCCACACCGACCGGGGCCGGGCGAGGAGGCCCCTCATCGTCCTCGAGAAGGGGAAGCCCCTCATCACCTCCGAGGATACCGCGAGGCTCAGGGAGGGCCTCATCCCCTTCGATGACCTCGTGAAGCGAGGGCTCATCGAGTTCATCGATGCCGAGGAGGAGGAGGACCTCTACATCGCCATCCACGAGAAGGACATCACCCCCGAGCACACCCACCTGGAGATCGACCCCTCCCTGATCCTCGGGATCGCCGCGGCCCACGTGCCCTTCCCTGAGCACAACGCGAGCCCGCGGGTCACCATGGGCGCCGGGATGGTGAAGCAGGCCCTCGGTTTCGGCGCCGCGAACATGAAGCTCCGGCCCGACACCCGGGGGCACCTCCTTCACTATGCAGAAAGGCCCCTCGTCCACACGAGCACGTCCGAATCGATCGGCTCCGATGACCGGCCGGCAGGCCAGAACTTTGTCGTCGCCATCCTCTCGTACGAAGGGTACAACATCGAGGATGCCCTCATCTTCAACAAGGCGGCCATCGACCGGGGCCTCGGCCGGTCCCATTTCTTCCGGACCTACGAGGGCGAGGAGCGCAGGTACCCCGGCGGACAGGTGGACAAGATCCAGATCCCGGACGAGGAGGTGACCGGTGCCCACGGTGCCGAGTTCTACCAGCACCTGGACGCCGACGGGATCATCAACCCCGAGACCATCGTCTACGAAAAGGACGTCCTCATCGGGAAGACCTCCCCGCCCCGGTTCCTTGAGGAGCCATCCGGCGAACTTATCGCCGTCGAGAAGCGGCGGGACACCTCGGTCACGATGCGCTCGAACGAGCGGGGGATCATCGACACGGTCATCATCACCGAGGGGGAGAACAGCGCCCGGCTCGTGAAGGTCCGGACCCGGGACCTCCGGGTGCCCGAGGTCGGGGACAAGTTCGCCTCCCGGCACGGGCAGAAGGGAGTCATCGGGCTGATCGCACCCCAGGAAGATATGCCCTTCACCGAGGCCGGGTTGAGCCCTGACCTTATCATCAACCCCCATGCCATCCCCAGCAGGATGACCATCGGTCACATGCTGGAGATGATTGGGGGTAAGGTGGGGTCCATGGAAGGCCACCGCATCAATGCCACGGCTTTCTCAGGGGAGCAGGAACCGGCTCTTCGGGAATCCCTCACGGAACTGGGTTTCTCCCATACCGGCCGCGAGGTCATGTATGATGGTATTACAGGAAAACAGTTCTCGGCCGATATCTACGTCGGTGTCATCTACTACCAGAAACTCTACCATATGGTCTCGAGCAAGATGCATGCCCGCTCGCGTGGCCCTGTCCAGGTCCTGACCCGTCAGCCAACCGAAGGGAGGGCCAGGGAAGGAGGGTTGCGGTTCGGGGAGATGGAACGCGATGTGATGATCGGTCACGGTGCAGCAATGGCCCTCAAGGAACGTCTTCTCGACGAATCTGATAAAGTACAGGAGTATGTCTGTGCACATTGCGGCATGGTGGCCATGCTCGACCGGAAGGCGAACACAACCCGGTGCCTGGCCTGCGGCGGCGAGACCGACATCTACCCTGTGGAGATGTCGTACGCTTTCAAGCTCCTTCTCGATGAGATGAAGAGCATGGGCATAGCTCCGCGACT
>DATKKN010000135.1:0-4639 GCA_035542895.1 Methanomicrobiales archaeon | reverse complement strand
CCGTCCTCACGTTCACCTCCGCACCGCGCACTGCCAAGGTTTAAAAAGAACCCGGCCCAGTCTCTAGTGGGATGAAAAAAAGCCTCCTCATGTGGGACGAGAGCCTCTTCCGCGAGCCGGAGGTCTTCGAGCTGGACTACGTCCCCGAGCAGTTCCAGCACCGCGAGGACCAGATGAAGGAGCTCGCCTTCCAGGTGAGGCCCGGGCTGAAGGGGGCCCGGCCGTTAAACACCGTCTGCAGGGGGCTGCCGGGGACCGGGAAGACCACCTCGGTAAGGAAGCTCTTCTCCGAGATCGAGGAGACGACGAAGAAGCTCGTGCCCGTCTACGTGAACTGCCAGATCGACAACACGAAGTTCGCCATCTTCTCCCAGATCTACCGGAAGCTCGCCGGCCACCTCCCGCCTGCGTCCGGCACCTCCTTCAAGCAGGTCTTCGACGCCATCGCCCGGATCATGCTCCGGGACGACCTCGTCCTCCTCGTCTGCCTGGACGACGCGAACTACCTCCTCTATGAGAACGAGATGAACAAGGTCCTTTACACCCTCCTGCGCTCGCACGAGGCCTACGAGGGGACGCGCATCGGGGTGATCCTGATCATCTCGGACATGACCGTGGACCTCGTGCAGGCGGTGGACGCCCGGGTGGCCTCGGTCTTCCGGCCCACCGAGGTCTACTTCCCACCCTACAAGGAGGAGGAGGTGGCAGGTATCCTCAGGGACCGGGTGAACCAGGGGCTCTACCCGAATGCCCTCCCGGAGCCCGTGTTCCGGCTCGTCGTGGAGCAGACCATGAAGAGCGGGGACCTCCGGGTGGGGATCGACCTCCTGAAGCGGGCGACGCTCTCCGCCGAGAAGGCGGCGCGCCGGACCATCGAGCGGGACGACATCTGCCGGGCCTACGAGGTCTCCAGGTACCTTCACCTCGCGTTCACGGTAAAGACCCTGAAGGCCGAGGAGAAGGAGCTCTTAAGAAAGGTTGCCGAGCTCTCGAGCGGCGAGAAGGAGATGAACGCCGGCGAGGTATACAAGGCCATCAAGGAGAAGGAGAGCATCGGTTATACCCGGTTCTACGAGATGGTGAAGAAGCTCGATGCCATGCGCCTCGTGAACCTCTCCTACCGGGACGGCCGGGGGCGGACCCGGCTCATCAGCCTCAGGTATGACCCCGGGAGGGTCCTCGAGTACCTGACGTAAATCAGGTCCAGGTACATCAGGCAGTTCCGGCAGGGGCCGCGAGATCAGTTTGGTAACGCTTATCATATCCTTATCCCTCACTCTTTCATCATCTCTACCGGGGGAAACTGAGTGCTCAGCGTGAATGAACTTGCCTTGGATCTCTTCAACGAGCTTGCCGAATATCCAGAAGACTTTAACGCTGCCTTCCACCAGCTGGACAACGGTGCCCGCATCGTGGACTGCGGCGTCTCGACCCGGGGCGGCTACCGGGCGGGAAGGTTCTTCACCGAGATCTGCATGGGGGGACTCGGCGAGGTCGGATTCCGGATGGGGCAGATCAAGGGGGTGCCCGTCCCGTTCATCGAGGTGATGACCGACTTCCCCGCCATCGCCTGCCTGGGCGCCCAGAAGGCGGGGTGGACCATCAAGGTCGGGAACTACTCGGCAATGGGGAGCGGGCCGGCGAGGGCACTGTCCCTGAAGCCCAAGCACACCTTCGAGGTCATCGACTACGAGGACGACTGCGAGGACGCGGTCATCTGCCTGGAGAGCGACCACCTCCCGAACGGCGAGGTCCTCGAGAAGATCGCGACCGAGTGCGACGTAGATCCTGCGAACACCTGCGCGGTGGTCGCGCCGACGGCCTCGCTCGTGGGATCCATCCAGGTGGCGGGCCGGTGTGTCGAGACCGCCATCTACAAGCTGAACGAGCTCGGCTTCGACACCCGCACCGTCGTGTCCGGGATCGGGACCGCGCCCATCGCCCCGGTGAAGAAGGATGCGACGAAGGCCATGGGCTCGACGAACGATGCAACCATCTACCATGGCTCCATCTACCTCACCGTGAAGAACCCGAAGATCAAGGACTTCCTCGAGAGGATCCCCTCCAACAAGTCCAAGGGGTACGGGAAACCCTTCTACGAGATCTTCAAGGAGGCGAAGTTCGACTTCTACAAGATCGACACCTCGCTCTTCTCACCCGCCGAGGTCGTCATCAACGAGCTCACCGAGGGCGTCGTGTACCACGTTGGCGCCGTGAACCCCGAGGTCACCCTGAAATCCTTCGGGTTTCTGTGAAACCAGAAGGGTGATGGCGAAGTCATCACCCATTCGGGTTCCAGTAAACCCGGAAAGTGACTCCGAAGGAGTCGCTCCTTCGGGTTCCAGTAACCTCCACTTTCCTTTTTCCCGTCGTCATCCGCTGTCGGGAGCAGCAGGGGCCGGCCCTTCAACAATTTTAAGAGGATCGCCGCACCACCCTGACAGTGCGGGCTTGTGGTCTAGTCGGTTATGATATCGCCTTTACAAGGCGGGGATCGTCGGTTCGAATCCGACCAAGCCCATCCGGAGTTCCCCTTCCTCAGGTTATTTCGACGGGAATCCACGGGTTAACCACCCGCAATGAACCCAAATCTCATCATCCCCTCCGTCCACCACTGATTATGGCCGGAAAGAAGCCGGATGGGGAGGCAAAGGCCTGCAACTGGATTGAGGAGGGGCAGCGGTGTGCAGATGAGGGGAAGCATGAGAAGGCCATCGAGCTGTTCGACCGTGCCATCAGGGAAAACCCCGATGCCGCAGATGCCTGGCTCGCGAAGTGCAACGAGCTGAAGGCCCTCGGGCGGTACCCCGAGGCCCTGGAATGCTATTCGACGGCGCTCCGGATCGACCCGAGGTCCTGCCAGGCCTGGATCGCGAAGGGCAACACCCTCGTGAAGGTCGGCCGGCAGGACGAGGCCCTCGAGTGCTTCGGGGCGGCGAGGAAGGTCAGGAAATAGGGTAGAAAATCCGGTCCGGAAGAAGCGGGCGAATCAGCCGACGGGTATCCCGTTCTCCCGGGCGATATCCCTGAAGGCCGCGGCGAGGTACTCGCACTGCCGGCGGGTGAGCCCGTAGGTGTTGAACTTCCAGACCTTCGTCGCCCCGGGGATGAGCCCCCCGACACCCTTCCCCGCGAGGGCACTCGTTAAGAAGTAGCCCCGCTTCTTGTGGGTCTGGGCGACCCGGTCGAAAGAGTTCCGGGTATCGACCCGGCTGAGGGTGTGCCTCCGGGGGTACTCCGAAAGGATGACCGTCCCCCCGATGGATAGCAGGGCATCAATGACAATCTTCCCGTTCGCAAGCTCCCCGTCCCATCGCTTCACCCTCTCCCTGACATGGGGGAAGGAGGCCATCATCCCCATGATGGTCGCGCCCATGAGGGTGCACCCCAGGAGCTCCACCTCCTTCACGCCGAAGGCCCTGCCTGTGATGTCCCCCCTGGCCCGGGTCGTGCGGAACAGGTCCCCGGCAAACTCCGCGGTCGTCGCGAGGACCCCCGAAGGTGCCGGGGATGCCATGCTCTTGTGCCCCGAGCCGACGACGAAATCCACTCCGAGTTCCTTCCCGTCCACGGGAAGAATCCCCACCGTGTAGGCACCGTTGTACATTACCTTCACGTCATGGGCGTGGGCGGCCTTGGCGATCTGCCGTACCTCGTGCTCGTTCCCGAACTGGTAGTCGAAGTGGTCGACGAAGAGGAGGGCGGGCGGCTTCCCGAACTCCCGGGTCACCTCCTCTATCCGTGCCGCTGCGGCATCGGCGGTGATGCGGTTCGCCCCGTCCTTCGGGATCTCCCGGGGGACCCCTCCCGCTGCCTCAATGGCCAGGAACTCGGTATAGTGGGAGAGGGCGGTGAGGAGCACCGGGGCGCCTTTTTCGACGCAGGTATCGGCCACTGCCTGGAAGCCCCTCCGTGCGCCGGGCATGACCCGGGCCTCGTCCATGCCGACGAACTGTGCAAGCTCCCGGTGGAAAACGTCAATGGGCGGCTTTTTGATCTGGTCGAGCCGGAAGGGCTTCCGGCAGTTGTCGCAGACCGAGTAACCGTCCCCGTAGGCGATGACTGCCTTCATGGCATCGGCGGTGAGCCTCCCCCCGGCCTGGATGGGGTCGATGTTGATGGCAACCTCCTCGAGGTCCCGGACCTCGATGTCCCCGGTGCACCTCATCTGAGCAGCTCCTCCTCGAGGATCCCGGCCTGCCGTTTCAGGTCGGCAATGCATTCCTGGACCGCCTTCCGGTCCTCCCCGGTGAGCTCGTGGGAGGGGGCGGTCCGCCGGAGGATCACTCTCAGGTCGGTGAGGGCGAAGAGGCCCTGGAAGACGGCATCGACTGCTCTTCGCGACATAGCATCAGCATAGAAATATCAGTGAATGAATATAGATAGCTGGTGATCGGGGGTCCCTCATCTTCGCGCCGCCCGCGGGAGCTCTATAAGGGCGGGGGATGATTCCGGGCAGGGGAGAGATGAGATTCGTCCACATCGGTGACAACCACCTGGGCCTCTCGCAGTTCAACCGGCTGGATCCGGAGACCAGCATGAACCTGCGGGAACGGCTGGTCTACGCGAATTTCCTCGACGGAATCGATGCCATCACCCGGCTTCACCCCGATGTCGTGGTCCATGCCGGCGACCTCTT
>DATKKN010000134.1:0-3149 GCA_035542895.1 Methanomicrobiales archaeon | reverse complement strand
CGAAGGCCGAGACATCGATGACCGGGGGCTCGATGGTTGCTTTCTCACCTCTCATCGCCCGGGGGGCACCCAGGAGGTACATGGTGATCTTGTTGTACCCCGCCAGGTCGCGGACCGGGATCAGGGTCGCGCCGGTCGCCTTCGCGACCTGCTCGGCGACCTTCTTCGTGTTCCCGGTCTCGGAATGGTAGACGATGCAGACGGACATGGAGGAAATGTTTGGGCGGGAGGATAGAAAAATGAATGGGATTTCTCAGTTCCCCGGGGGTGGAGGGAGGTTACCACCTGAACCCGAAGGGGGATCCTAACCCCCGCGGGAGAAAGAAGGTCACTTACGGAACCCGAAGGGGCCATCAGGCCTTGGGGGAGAAAAAAAATTCGGAGAAATTATTTTTTGAACCCGAAGGAGCCATCAGGCTCCGAGGGTGAGAGAAATGATTTTCATCAGAAAATCATTTCTTGAACTGCGGCATGAGGCTGCGGAGGTCCCTGCCCACTTCCTCGATGAGGTGATCCTCGTCTGCCTTCGTGAGCGCGTTGAAGACCGGCCGGTTCACCTGGTTCTCCAGGATCCACTCCTTTGCGAACTCGCCGGTCTGGATCTCCTCGAGGAGCTCCTGCATGACCATGTACACCTCGGGCCCGATGACCCGGGGTCCCCGGGTCAGGTCGCCGTACTGGGCAGTGTTCGAGATGGCGGCCCGCATCTTCGTGAGCCCGCCCTCGTGGATCAGGTCCACGATGAGCTTCAGCTCGTGGAGGATCTCGAGGTACGCCATCTCCGGGGCATACCCGGCGTCCACGAGCGTTTCGAAGCCGGCCTTGATGAGCGAAGTGCAGCCGCCGCAGAGGACCGCCTGCTCGCCGAAGAGGTCGGTCTCGGTCTCCTCGCGGAATGTCGTTTCGAGAACCACGGCCCGGGTCGCGCCGATACCCTTCGCATAGGCAAGGGCGATGTCCTTCGCCTTTCCCGAGGCATCCTGGTGGATGGCGATGAGGGCGGGAACACCCTTCCCCTCCTCGTAGGTGCGCCTGACCATGGCTCCGGGCCCCTTCGGGGCCACCATGATGACATCGACGTTCGCAGGGGGCACGATCTGGCCGAAATGGATGTTGAAGCCGTGGGAGAACATGAGGCAGGTCTTCGGCGATAGGTTCGGGCCGATCTCTGCCCGGTACACCCCGGCCTGGAGCTCGTCGGGGACGAGGATCTGGACCACGTCGGCCCTCTTCACCGCGTCCTTCACCGGGAGGACTTCGAAGCCCTCCTGCTTCGCCCGGTCCCAGCTCTTCCCGGGCCGGAGCCCGATCATCACCGAGAGGCCGCTGTCCCGGAGGTTCAGGGACTGCCCCCGGCCCTGCGAGCCATAGCCGATAACGGCGATCTTCTTCCCCTTGAGCACGCCGAGATCGGCATCATCGTCAAAGTACCTGGGTATCGTGGGTTCCATACCCGCAGATATCTCGCGTGGAAAGAGATAAAGATTATATCGCGGAAAGGGAAGATTCATTAGCGAATCATCCCCATTCCCCTTGTATCGATCCTTCTCACTCCATGACCCCGACTTCTTCGGACCTGCCGGATGTACAGGCGACCCAGCCGGAGGTCTGCATCAACCTCACCCGGGTCGGGGTGACGAACGTCAAGAAGCTCGTGGAGGTCCCGAGGCCGAACAAGCGCCCGGTCATCTTCATCTCCACCTTCGATGTCTTCGTCGATCTCCCGGCGCAGCTCAAGGGGGCGAACCTCTCCCGGAACTTCGAGGTCATCGACGAGGTCCTCCAGCAGGCCATCGACGGCGAGGTGAAGGAGGTGGAGCAGCTCTGCTCCACCGTCGCCCGGAAACTCCTGGACCGGCACGAGTACGCCGACCGGACCGAGGTGACCATGCGGAGCCAGTTCATGCAGCGGCGGGAGACGCCGGTGAGCATGACGGCCTGCCACGAGGTGGTCATGGTCTATGCAAAGGCGGTGGCCCGCCGGAACGACTCGAACCCCTTCGTCCGGAAGTCGATCGGGGCAGAGGTCACCGGGATGACCGCCTGCCCCTGCGCCCAGGACATCATGAAGGACCGGGCATCCCATGTCCTCGCGAACCTCGGGATCTCCCAGGACAAGGTGGAGGCATTCTTCGCCGAGGTCCCCATGGCCACCCACAACCAGCGGGGGAAGGGCTTCCTCTGCCTGGAGACCGACGACGACCAGCGCGTGGGCCTGGAGGACATCATCGATATCCTGAAGGACTCCATGTCGGCCCGGATCTACGAGCTCCTGAAGCGCGGGGACGAGAGCTACGTGGTCCTCGAGGCCCACAAGAACCCGAGGTTCGTGGAGGACTGCGTCCGGGAGATCGCCCGGAAGGTTCTCGGGACCTTCAGTTACCTCCCGGCCGACTCGGTTGTCACCATCAAGCAGACGAACGAGGAGTCCATCCACCAGCACAATGCCTATGCCGAGCGCAAGGCCACCCTCGCCGAGCTCATGGTGGAGATGGAGGGGGAGCTTACCCCCGGGTAATGGCTCCCTCACCCAAGAACGACGACACCCTCCGAGTTTCTCCGGCCTTGCGATTGCCCGGTCTTGCCAGCACCCCGGAAACGATGTTTCCGCCGTTGCGATCGTGAACTCCTGGCTACCCGTCGGAGTTGTACCTTTATCTCCGTTTGTATGAGCGGATTTCCGACGATATTACCAAAACGAAAACTATAACTAACGCCTTGGAGAAAGTAGGTGCTTAACGTACGTCATGTACGGCTAACTATCTTAGAACAATCGCACAGAGTGTGCCTTAACCACGGTACAGCCTGAAGAACACCGAATCGTGAAATCGAGGCGATACCATTGTCGAAAGTTGTAGAGATCTCTCCAACCACGAGACATGAAGGCCACTCCAAGCTCACCCTGAAGGTCGACGATCAGGGCATCGTTGAGCGAGGAGACTGGCTCTCCATCACCCCGGTGAGGGGTGTTGAGAAGCTCGCTATCGGTAAGACGATGGACCAGGTCCCGAAGATCGCATCTCGGGTCTGCGGTATCTGTCCCATCGCCCACTGCCTGGCGGGCATCGAGTCCATGGAGGCCTCAATCGGCTGCCAGATCCCGATGGACGCAAAGCTCCTCCGGGTCATCCTGCATGCCGCGAACCGAG
>DATKKN010000133.1:0-4234 GCA_035542895.1 Methanomicrobiales archaeon | reverse complement strand
CTCCGGATGCAGGACCCGAAGATCGCGGCCCTCGTCTTCGGGAGCGGGAAGGTCGTCCTCACGGGCGCGAAGTCCATCGACAGCCTCTCCCGGGGGCTCGAGATCCTGGGCAACCAGCTCCGGGCCCTCTCCATCGATATCCCCGAGACCCTCACCTACAAGATCCAGAATATCGTCACCTCGGCAGACCTCGGGTCCCCAATCAACCTGAACAAGATCGCGGTCGGGTTCAACCTCGAGATGATCGAGTACGAGCCGGAGCAGTTCCCGGGCCTCGTGTACCGTCTCGACGAGCCCAAGGTGGTGGTCCTCCTCTTCGGGTCAGGGAAGCTCATCATCACCGGCGGGAAAAAGCCCGAGGACGCGAAGAAGGCGGTCCAGAAGATCCTCTCGGATCTCACGAACCTCGGCCTCATATAATCCCCTTGTTCCGGGGGAGATTTCTTCTTCTCTTCCTGGCGTCTCACTCTTCCGATACCTGACGGCGTTTCTTTGGAAACGATGGCTCTGCGGTTGCAAATAGATGGATTTATATATTATTTAATAATATTTTATAGATTAGTTTTAAACAATTATATTCATCCCCCTGGTGAAGTGCGCATGAGGCCGGAAAAGGTCATGTATTTCACGGAGAAGGAGGAGGAGTTCACCGAGCTCCTCATGGGTCTCGGCCTGAAGAGGAACGTGGCCAAGGTCCTTGTCTACCTCGCGAACACGAAGGAGTCCACCTCCCGGGACATCGAGCGGGGCACCGACCTCCGCCAGCCCGAGGTTTCGATCGCCATGCGCTTCCTCACCGAGGTGAACTGGGTGAAGAGCCGGGAGAGCCGGGCCGAGAGCAAGGGCCGGCCGGTGAAGATCTACGAGCTCGCCAGGCCCATCACCGAGATCATGGACTCCATCGAAAAGGACAAGAAACGCGAGGCAAAGACCCAGCTCGACCTGATCCAGAAGCTTCGGGAATACATCTCATAGGGATCCCGGATCCCGTAAGGAGGCCCGGCTCCGAAGGAGCCGGGGTTGTCTCGGGGGGTTGGGAACCCTCGAGAGGGTCCGGGAGCGTCCAGGGAGGAGGAGGCGCAGAGCGGCCCCTCATGTCCAGGGGGTAGGGACCCTCTGGACGGGGGGGTAGGGGCCCCTCTGGACCAGGATCTCACAGGGTGAAGACGGTCCCGTCAGCCTTTCCCACCACCACCACGGTCTTTTCTTTCACTCTCGTGAAGAGGCCTGACGAGATCACCCCCGGGGTGGCATCGAGATCGATCTCGAGGGTGTCGGGATCCGGGATCTCACTGAAACCGCAGTCCAGGATGAAGTTCCCGTTTTCGGTGACCACCGGGCTGTCCTTCCCCAATCCCTCCCTGAGCACCGGATGAGCGCCCAGTTTTCCGACCGCGTGGAAGACCGGGAGGAGGGCGAAGGGGAGGATTTCGACGGGAACAATGCCGGCGAGCTGCCGGACGCACTTCCCCTGGTCGACCACGATGATGAGTCGTTTCGCGGCATGGGCCACGATCTTCTCCCGGGTGAGGGCACCGCCCCTGCCCTTGACGAGGCGCCTACCCGAATCGACCTGGTCAGCGCCATCGATGGCGATATCAGGCGCCGGGAAATCCTGGAGGGTGGCGAGGGGGATGCCGAGGGTGCGGGCCCGGATCTCTGCCTGGTACGAGGTGGGAATCCCCGTGATCGAGAAGCCCTCGCCGATCCGCTCCGCGAGGCGGTCCATCGCAAAGAGGACCGTTGAACCGGTGCCGAGGCCGACCACCATGCCCTCCTCTACCCTGTCGGCCGCCGAGCGGCCCGCCGCACGTTTCCCGGGATCGCCCTTCTCCTTCATGAAGAGGAATCTCCCGCCTGCCCATATGAACAATACGGTCCGGAGGTTCCCGGGTCCCGCAGGGAGCCGGGGACGTCCAGGGAGGAGGGGGCGCGAAGCGGCTCCTCCTGGCCAGGGAGGATGGGGACTCGTCTGGACCAGGGCAGGGCCCCTCTGGATTAGCGCCCTGCTCTTCCTTCCCCCGCTTATTCGCCCCGATCCGGGAAGAGGTTCCTCATGGTACCGTCGGCCGCGTGGGCCGTGCAGTCCAGCGTGATGGGCGTCACGGAGATGTTCCCCTTCCGAACCGCATGGACGTCGGTCCCCTCCTCGGCGTCCTCGACAAGGGGCCCGTTGATCCAGAAGTAGGGCCGGCCCCGGGGATCCAGGCGTTTCTCCACGCCGGTCTGGAAGAGCTTCCGGGAGAGGCGCGTCACCTCGTACCCGCCCCGGATCCGGGAGGGGATGTTCACGTTGATGACATCAGCGTCTTCAGGGAACCCCCTCCGGAGTACCTCCCCGGTGATCTCGGCGACGATCTCCTTTGCCCGGGCAAACCCTTTCCCGTACCGGCGGGGGTCGTCGAACTTCTCTCCCTGGTCCTCCACCTGGAGTGAGAAGGCGATGCCCTTCGTCCCCTGGTTCGACGCCTCGAGCGCTGCCCCGACCGTGCCCGAGGTCATGATGGACTCGAAGGAAAGGTTCTCCCCGATGTTTATCCCCGAGACCACCAGGGTGGGCTCGAGCCGAAGCGCGTAGAGGCCGATGATCACCGCGTCCGTCGGCTTTCCTCCCACCGCGATCCCCTTTACCCCCTGGAGGTCCACCTCGTGGACCCGGATGGGCTCGAAGATGGAGATGGACCGGCCGACCGCGCTCTGCTGGGTGGCCGGGGCTACGATGGTCACGTCAGCCATGCCTGAAAGGGCCTCGTAGGCCGCCCAGAGCCCCGCCGAGTAGATGCCATCGTCATTCGTGAGGAGGATCCGCGGTTTCATCCAGATCGTAGGTGGGGGGTCGGGCTAGAAGAAGGAATCGATCGTCATGGTAAAGGGTGAGCGGCGCATACAAGTACGTTATGAAGGTGCTCCTCGCCGAGTATGCCACCTCGCGCGACCCCGCCCTCGCCCCCGAGGGAGCGGCGATGCTCGCGGTCCTCTCAGGTTCCTTTGCCCGGGCCGGATACCAGGCGGTCATTCCGGGGACGGGGGATTTCGGCCGGGAGATCGAACGCCTCGCCCCGGATTGCGACGCGGGGCTCGTCATCGCCCCCGACCATCTCCTCCCCGGGTTCACGAAGATCCTCGAGGACCTCACCCACAACCTGGGGTGCAGCAGCCTCGTTGCAGCGGTCTGCGGGAATAAGGTGATGACCGGGCAGATCCTGGCCCGGCACGGGGTGCCGGTTCCCGGGAAGGCCGAACAGGGCTTACGTGTGGTGAAGCCTGTCCATGGGTGCGGGTCGCAGGGGGTGCGGCTCACCGACGGGCCCGCCGGAGAGGACGAGTTCGCCCAGCAGTACATCGAAGGGGAGCACCTCTCGGCAAGCCTCGTCGGGTCGAGGAATACGGGAGAGGCCTGCCTCAACTACTCGGGGAACCCCCCCCTTGTCCTCGCCCTGAACCGGCAGCACTTCGAGGTAAAGGACGGGGCCTTCCGCTACCTGGGAGGGGAGACCCCGGTCGAGCACCCGAGGAGCGGCGAGATCCTCGATCTCGCCCGGAAGGCCGTGACGGTGCTCGGCTGCCAGGGATATGCCGGGGTGGACATGGTGGTCGCGGACCGGGTGTACGTGGTGGATGTCAACCCGAGAATCACGACCTCCCTCATCGGTATAGCGGCGGTGATGGAGGAGGAGATCGCGCAGATCCTCGTAGACGCCTCCCACGGGTGCGGCCCTGAGGCGGTCCATTTCCAGGGCCGTGTACGGTTCACGAAGGACGGGAAGGTGACCCGGCTGTGATTGGCATCGACGTCGGTGGTGCGAACCTGAAGCTCGTGGATGGGAAGAGGGTTACCCTCCGGTACTGCCCGATCTGGGAGGATGCCCCGCTCGCAGAGCATCTCCAGGCCTTCCGGGATGCCCATCCCGATCCCGATGCGGCGGTCGTGATGAGCGGAGAGCTCGCCGACTGCTTCGGCTCAAAGATGGAGGGAATCGGGTTCATCGTGGATGCGGTACGGGAGGTGTTCCCGGGGGCCAGGTTTTACGGGACCGATGCCGCCTTCCACCAGGATGCAGTACCTCAGCTCGCGGCGGCGAACTGGCTCGCCTCCGCCGACCTCCTCCGCACCCGGTACCCGGGTGCGGTGCTCCTCGACGTAGGCTCCACGACGACGGATATCATCCCCCTCGCGGAGTTCCCCCGGCTCCTCGGCCTTTCCGATCTCGGCCGGCTCCAGCGGGGCTACCTC
>DATKKN010000132.1:0-12877 GCA_035542895.1 Methanomicrobiales archaeon | reverse complement strand
GGGAGAACCTATAATAAAAATAATTGGATCTTCATTCGGTTTTCTTAGCAGGATTCCATAAACACACATCCATATCCCCATGAGTGAAATAAATAGATACATCAGTATAATTCGATTTCTTGGCTTAAACAGCAGTTGTTTCCTGTCTTCCTGATCAGCTTCTTTGATTTCTTCTCTCTTCAGATCCTGTGGAAGTGATGGCAAGAAATTTTTATAAATGAATCTTAAAACGAGGATAAATACTATAAAAACACCTAAATTGTTTTGATCGACATCAATTGTTTCTTTGAGGGCCTCATCTTTTACGCCAAAAACTGATGTCCATGGAATAAAAAACAGGACAGAAATGCATAAAATGAGTATGAACAAACGTATGATTTCCTTCTTTTTCATACACTTCGACAGTATTTCTCTGAGCAGGTAGCTATAAAGTTAATGGCGCAACTACCTATCAAATGGTTTTCACGATGTTGTTTTACGCTACAGCGAATCGGTTCATATTTTCCCGCAGATCTCCTCACTTTGGTGGAATCCAATGAGAGCGGCCGTCTATTATTCGAACAGTGACATCCGCATCGAGGATATTGAAGATCTCCCGGTCGGGCCGGGAGAGATCAAGGTCAGGATCATGGCATGCGGGGTCTGCGGCTCGGACGTCATGGAATGGTACCGGATCAAGCGTGCCGGGAGACCGGGTGGTATTGGGGCGTTCGGACATGAATGCACGGGGACTATTACAGAAGTCGGTCCCGGCGCAGATCCGAAATGGAACGTGGGAGACCGGGTCGTGGTTACCCACCATGTACCATGCAATACGTGCAATGCCTGTATCCGTGGTCATACGACCGCCTGTGACACCCTGCACAGAACAAAATTCAAAAATGCGTTCGGGGCGTTTGCAGAATATGTTGTCCTGCCCGGGATCAACGTGGATCGGGGTATCTTACGCCTTCCTGAACCGGTTTCCTTTGATGCGGGAACCTTTGTTGAACCCCTGGGAAGTGTTTTGCGCGGGCAGCAGTGGGCCCCGACCTCGGACGGTCGATCCGTCCTCATCATCGGCGCCGGGATAACCGGGCTGCTGCATCTCCAGGCGGCCCGCCTGAATGGTGCGGGATTTATTGCGGTCTCCAACCCGAGTCCCGAACGGCTGGAGACCGCCCGGAAATTCGGTGCCGATGCGACCATTTCCGCCATGGAAGATGTCCCGGCAAGGTTTAGGGAATTGAATGGTGGCCTGGGCGCAGACACAGTCATTATGACCGCCCCGGTCCCCATCTGCGTGAAACAGTCCCTTGAAGCAGTCGGACCCGGGGGTACGATCCTGTTTTTTGCCCCCACGCGTCCCGATCAACAGTCGGAAATCAATCTCTGGGACCTGTGGCAGAAAGAGGTGACGATTACCCATTCCTATGGTGCAGATTTCCATAACCTTTCGACGGCCCTGAAATGGATCCAGTATAACAGGGTGAATGTAACCGACATGATAACCCATGTCTTTCCCCTGCAGGAAACGGCTGAAGGTTTTCTCCTGACCGCCCGGCACCGGGATGGCAGTCTGAAGGTTATCATCCACCCTCAGGAATAACAGGCCCGTCGGGATTCGAACCCTGGTCCTCTGCCATCGGTAAGGGGGTGCAGGGTGGCCGTTCCATCATTTCCGCCGGTCCGGGATGGTTTCACTCATCACGCCTGACGTGTGATAGTTTTTATACTTGCACCATCCATTTTTCAAAGGTTTGGGCCCTTCGAGCCCGCCAGCCGATCCGCCTCCCACGGAGAAGAGGATGCACCGACTGCACATCACGGACACCACGCTCCGGGACGCCCACCAGTCCCTCATAGCGACGCGCCTGCGGACCGAGGACAGCCTCCCCCTTGCCCGGGCCATCGAGAAGGCGGGGTTCTTCTCGGTTGAGGCCTGGGGAGGGGCGACCTTTGACACGGCCATCCGGTTCTGCAACGACGATCCCTGGGACCGGCTCTCTGCCTTTGCCGAAGCCCTGCCACGGACCCCCGTCCAGATGCTCCTCCGGGGCCAGAACCTGGTGGGATACCGGCATTACCCCGACGACGTGGTGGAGAAGTTCGTCGCGGCCGCCCACCGGCGCGGGGTCCGGGTCTTCCGGGTCTTCGATGCGTTAAACGACATCCGGAACATGAAGAAAGCCATGGTGGAGGTGAAGAAGGCCGGCGCCCACCTCCAGGGGGCCATCTGCTACACCACCTCCCCGGTCCACACCATCCCGAAGTTCGTGAAGATGGCAGAGGAGCTGCAGGGACATGACTGCGACTCCATCTGCATCAAGGACATGGCAGGGCTCATCAAGCCTGGGCCGGCAAAGGAGCTCATCACCGGGATAAAGAAGGCGACGGGGCTTCCCATCGACCTCCACTCCCATTCCACGGCGGGCATCGCCCCCATGTCGTACCAGGCGGCCATCGAGGCGGGGGTGGACATCCTGGACACGGCCATGTCCCCCTTCGCCCTCGGGACCTCCCAGCCCCCGACCGAGAGCGTGGTCGCCTCGGTCCAGGGAACGGACCGGGACACGGGGATCGACCTCCGCACCCTCCGGGAGGTGCGTAACATCTGCCTCTCCATCAGGGAGAAGTACCTCGGGATCCTGGACCCCATTTCCGAGCGGGTGGACTCCGACGTCCTCCTCTACCAGCTCCCGGGCGGGATGATCTCGAACCTGGTCTCCCAGCTGAAGGAACAGGACGCCCTGAACCGGATGGACGACGTGCTCCAGGAGATCCCGAGGGTCCGGGAGGATCTCGGGTACCCGCCCCTCGTCACCCCCACCTCCCAGATCGTCGGGTCCCAAGCGGTCTTCAACGTCCTCATCGGGGGCGAGCGGTACACGAACGTGACGAAGGAGGTGAAGGACTACCTCCGCGGCCTCTACGGGAAGCCACCCGGGCCCGTGAACGAGGAAATCCGGCGGAAGATCATCGGGGACGAAAAGGTGATCACGGTCAGGCCCGCCGACCTCCTGGAGCCCATCTACGAGGGCATGAAAAAGGAGGCGGTGGCGGCAGGCCTCGTGAAGAAGGAGGAGGACGTCCTCACCTACATCCTCTACCCGGCGATCGCGCCTGCCTTCCTGAAGGGCGAAAAGAAACAGGAGGCGATCCCCCGGAAACAGCCTGTCGCTCTCGGCCCTGCTCCCGAAATACCCTCGGCGATGGAGGTGGAGGTGGACGGCGAGGTGTACTCGGTCCGGATCGTCTCCGTCGGTGGCACCGCGGTCGTCTCGAAGGCCGCCCCGGCCCAGAAGGCCCCGAAGGGCGAGATCGAGGGCGGGATCAGGTCGAACATGCAGGGCATGGTCTTGAAGGTCCTCGTCCGGGTCGGCGAGACGGTGAAGAAGGGCGACCCGCTCATGGTCCTCGAGGCCATGAAGATGGAGAACCCCATCACGAGCCCCAGGGACGGGAAGGTGACCGAGATCTTCGTGGACTCCGGGGACGTGGTCGCGAGCGGCGACGTGCTCCTGGTGGTCCGATGACCTCCTTCGAGAAGATCCTCATCGCGAACCGGGGCGAGATCGCGATCCGGGTGATGCGTGCCTGCCGGGAGCTCGGCATCGAGACCGTGGCCATCTACTCGAAGCCCGACGAAAACGCCCTCCATGTCAAGTACGCCGACGAGGCCTTCCTGGTCGGCGAGGCCCATCCCTCGAAGTCCTACCTGAACATGCCCCGGATCGTCGAGGTGGCGCAGAAGGCGGGGGCACAGGCCATCCACCCCGGGTACGGCTTCCTCGCCGAGAACGCGGCCTTTGCAAAGCTCGTCGAGTCCGAGGGGCTCATCTTCATCGGCCCCCACTGGAAGACCATCGAGGCCATGGGGTCAAAGATCGGCTCGAAGAGGATGATGCGGAAGGCGGGGGTCCCCGTCCTCCCCGGGACCGAGGAGGGAACCACGCTCGAGAAGGCGGAGAAGGTTGCCGACGAGATAGGCTACCCGGTCATCGTGAAGGCATCGGCCGGTGGCGGCGGGATCGGGATGCAGATCGTGAACTCCCCCTCTGAACTCGGGGCCGCCCTCTCGGGCTCGATGCGCATCGCCCAGTCGGCCTTCGGGGACGCCACGGTCTTCATCGAGAAGTACCTGGTCCGGCCCCGGCACATCGAGTTCCAGGTGCTCGCCGACTCGTCCGGCCACACCGTGCACCTCTATGACCGGGAGTGCTCCATCCAGCGCCGGCACCAGAAGCTCGTGGAGGAGGCCCCCTGCCCCATCATGACCCCCGAACTGCGCGAGAAGATGTCAAAGTCCGCGGTAAGGGTGGCAAAGACCGCGGGTTACACGAACGCAGGCACGGTGGAGTTCCTCTACTCGGGCGGGAACTACTACTTCATGGAGATGAACACCCGGCTCCAGGTGGAGCACACCATCACCGAGTTCACCACCGGGATCGACATAGTGAAGCAGCAGATCGCGATTGCCGCCGGGCACGACATCCCCTTTGCCCAGGACGAGGTCTCCATCCGGGGGCATGCCATCGAGTGCCGGATCAATGCCGAGGATCCGCTGAAGAACTTCCAGGCCGACCCGGGAAAGATCACCCGGTACCGCTCCCCCGGCGGGCCGGGGATCCGGCTCGACTCGGGGATCCACATGGGCTACTCCATCCCGGTCCTCTACGACTCCCTGATCGCGAAGCTCACCGCCTGGGGCTCGGACCGTGCCGAGGCCATCCAGCGGATGCGCCGGGCCATCTACGAGTACGTCATCCTCGGGGTGAAGACGACGCTTCCCCTCCACCATGCCCTCATGCACCACCCCCAGTTCGTGAAGGGGAACACCCACACCCATTTCCTGAAGGACGAGGGGGTCCTCGACACCCTGGAGCGCTATGTCCGCGAGGAAGAGACCCGGATGCAGACCCTTGCCGCCTCCCTCCGCGGGGGGCGGGAGGTCGTCGCCATCACCGCCGCGGTGAACGCGTACATCGCCGGGCAGGCGAAGGGGAAGAACCCGGGGAAGTGAGCCGGGCCCGGGTCATACCGCTGCCCGCTCGCCGGTGAGAGAAAGGAGATGACCAGAAGGTTCAGGCGAGGTGTCCCGTGTCTCTTACTCTTGACCTGGTGATCGTCCTCCTCCTCATCCTCGCAAACGGCCTCTTTGCCATGGTGGAGTTCGCCCTCGTCTCGGCGAGAAGGTCCCGCCTCCGCGAGCTGGCCGAGGCGGGGGATGCCGGGGCGAGGGCCGCCCTCGAGCTGGCCGATGACCCGAACCGGTTCCTCTCCACGGTGCAGATCGGGATCACCCTCATCGGGATCCTCGCCGGGGCCTTCGGGGGGACCCGGATCGCGGCGTACATCATGCCCTTCATTGTCGCAATTCCCTGGCTTGCCCCCTATGCCGGGGCGCTCTCCATCGCCATCGTCGTCCTTGCCATCACCTTCCTCACCATGGTCATCGGGGAGCTCGTCCCGAAGCGCATCGGCCTCTACCGCCCGGTGGAGGTCTCGACCATCCTCTCCCGGCCCATGCGGCTTCTCTCCCGGATCGCGGCGCCCGCCGTGTGGCTCGTCAGCGGCACCACCGACCTCATCCTCCGGATCCTCAGGATACCGCCTGCCACGCGGCCGGCCGTCACCGAGGAGGAGATCCGGTCCATGCTCGAGGAGGGGCGGCGGGCCGGGATCCTGGAGGCCGCCGAGCAGGACATGATGGAGGCGGTCTTCCGGTTCGGGGACCGGCGGGTGGAGGCCCTCATGACCCCGCGGCCCGAGATCGTGGCCCTGGACCTGGACGCCCCTCCCACAGAGAACTGGGAGAAGATCAGTTCGGGCGGCCATACCTGGTACCCGGTGTACCGGAGCTCCCTGGACAGTATCGCCGGTGTCATCACCGTCCGGGACCTCCTCTCCCAGGTGATGGCAGGGAACCAGCCGGACCTCGTCCCCATCCTCCGGGAGCCCGTGTACGTCCCGGAGGGGAGGCCGGCCCTCACGGTGCTCGAGCTCCTCCGTACCTCCCAATCCCACATCGCCCTCGTCACCGACGAGTACGGGACCATCACCGGGCTCCTCACCTTCCATGACATTGCCGAGGCCATCCTCGGAACCATCCCGGCCCCGGGCCCCGGGGTGGAGCCCGACATCGTGAAGCGGGAGGACGGTTCCTACCTCATCGAGGGGATCCTTCCCCTGGAGGAGCTCCGCGAGCGGCTCGGCCTCGGACCCTTCCCCGAGGAGGGCGAGGGCTTCTACCGGACCATCGCCGGGTTCCTGGTCTACTCTCTCGGGCACATCCCCGGGCCCGGTGAACATATCACCTGGAACGGGTACCGCTTCGAGGTGATGGACATGGACGGGAAGAGGGTGGATAAAATCCTCCTCGTACCGCCCCCGCCCCCCACCCCTGAAGGGCTGGGAGGAGATACCCGGGAGTGACCATGCCCGGGGCCTGGGAGGATGATCCTGGTCCCCTGTTTTCTGAGGACCCCCTCGTTGACCGGGGCCTCAGGCTTGGCCTCCCCTTCCTCGTCCTCGCCCTTCACCTCCTCGCCCTCTTGTTCCTCTTCGGGTCGGGAACGATGCTCGCCATCGCCGCCCTCATGGTGATCTACGAGCTTCCTCCCGCCGGGAAGGAGACGGTGATCCCCGCCGGGATCCTCCTCGGCCTTCCCTGGTGGGCGGTGGCCGGCTCCATCGCCCTCGTGGACGTGGAGGTGGGCCTCTTCATGGTCTGGAACTTCGATCTCGCCGAGCGGATTCCGGTCCTCGGCCCCTGGATCCACCGGTTCATCCACGGGGGGAAGGAGTTCCTGTCCGGCCGGCCCTGGCTCTCCGAACTCTACTTCGTCGGGATCGTGCTCATGGTCATGGTCCCTTTCTTCGGGAGCGGGGGGGTGAGGGGTTCCATCGTGGGGAGGCTCCTCGGCATGAGCCGGTGGGAGGTGATGGCCGCCATCGCCACCGGGGCCTTTGTCGGTTCCTTTGGTATCGCGCTTGCCACCCTCTACCTCCAACGGGCCTTCCTTGAGAGCCTCTTTACCGGGGCGGCCGCCCTCCTCGTTCTCATCGCCGCAGGGATCGTCCTGTACTGGATCGCGAAGAGGTTCCTCGGGAGGATGCCGGGGACTTAGGCGATTCGGCATTCTCCAATTTTTGAAACGTGAGGTCAGGTATAAATAGGCGGGATAGCCCCGGCACTCCACGTCAAGGACGTGTTTCAGATGAAGAAAATGGCAACCGCCCTCGTTCTCCTCGCCCTCGCGTGGCTGATCCTTCTCGCCGGCTGTGCCCGTACCCAGGGGCCCACCACGACCCCGGTCCCGGCAACACCGGTCGCAACACCGGTCGCAACCCCGGTGCCCGATACCGTCATCGTCGCCGCAAGCCCGCTGTACGGGCAGATCCTCGCCGACGGGAGTGGGATGACGCTCTACTACTTCCTGAAGGACATCCCCGGGAACGGTACAAGCGCCTGCACCGGCACCTGCATCGGCATCTGGCCGGCGTTCAATCCCCCGGCCATCCAGGTCTCGTCCCCCCTGAGTCCCGGCGATTTCGGGACTATCACCCGAGCGGACGGGACAAAGCAGACCACCTACATGGGATGGCCCCTCTACTATTACACGGCGGACAAGGCTCCGGGAGACGCGAACGGGTACGGCTTCAACAAGCTCTGGTACGTGATGGCGCCAACAGGGGTCGTGACCCTTGCACCTACCACCACCATCCCGACGACCAGGCCCACCACGGTCCCGACCACCTACTACTCCAGCGGCGGCGGGTACTGAACACCAATCTCCCTCGTCCTTTTTGCTCCCTGTGTGAGAGCAGTGATTCCCCGACGCTATTAGACCCCGTTCCCCTTCATTTTTCACCATATCGTCCGAAGCGGCCGGGGGGACGCCATCCCCATGCCCGGGCCAGCCTCATCGACGGAGGATACCGCATGAGAACCTTTATCAAAACAGATTTCCTCTTCTATATGCTGCGGTGGCCTAGCCGGTTAGGGCGCCAGACTCATAGGGTTTACGTCGTTTCGTCGGAGCGCCATCATCTGGGATATCTGGAGATCGCGGGCTCGATCCCCGCCCGCAGCATCCGGTTCAATCTTTTTTCGCGAACCCGATCCCTGCCGGGGGCAGCAGGATGCCAGAGGTTAAATCTTATCCTGCCGATTTTTTACCGGTCCTCCGTTTCGGCCGCACCGGTTCCGTGTACCTTGAATCGTGCAACGCCCCGCGGTGATGCCTGAAAGGAGCGCTGTCCATGCCCCATCCTGGCGAAACTCATTCCCCGTTTCATGCGTACCCGGTGAGCCGGGTCCTTTCAGAGCTCCGCTCCGGGCCGGAGGGCCTCACGGCCGAGGAGGCCGGGGCCCGCCTCGCCGTCTACGGGCCGAACCGGCTCAGGGAGGAGGCAGGGGAGAGCCCCCTCCTCATCTTTGCCCGGCAGTTCACCAACCTCCTCATCGTGATCCTCGCCATCGCCGCGGCCGTCTCCGGCCTCCTGGGGGAATGGCTGGACGCCGCGGCCATCCTCGCCATCATCGTCCTGAACGGGGTCATCGGTTTTATCCAGGAGTACCGGGCCGAGAAGACCCTTGAGGCCCTGAAGAGCATGACCGCCCCCGTGGCACGGGTCATACGGGGCGGGGCCGAAGGGGCCATCGATGCCCGGGACCTGGTGCCCGGCGACGTTGTCCTCATCATGGAGGGGGACCGGGTCCCCGCCGATGCAAGGCTCCTCGAGACGGTGGCCCTGGAGGCCGACGAGGCCCCCCTCACCGGTGAATCGGTGCCGGTTCCCAAGGACGCTGCCCTCGTCTGCGACCGGCAGGAGACCATCCACTGCCATGGGAACATGGTTTTCCTGGGGACCGTCATCACCCGCGGGAGGGGGAAGGCCGTGGTCACCGCCACCGGCATGGGCACCGAGCTCGGGAAGATCGCGAGGGTGGTTGCCGAGGAGCCGGAGGAGGCGACCCCCCTCCAGCAGAAGCTCGCCTACCTGGGGAAGCAGCTCTCGGCGGCGGCCCTCGCCATCGTGGGGGTGATCTTCCTCGTGGGGCTCGGGAGGGGCCTCCCGGCCCTCGGGATGTTCCTTATCGCGGTCTCCCTTGCTGTCGCAGCCATCCCCGAGGGCCTCCCTGCCGTGGTCACCATCACGCTTTCCCTGGGGGTCCAGCGCATGGCCGCAAAGCATGCCATCATCCGGCGGCTCCCCGCGGTGGAGACCCTTGGGGCCGCGACGGTCATCTGCACCGACAAGACCGGGACGCTCACCATGAACGAGATGACCGTGCGGAGGATCCTCGTGAATGGCGCTTTCCTCCGGGTCACGGGGGAGGGCTACGCGATCCGGGGGGACTTCCTCGACGAAGGAAGCGGGGCGGTCGTGGTCACCCGCGAGACCCCGGGGCTCGAGGCCCTCCTGGAGACGGGGGTGCTCTGCAACAACGCGGGGCTCACGGAGGATGAGGAGACCGGGAAGGCGGGGATCCTGGGCGATCCCACCGAGGCATCCCTCCTCGTTCTCGCGGCCAAGGCCGGGCTCGACCGGGAGGCCCTCCTCGCGGCCCATCCCTTCGCCCGGGAGATCCCTTTCGACTCCGCCCGGAAGATGATGACGGTGGTCCGGGCCGGGCGGGCGTACGTGAAAGGGGCGCCGGAGCTGCTCCTCGCCCGGTGCACCCGGATCCTCAGGGATGGCGCCGATCGGAAGCTCGGTGAAGAGGAGAGGGCTTCCCTCCTCTCTGCCACCCTGGAGATGGCATCGGGATCCCTCAGGGTCCTCGGGCTGGCGTTCCGGGATCTCCCGGCCGGAGGAATTCCCGAGGACGAGATCGAGCGGGATCTCGTCTTCATCGGCCTCGCCGGCATGATGGACCCCCCGAGGCCCGAGGCCGGGCCTGCGATCCGGGCCTGCCGGGAGGCGGGGATCCGGGTGGTGATGGTCACCGGGGACAACCCCGTGACCGCGGCAGCGGTGGCCCGGGAGCTGGACCTCGAGTCCGGGGGCATCATGACCGGCGCAGATCTGGACCGGATCAACGAAGCAGGGCTCCGGGACATCGCCGGGCGGGCCGGGATCTATGCCCGGGTCTCGCCCGAGCACAAGCTCCGGATCGTGGATGCCCTGAAGGCCCGCGGGGAGGTCGTGGCCATGACCGGCGACGGGGTGAACGACGCCCCGGCCTTGAAGAGGGCGGACATCGGGGTCGCCATGGGGATCACCGGCACCGAGGTGGCAAAGGAGGCGAGCGACATGGTGATCACCGACGACAACTTCGCCTCCATCGAATGTGCCGTCGAGGAGGGGAGGGTGATCTACGCAAACATCCTCTCGGCGGTGAAGTACCTCATCTCCTGCAACGTCGGGGAGCTCATCACCATCTTCGCCGCCATCGTGGCGGGCCTCGCAAGCCCCCTCACCCCCCTCCAGATTCTCTGGATGAACATCGTGACGGACAGCCCCCCGGCCCTTGCCCTGGCCATGAACCCGGCCGACCCCGACGTGATGAAGCGGCCGCCCCAGGACCCGAAGGGGAGGATCGTCACGCCCCGCGGCGCGGCGGCGATGGCCGTGGTGGGCCTCCTCATGGCGGCGGTCACCCTCGGGGTCTTCATCCTGGACGCACCCCTCCTCGCCGGGACCATGGCCTTCTCGGTCATCATCCTCTTCCAGAAATTCTATGCCTTCTCGGCGAGCGGGTCCGGGGATGACCCGGTGCTCGAGACCGGGCTCTTCCGGAACCCCTGGCTCTGGGCCGCATTCGCCTTCGGGATCGCCTCCCAGTTCCTCATCACGGAATGGGGGCCGGCGCAGTTGATCTTCGATACCGTGTCACTCGGCCCGGCGGAGTGGGGGATCGTGCTCCTCGCTTCCTCTACCGGGTTCTTCGTCCCCGAGGCGGTAAAGTGGGCGAGGAGGGCGAGGGGGACCAGGCCTCCCGCTTGATCTACCCGGATGGGAAAGGGATTATCGTTCCGGGAAGAGAACGCTCTTTGAGAAGCATGGAACGGAAACACATCCTCATCCTGGGGCTTCTCGTCTTTTTCATTTCCTGCATCGTCTTCATGACGCTCTGGCTGGCGGGGCACCTGGGCTGAGGAGTGTTTCACGGGCCGGGGCGCTCGAGGCTGGATCAGTCCCAGTGCCGGGGAATTCCCCTGTTCGCCATCTTTGTATTACAATGCGGACAGCGCTGGCCTTCCCACTTTTTCACCTGCCCCCCGCAGGCCGGACATTCCAGGTCGGCCACATCCTTCATGGATTCGGTATCCTGGGGAGTTTTGGACGTTTCCACATCGCAAATCTCCCTGCACGAATCGCACACGACCGTCGTTGTCGCCGAAGCAATCCCGAGGTCATCACCGCCCGACACCTCGGCGCTATACCCGCATTTCGGACAGAAAAACAGGTACATGGAGCCCATAAAAACCTCTTTACCTTTCTCTTATAAAATGGAATCCTCGTCTCAATGCTCCCTGAGGTTGATCCCGATCTTCACGATGTCGGCCCTGGAGAGGTGCAGGTACGGGGCATGGAGCGTGATGTCGTGCCGGTCGCAGAATCGGTCCCCGGGAATATGGACACCCGAAGATTTATCATCTTATGTTGGCTTACAGTCAACAGATGAAGAATAATAACCAACAACCGTTGAATATAAATCAACAAGAGGTAGGAAAGTACGATCCGGGCAACAGCCCGGGCAGGCACCCGCTCGGAAACAGGAGACGAAAATCATCTGTGGAAGAAGACTCCCGCAGGCAGAGCCAGTTCATCGTCCCGTCAAATTTTCTCGTCCCGTACATGAAATTATTTCGCAGATCCTCCTTGATCCTGATAACGCGCCTGGGAAGGGATTACTCCAGCAAATATCATGTGAGGGATCTGGCGAGATCACTGAACTATGACGTCTCGATGGTCAGTAAAAATCTGAAACAGCTGGAGGCAATGGGCCTGGTGACCCACGAAGACGTGGGTAACCTTGTTTTTTACCAGGCGAATATGAAAAGCGTGCTTCTCAGGCATCTGAAGATCTGTCTCACTCTCCTGGAACTGACCGACCTGATTACCGATCTTGACCAGGTGACCACGAATTCCTTCCTCTATGGCAGTTGCGCAAAAGGAGAAGATACGTATGAGAGTGATATCGATCTCTTCCTGGAAACGCATGACAAGGAAGCGGTACGAAAGATCCTCGCCCGGCACCGGAGGAGGATTACCCGGGAGATGTCGCCGATCGTCAATACTCCGGACGAGACCTACCAGCTGAAAGCAACAGATAAGATCCTGTTTGATAATATTCAGCAGGGAATTATGTTGAAAGGGTGAAATTTGTCCTACAAATTTCGTAATTGCGTGACCAGAGGACATTTGCGAAAAATCCCCGTTAATACCCGGGATGTCGATGCCGAGATGAGAGAAGCGGGAAGAGACCTCGAATCAGCAAAGAAATCCCTGGGAGAACCGGACTATAAATGGACCATTATCAAGGCATATTACTCCATGTTTCATGCCTTCAAATCACTGGCATTCAGCGTCGGATACGAAGAAAAGAGCCACGAGTGCCTCATCGTCGCCATCGAGGAACTCTTTATCGATAAAGGGATGCTCCCCGCTTCTCTTGTTACCGCTATCAGGAGCGCAAAAACTGCCCGCGAATCTGCCGATTATGGCTTAACCTACGGCCAGGCCTCCGCGGAAGGAACCGTCAGGGACGCAGAAGAGATCCACCGGATTGTCACTTCCTATCTGATCAAGAAGGGCTTCATGAAATCCTCCCCGTAATGTGACATATCCTTTTTCTTATTCCCTGTTCAAACCCGCGTACTCAATCGGATCCTCAACTCCGGCGATCCGGAACGCCTCCAGCCGCTCCGTGCAGGCCCCGCAC
>DATKKN010000131.1:0-10090 GCA_035542895.1 Methanomicrobiales archaeon | reverse complement strand
AAACGCGGCGTTCTCCTCGTGCCTGACGACGATGTACCGCATGTCGGCCCGCCTCCGGACCGCGTCCACGAGCCCGAGGGATGAGGTGCCGGGAAGCCCGAAGACGAGGGAGACCCCCCACCCGGCGAGGTTCGCCATGATCACGTCGGAGACCGTGGTCGCCTGGCCGGGGGCCGTCCCCCCCTCCGTCCGCACGAAGACCTCCTTCCCCGATCCGCAGATGGGGCACCTCCAGTCGGCGGGCAGGTCCCCGAACCTGATCCCCGGAGGTGTGTCTGTCATCGGTTCCCCCGTCTCCTCGTCATAGATGTAGCCGCATACCTGGCAGAGCCACCGCGCCATCGGGTCGCCTCCCGTTGTGCAACCATCCGTGCCCCGATATATAAGGGCTCCGCCAGGTTGCAGGATTTGGAAGCAGGGAGGCAAGGTATTATGGAGGGTTGATGCTACTCAGGGAAAGGAACGGAGGGCATATGATGGGACCTTCGGTCAGGGATGATGCGGCCGGTGCGCTTGGAGTGGTGATCTGATGGACGAAATTTACCAGGAGTCCCTGGATCTCCACCGGCGGATGCGGGGAAAGCTGGAGGTCCGGGGGAAGGTTCCCGTCCGGACGCGGAGGGATCTCTCGCGGGCCTATACCCCCGGGGTCGCCCAGGTCTGCCGGGAGATAGAGAAAGACCGGAACCGGGCTTACCTCTACACCATCAAGGCAAACACCGTGGCCATCGTGACCGACGGGTCGGCGGTCCTCGGTCTCGGGAACATCGGGGGATACGCGGCCATCCCGGTCATGGAGGGGAAGGCCCTCCTCTTCAGGGACTTCGCGGGGATCGACGCCTTCCCCATCTGCTTCGAGGGTTACCACACCGACTTTATCGAGGACGTGAAGAACATCGCCCCGGTCTTCGGCGGGATCAACCTGGAGGACATCGCCGCCCCGAAGTGCTTCGCGGTCGAGGAGTCACTCCAGGACATCGGGATCCCGGTCATGCACGACGACCAGCACGGGACCGCGGTCGTGATCCTCGCGGCCCTCATGAATGCCTGCCAAGTCACGGGAAAGTCCCTTGCGGACATCACGATAGCGATGAGCGGGGCGGGCGCCGCGGGGTATGCCACCTTCCGGCTCCTGAAATGCCTGGGGTATGACCGGAAGGCCTGTATGCCCGTCGGGGACATGATCGTCTGCGACACAAAGGGGATCATCCACAAGGACCGTTCGGACCTTCTCCAGAACAAGTACAAGTATATCATCGCCCACGAGACGAACCAGGAGGGACGAACCGGGACCCTCGCCGACGCCATGAAGGGTGCCGACGTCTTCATCGGGGTCTCGGCACCCGGTATCGTGACCGGGAAGATGATCCGTTCCATGAACAAGGACGCCGTGGTCTTTGCCATGGCAAACCCGGTCCCGGAGGTCATGCCGGAGGTCGCGAGAAAAGCCGGTGCTGCCATCGTCGGTACCGGGAGGAGCGATTATCCGAACCAGATCAACAATGTCCTCGCCTTCCCCGGCATCTTCCGGGGAGCCCTCGATGCCCGGGCCACCCGGATCACCGATGAGATGAAAATGGCTGCCTCCCAAGCCCTCTCGGCTATGGTGAAGGAGCCGACCAGGGCGAGGATCCTCCCCGGCCCCCTGAACCGGAAGGTCGCCTGGGGAGTCGCTCTCGCGGTGGAGAGGGCAGCTCGGGAGTGCGGCTGCGCCGTGGAGATCAGCTGAACGGCAGGGATGCATGCTCCGCATCTACAACACCATGAACCGGAAGAAGGAACCCTTCTGCCCGCGGATCCCCGGCGTTGTGAAGTTCTTCTCCTGCGGGCCCTCCACCTACCAGCGGCCTCACCTGGGGAACTACCGCACCTTCCTCTACGAGGATGTCATGGAGCGGTACCTGGAGTACCGGGGGTGCCGGGTTGAGAGGGTTCTCCCCTTCACTGACGTGGAGGACAAGGCCATCGCCCAAGCGGAAAAGGAGGGGGTGAGCCTCCCCGACCTCACCGGGCGGGTGGCCGAGATCTTCTACCGGGAGGCCTGTCTCCTCAGGATGAAGCCCCCGACCTGGAACCCCCGTTCCTCGACGACCGTGGAGTACGCCGTCGAGATCATCGAGCGTCTCCTCAAGAAGGGAGTCGCGTACCGGTACCGGCCGGACATCTTCTTCGATCCCCTGAAGTTCCCCGGTTTCGGGAAGCTCTTCCGGCTGGACATGTCCCGGTGGCCGAAGAAGAAGCGGAGGTTCAAAAAAGATACCTATCCGGGCGTCCAGTGGAACTATGGCGACTTCATCCTCTGGCACGGGGCCCGGGCGGGGGAGGCGGTCTTCTGGGACACCCGGCTCGGGAGAGGGAGGCCGTCGTGGAATGCCCAGGACCCGGCGATGGCCATCGCGTTTCTCGGGAACCAGGTCGACATCCATGCAGGCGGGATCGACAACCTCTGGCGGCACCATGATTACAACCTGGCCATCGTCGAATCCCTGACCGGGCGGGAGTACGCCCGGTACTGGATGCACGGCGAGCACCTCCTCATCGGCGGGAGGAAGATGTCCAAGAGCCGCGGCAACATCGTCTACCTCTCTGACCTGACCGCGAAGGGCTTCTCCCCCGAAGAGGTCCGGTTCTTCCTCATCTACGGGCACTACCGCGATCGCCGGGACCTGACCGACGAGAACCTCAACCGGGCGAGGGATGTCCTGAGGCATCTCCGGACCCTTGCCGGGGAGATTTCTTTGGGGATCGAGGAAATTCCGGAACCGCTCCCCGGGTCGTCCCCGGTCCATCCACTCGAGGATGTGTTCCGGGAACAGATGGATGACGACCTGGACGTGAAGGGGGCGGTCGACGGGATCACGGGTTTGCTGGAGGACCTCGTGGTGATCAGGGCCCACGGGGAGCGGTCCCCTCGCGAAACGGCCGCGGCCCTCGCGGCGCTCCACGGGATTGACGGGGTCCTCCAGGTGATCTTTCCCCCGGGCCCGGCCTGAAAACAGCTCCGCCGGCCATGTTCCCGGAGCCGGTTCTCCGATATCCGGGCGACCCGGTAACCCATCATCACAGAAGGCTATCGTTCATGGTCATTTACCATGCCCGACGGCCTCACGTTCACGGCCCTGCCGTGCCCGACGGCCGTCCAGTCATGATTTTTTACCATGCCTAACGGCCATCAGGTCATCTCTATGAGATGCCCGACGGCCGTCCACAAAGGTTTTCAATACCTCCGGCCCCGGTAAAGAATGCTTATCTCCCGCGAAGATCCATACATCCGGTAGCGACGGAAGGGGGACCACCCGCATCCGCCACTGGGGGTAGAGAATGGCTCCACGTATCAATGCGCGACATATCACCTGCCCGGGCTGCCAGGAGGAGGTCTTCATGGAGGAGCTCGTGGCGGGGCGGTGCCCGCTCTGCGGCTGCGAGCTGGACGGGAGTGAGGAGTCCTGCGAGGGCTTCGAGGAGCTCCTGGATCGTTCTGACCTCACCTGGCTCGTGTACCAGTACTTCCTCTTCAGGAAGTTCGAGGCCATGGGCGCAAGCCCGCTCCAGACCCTCAACCTCATCTCCCGGTGCGATGACCCGGGCGCCACCGGTCCATCGTACCCGGAGGGCACTCCCTATTCCCTTGAGATCCCGATGATCCTCCGGGACCGGATCGTCCCAAAGCGATGCGCCGTCTGCCGGAGGATCTTCATCCGGGGGGGCAGGAAATTCGTTACGGGAGACCTGGGGAACACCACCCAGGAAATATCCTACCATTGCCCGTCGTGCTGACGGCCTGAGTATCAGAAAGTGCGGGCGAGAAGCGTGGGATTCCCCGGCTTACCGCACCCCATGCATTTTTGAGATACCGCCGGGAGCCTGTTCCCCCCTGAGTCGGTCCCGAGGATACTCCCGCCGGTCTTCCCCTCGAGGAGCTCCGCGCAGCCCCGGCCACCGCACCAGGACACCAGGGCCACGCCCTTCTCCACCGCGGCCGACGCCTCATCGAGCGTAAGGGAGGCGGTGATCCGGTTCTCCATGCTGGTTCCCGCCCTTTCGAGGAGGGTTCTCCCGAGGTCCGAGAGCGCCTTCCCCACCGATGCTTTGAGCGAACCCCGGGGTGCTTCGGTCTTTTCGCCGAGCCGGGTGACGAGGGTCACCACCCCCCGGTCCAGATCCCGGGGTCCGATCTCCAGCCGGAGGGGAACCCCCCGCATCTCCCAGTGATAGTACTTTGCCCCGGGCCGTATCTCCCGCTCGTCCACCTCCGCCCGGTAGCCCGCGGCGGCGAGCTCTGTCTTCAGGTCCCGTGCGGCCGCGAGGACCTCATCCTTCCGCTTCCCGACGATGATCGGTACGATGACCACCTGGACAGGGGCGATCTCCGGCGGGAGGACGAGGCCGCGGTCGTCGCCGTGGACCCCGATGACCGCGGCGATGGATCGCTCAGATATCCCGTAGCAGGTCTGAAAGGCATACTGCTGGTCCCCCTTCTCGTCCTCGTACCGGATGCCAAAGGTGCGGGAGAAATTGTTCCCGAGATGATGGACGGTACCGATCTGGAGGGTCCTCCCGTCCGGCATGATGGTGTCGATGGCGATGGTGTAATCCGCTCCCGGGAACTTGTCCCATTCGGGCCGTTGCGTGACGAGGACCGGGATGGAGAGCCGGTCATAGAAGGAGCGGTAGAGGGCGATGGCGGCCCTGGCCTGTTCCCCGGCCTCTTCCCAGGTGGCATGGACCGTGTGGGCTTCCTTGAAGGAGGTTATCTCCCGGGCCCGGATGAGGGGTCTTGTCGCCTTCGTCTCGTAGCGAAAGGTGTTCACGATCTGGTAGTACTTCAGGGGGAGATCGGCGTGGGACCGCACCCAGAGGGCGTACATCGGGTAGATGGCGGTCTCGCTCGTGGGCCGGAGAGCGAGGGGTACGTCGAGGGGGGTCAGCCCCCCGCGGGTGACCCAGTAAACCTCGTCCTCGAAGCCCTTGATGTGCTCCGCCTCCTTCATGAACTCCTGCTCCGGGATGAGGAGGGGGAAGAGGGTTTCCTCGTGGTCCCGGTCCATGAGCTCCCGGAGGATTCCGTAGACCTGCTTCCTGAGCGCGAAGCCGAACGGGTACCAGACGTAGAGCCCCTTCACGGGGTACCGGTTGTCGATGATCCCGGCGCGCCAGAGGATCTCGGTGTACCACCCGGAAAAGTCCGATTTCTGCGGGAGCGGGCCTGTTTCCTCCTCACCGGGCACGAATCCACCTCTAGGACACCAGATGTATGACCTGAGGCGTGATAAATGCCTCGATAAACGCAGCGATGACCACGAGGGGCACGACCACGAGGAGGAAGGTGCGGGCATGGGCCCTCGCGGTCTCCGCCGAGTCGCCCACGCCGTGCCACTCGGCGAGGAGGGAGGCCCCGAGGATGAACCCGAGGGCCGCCGAGATGATGAAGGCCGGGATCTCGAAGATCCCATGGGGGAGGATAGCCGCGGCGACGTAGAGGAGCCCCCGCTCCTCCCGGACGAGCTCCATGATGCCGCCGATGATGACCCCGTTGCTCGCGATAATGAAGAGGGTGAGGGCCCCGAGGGTCGCCCCGCCCAGGAAGAGGAGGACGCAGGCCTGGAGGTTGTTGAAAAAGATAAAGACGGCAAGGGAGGGGGGATCCCGGGCATCGATCTTACCTACGATCTCGTCCTGCACGATCTGGATGAACTCTTTCCCCGTCGCCGGGCTCGACTTCACCACGGCGACACCCGCGATGGCCGTCGCAAGAAAGGCAATAACAGCGATGGCAGCCGCGGTCCGGATAGGAAGGTCAGGCATGAAGCATCTCCTGCCGTGAGGCGGAGGGTCTCCCTGCCTTCAGGCAGGAGGGGAACATACGGTCAAGTATGGGCCTCTGCATGTCATCAGACATGGAGCACCGCCTGGCGACAGCCGGCGGGCTGCATGTTCTCAGACATGAAGCACCATCCTCGTCATGTCCCGCACCCCCGGGGCAAGCCCGACCACGATCATGGCGAGGAGCACCAGGTTCGCGAGCTCCCGGTTTCCTTCCTTCTTGTAGAGCTCGAGGACGTAGATGGCCGGGATGACCACGGCGAGCTTCAGGGGGAACAGGGCGAAGGCGGTCCCCGCCCACTTGATGAGGGCAGACCCGACCACGTGCACCTCCTGGTAGGGAATGGGGCCGAAGTCGATGCCGTAGCCCGTCGCGGAAGCGTCGAGCATCTGACCGATGACCAGGAGCCGGTAGAGCGGAGCCTTCGCAAAATCCCAGCGGAATACACGCTCGAGGAGGGCCATGACGGCAAGCGAGGTCACCGAGGCGATGGCGAGGATCGAGCCAAGGACCGCGAGGTCGATGGTGGTCCGGGTGAGCCCGAACCAGAGGAGGACGAGTGCCACGACGACCGATGCACCAACGCCGACGCCGCCGTAGAAGGGTAGGAACCGGGGGATAAGATGTTTTTTCTCGAGGATTCTCGAGGTGACGAGGGCAGCCGCGGCGATGAAGAAGACGACAAAGAAGATGAGCGGCGTGACGAGGAGGAACCGGAAATCCGAGGTGATCATCCCCGTATCCTCGACAACCCGGAGGAGCCCGCCCAGGACAACGTAGGGTATGGTGGCGAGGATGAACCCGTCGTCCAGGGTGACCCCGGACCGCCTGAGCCAGCGGTACACGAGGTACACGGAAATGACGAGGATGATCGCGTAGGTGAGCGTATCCACGACGTTATAAGGCTCACCGAGACGGATGGGATCGATGTAGTATTTGTAGATGAAGTCGCTAATCATGAGCTATCAGAAACTCGGGCGCAGATGGTATGAAAGTACTCAGGAATAAAGGTTTTGACAAGTCCAAATGGATGCAGCTCCCCCGGGACGTCCTCGTTGGCCACGATGTCCTCGGGCAGCTCCCCCAGGTCGCGGGCGACCTTTCCCTGGGGGATTCCGCCCTCGTGGTCACCGGGAAACACACGCTCGACGTGGCCGGGAACCGTGCGGTGGATCTCCTCTCCCGGGACTACACCACCCGCACCTTCCTTGCGGAGGAGATCAGCCCGGCGGTGATCCGGAAGGTCGAGGCCGAGGCAAAGGAGGTGAAGTTCCTGGTCGCCGTCGGCGGCGGGAAGGTCATCGACACGGCCAAGGTCGCCTCCTTCAACACCGACCGGCAGTTCATCTCGGTGCCCACCGCTGCCTCCCACGACGGCATCGCCTCGGCCTCGGCCTCGGTGCCCACGCCCGAGGGGAACCTCTCCCTTTCGGCCCAGCCTCCCATCGCCGTTGTCGCCGACACCGGGATCATCGCCTCCGCCCCCCACCGGCTCCTCGCCTCAGGCTGCGCCGATATCATCTCCAACTACTCAGCGGTCCTGGACTGGGAGCTCTCCCACCGGCTCAAGGACGAGCCGATCTCCGAGTACGCCTCCACCCTCTCCCGGCTGACGGCCGAGGGGATGATCCGGAACGCCGACCTCATCAGGCCGAACCGGGAGGAGACCGCCTGGATGGTGGTAAAGGCCCTCGTTGCCTCGGGGGTCGCCATGTCCATCGCCGGGTCCTCGCGGCCGGCGAGCGGGGGGGAACACAAGTTCTCCCACGCGCTCGACCGGATCGCGCCGGGCAAGGGCCTCCACGGCGAGAAGTGCGGGATCGGGACCATCATCACCCTGTTCCTCCACGGGAGCGACTGGCGGGGGGTTCGCGATGCCCTTCGAAAGATCGGGGCACCGACGACACCGGGCGAGATCGGGATCGACGATGCGACGGCCGTTGAGGCACTTCTCCTCGCGGCAACCATCCGGCCCGAGCGGTTCACCATCCTGGACATGGGCCTCACCCGTGAGTCGGCAGAGAGCTTAATCAGGATGCTCTCCAAAGAATAGATCACCATGCCCGAGGCGAAGCCAAAGGTCACCCTGATCGGACGTCTCCTCGCCCGGCCCGGGCTCGAGTTCATCTTCGAGGGTGAGCTCCCCGAGTGCGAACATTGCCGGGTGAGAAAAGCCTGCAACAACCTCCAGTCGGGTAGGAAATACCGCATCGTCTCGGTCCGGACCGCGGCACCTCATGACTGCTCCATCCACGATGGGGGAACCTGTGCTGTGGAGGTCATCGAGTCACCCATCGTCGCGCTCGTGAACGCCGACATGGCCATCATGAACTCCCGGATCACCTTCGAGTTCTCCTGCAACAAGGAGGAATGCAAGTCCTTCGAGCTCTGCAGGCCCGACGGGGTCGTCGATGGCGACCGGTACCTGGTCGGGGAGATCCTCGGGAACGCGCCCGATATCTGCGAGAAAGGCAGGGCGCTTAAGCTGGTCGAACTCCGTCCCCTTTAATCCCCGATATTACAAGGCTGCCGCTACAAGGCTGCCGCTCTCTTATTCCGCGGCAGATCCCGAGCGGCATTCGGCGGATCAATTCCTTTTCTCACTCCCCTTTTTCCACCGCTACCAGGTAGAGGGCCTCGCCAAGGGCCATGATCCGGTCATGGTCCCTCAGCCTGGAGAGCCAGAGAGCCGGAATGGCATGCATACCCCAGCAGGCCCCCGCGAGGGCCCCGGTGATCGCGCCGATGGTATCGGCATCCCCGCCCAGGTTCACCGCCCCGAGGACCGCTTCCGCGAAGGACCCCGCGACCATGAAGACCGAGAGGGCACAGTGGGTGGCGAGGAGTGCATCAAGGGAAGGCTCGGGCGTGTGATCGGGGAACCCCCGGAGATAGCCGAGCACCTCGGTGTTGCGGCAGGTGGAACAGGCATGCCGGAAGGCATCCTCCCGGGGGGTGCCCCGCGCGAGATCAGCGACCATCCGGTTCACGAAGGCAGAGCATGCCCCCGCCACGGGATCGCGGTGGGTGAGGCGTGAACAGGCGAGGCTCATCTCCTCAAGAAACGGCGAAGAGGTGAAGACCCCGAGCGGGGGGCCCCGCATCACCGATCCGTTGGACCTGCTCCCACCCAGCGTGCAGTGGACCTGGAGGGCGGCCTCCTGCGGGGGTATTCCCGAAAGAACGAGGGTAAAGACCGCGCTGGAGGTCGGGCCGTAGAGCTGCGGCGAGCTCCGGTAGCCCTCCAGGAGCCGGGCCATGCAATCCTCCGGGGAGAACCCGCGGGAGACCACCAGGGAGCGGGCGATGGCCAGGGCCTGCAGGGTATCATCGGTGTACGACCCTCCCGCTGGCATCTCCCGCACCGGCCTCGGCGGTGGAGGCTGCCCTTCCAGGGGCGCACCCATCGCGTCCCCCACAGCGAGTCCAGGGAGTACTCCCATGGCGCGATCTCTTTGCAATATAAAGATCACCAATAAATTATATCTAGGAACGGCAAGTAGAGTTAAAGATGGTGATAGCGTGCAGAAGGAAGAGTTGCTCCACTTACATATGTTACTCATTCATGTAAAGAAATATTACGAGAACCTCACTTCTGATGAAATCTTCACGGACAGGTATAATTCCCTGACCATATCGCCGGTCCACATTCACAAGAACAAGATCCTCCACAAGAAGGCCATCCTCACCCTCGGGGATGAGATCGTATCCCACATCAGGGCCCGCCGCCCCGCCATGGTGGAGATGAGCCCTGAAGCAGCAACCGGACGTGTTGCCGCTGAACAGTAATCCATGGATGAGTTCTCTCTCTGCCGGGAGATCCTCTCCCGGCTCTCTTCTCATCCTCTCTCTCCTCACGGTCTCGAACACCTGAAGATCGAGGTCTGCCGGGCCCACCATTCCCCGGTGATCCCGAAGAACTCCGCCCTCCTCGCCGCTGCCCTTCCCGACGAACGCGAACGGCTGCGGGACCTGCTCCTCGCGAAGCCCACCCGGACCCTCTCGGGGGTTGCCCCTGTCGCAGTCATGACCTCCCCCGCCCCCTGTCCCCATGGGAAATGCCTCCCCTGTCCCGGGGGACCGGATCACCCGTTCGGTACGCCCCAGAGCTACACCGGGGAGGAGCCCGCAGCCCTCCGGGCAAGGGAGCATGACTACGATCCCTACCGGCAGGTAAGGGCGCGGCTCTCCCAGTTCCAGGCCCTCGGGCACCCCGTGGACAAGGCCGAACTGATCGTCATGGGAGGCACCATGACCGCGAGGCCG
>DATKKN010000130.1:0-4043 GCA_035542895.1 Methanomicrobiales archaeon | reverse complement strand
GCGGCTCTCTTCCTGCAGAAGAAATGGTACGGAGGATTTGGTGACACCCGCGGGTGTGATGGGCCGTGACAGAGAAGAAAAAGGTCCTGTTCATCTGTACCCATAACGCAGCCCGGTCCCAGATGGCGGAGGGGTACATGCGGGCGAAGTACGGGGACCGGTACGAGGCGTTCAGCGGCGGTACGGAGATCACCCGCGTCCACCCGATGGCGATCGCGGTGATGAAGGAGATAGGGATCGATATCTCCGGCCACCGTTCAAAGCTCACCGACGAGTTCTATGGGAAAGGGATCGACACGGTGGTGACCGTTTGCGATGCCGCGAACAAGGTCTGTCCGTTCTTTCCAGGAGCCAAGGAGGAAATTCACGAGAGTTTCCCTGATCCTTCAGGGTTGACCGGATCCGAGGATGAGGTCCGTGCCGGGTTCCGCAGGGTGAGAGATGAGATCATCCGGTGGATCGATGCAACCTTCGGGAAGAGCCATGTCCAATAATACGACCGTCCTCGTAAAATGCAGATAAGGGGGCCGTAAGAAAGAAATACCATCTATTTTCCGGAGTCACCGGAACCTTCATTGGCCCGGCCGCCCAAAAAAGGGATGAAAACAGGAGTTTTCCCATGGTAGACCCCCTGAAGACTAGTTTCCTAGGGAGGGTTTCCCGGACCAGGACGGACCTCCTCCTCCTCCTCATTCTCTCGTTCGTCGTCATCATCATCTCGGTAACGTTCAACCTCCCCGCCTCTATCGTGGCATTCATCGAGGCGAACAACTCCTCGGCGCTCGACGATCTCGTCACCCTCGCCATCGTCCTCGTCTTTGCCCTTGCCGCCTTCTCGTACCGGCGCTGGCAGGAAAGGGAGGTCGAGATCCAGGAGCGGAAGGGGGCGGAGCAGGCACTCCTCACGGCGAATACGAGGCTCCAGCTCCTGAACGACATCACCCGGCACGATATCATCAACAGCCTCACCGGCCTCCTCCTCCTCCTCAGGCGCACCGAGGCGGAGGCGGCAGGGGATCCCAAGCTCCTGGCGGAGATCCAGCAGGAGAAGGAGATCGCGGACCTGATCCACCGGCAGATCGCCTTCACCAGGGACTACCAGGAGATCGGGCTTCGGAAACCCGAGTGGCAGAATGTGGAGGATGTCATCACGAAGGCCTGGATCGGGCACAAGATCGGTACGGTCAGGATTGACATCCAGGTCCACGGCCTCGAGATCTTCGCCGATCTCCTCCTCGAGAAGGTCTTCTACAACCTCATCGACAATGCCATCAAGTACGGAGGGCCGGCAATGACCACCATCCGGTTCACTGCCCGCCGGAGCGGGGATTCCATGGTGATCCTTTCAGAGGACGACGGCCTCGGCATTCCTCCCGAGGTCAGGAAGAACCTCTTCAGGAAGGGCTACGGGAAGCACACGGGGTACGGCCTTTTCCTGATCCGGGAGATCCTCGGCATCTCGGGCCTCACCATCACCGAAACGAGCAAACCGGGCACCGGCGCACGGTTCGAGATCGAGGTCCCCGGGGGCCTGTGGCGGTGCACGGGCCCGGGGATATGACCCGGGCCAGGGACACTGGCAGGGCCCGGAGGCAGCGGCCCCGCACCGGTTACTTCACCGTCACGCTCGCCGCCTCGTCGAAGGGGTTCGTCCGCATCGCGAGGGAGAAGAGGTACGGGTGGTGCTCCTTCAGGTGCTCCATCGAGTCGAGCCACTGGAGGGTAAGCGGCCGGTAGACCCGCTCCGAATCGGTCACCAGGTGGGCCCGATCCGGGGCCGGGATGAGGGAGAGATCGCCACGCCGGAGGAGTTCGTCGGCGAGGTGGAACACCGCCTGGATGAGGAAGGTGAACCCGTCCTCCTCGAAGAGTACCGGGTTCTCCATGAGGGCGAGGAGAAAGGGCCGCTTCTCCCTGAGGAACCGGCGGGTCTCCTCGAGGTCGAGCCTGGCACCGTCGATCCGGTACGGGTGTGCCGTGAGCCTCCCCCTCACCCTCCCGAACTCGGTGGCGGTCCAGGCATTCGTCACGACGAGCTCGCCCCGGATCGCCCCGGCCCCGGGGTCGGCGCGGGCGAGCCGGCCGAGCATCTCGGTGCCGAACTCGGAGAAGAATACCCCGAGGATCATGTTCACCTTCCGCCGCCGTTCCCGGGACTCGTACCGGCCGACCAGGATCTCGATGGAGTTCGCAAAGACCGCGAGGAAGGAGCCGACGCCGGCGAGGATCAGGAGGATGGCGAGGGTCCGGCCGGCCGCCGTCTTCGGGGTGATATCCCCGTACCCGACGGTCGCGATGGTCGCGACGACGTAGTACACCGCGTCCAGCGGGGAGAGCCCCTCGATCCACATCGAGCCGAGGATCCCGGCGATACAGGCGAGGACGAGCACGGTCGCGTAGATCCGGATGGGGGAGACCGACGCCATGGTGAGAGGGGTGGTCGGGCATAGGTATAAAACCGCTGCCCCGGCAGCGGGGCTTCTGCCAGGCCGGGCGATCCCGGACGTCCCGGATCCGGAGGGATATGAGAAAAGAATGGTTGTTTCCCGGCAATCGGGTAAACGGGTTACCAGACCTCGGGGAAGGCCTGGTTCGTGTAGATGTCCTCGAGGCGTGCCTTGTGCGAGGTCTCCATCTTCATGAGGGAGTCGAACATCTTCTTCATGCCGGCGTCCTGCGAGGCCGCCGAGAGGCCCTTGTAGAGGTTCATGGCATCCTCCTCCTTCTTGATGGCGAGCTTCAGGCCGTCGATGGGCTTCATGTCGATGGTGACCGTCGGGCGCTCGATGGTCTTTGACACCTTGTAGTCCCGGGACTCGTCGAAGTGGAGCTCCTTCATGGGCTTCACGAGGAGTCCCTCCAGGTACTCGCGGTGCTTCGTCTCTTCACCGGCAAGCTCCTTGAAGGTGGACTTCAGGGCCGCGTCCTTCACCTTCTCGAACACGCTCCGGTAGAAGACATAGGATTCGACCTCCTTGCTGATGGCATCGTGGATGATCTTCCGGTACTCCTCTGGCTTCATGGATACACTCCTTGCTCGTAAGTGGTTAAATGAACCGATATAAAAAAGTTCCTTATTGCCCCTATAATCGCCCGGCATCGGGAAAAAACGCGGGAATATGGGCTTTTCCGCCCTACCCGGGACGGGATCCGGACCCCCGGCCCCGTACCGGCGCCTCCCACCCGGGCCCACCGTGGTCAGAGGAACCTCTGGAGGATCACCACGTCGAAGTTCTTCCCGAACTTGGTCCCGATTCCCCGGATCCTCCCGCAGGTCGAAAACCCGTTCTTCCGGTGAAACCGAAGGCTCCGCCGGTTCCGGGAGGACACCCGGGCGACAAGGCTCGTCATGCCGAGCTCCCTCGCCCGTGTCTCGAGGGTCGCGAGGAGCCTGGTCCCCGTCCCCCTCCCCGTGAACTGCGGGCAGATGAAGAAGGAGACCTCCCCTGCCGCCATGAGGTTCGGGAAGGGGTAGAGGGGCCTGACCATCCCGAAGCCGATGACCTCCCCTCCCGATTCCGCCACAAAGCTGCCGAAATCCTTCACCTGTTCCAGGAGATGGAGGATGAAGGGCCTCCCCACCTCCCGGTCGGGGAATGCGGCGAAACTTTTCCGTACGTAATAGTTGAAGATCGCGGTGATGGCTGCGGTATCGGCCCGCGAAACGGGACGGATCGTGACCTCATCACCGGGGTCCGGAATTCCGCTCCGGTCCCTGTCGGTCATGGACCCCGTTCCCGGCCGGCGCCCGGTTTCTCCGGCAGGAATCCGTCAGATCTCAAGGATCTCGGCCTCCATGCGATCGGTCTCGAGCACCGCTACTGTACCGCGGCCCGTCAGGTACCCGCAGACCTCACCCGGGTTCACGACGAGAGTTCTCCCCACCATCGTGATGGATGGCCGGTGGGAATGGCCGTGCACCACGGCGTCAAAGATCCCGGCCCCCGCGAGCTCCTCGACAATGCCCGCCTCGTGGCCGTGGATCAGGGCGATGGACCGGCCGCCCGGCTTTCTCACGGTGAAGCACCCGGCGATCTCCACCC
>DATKKN010000129.1:0-8412 GCA_035542895.1 Methanomicrobiales archaeon | reverse complement strand
GGCTACGTGGACGTCCACATGATCAGCGACAACAAGGCCGTCGTGTACATCGAGGACAAGGACGTCCCCGCCGCCATCGGGAAGGGCGGGAAGAATGTCTCCGGGATCGTGAACAAGCTCTCGGTCGGCATAGACATCAGGCCCCGGAGCGAGCTCGAGAAGCCCGCCGCAGAGGAGGAGGTGCAGCTCGAGGGCGGGTTCCGGATCCGCACCGACCGGAAGCAGCTCTCCATCATCGCGACCGAGCACCGGGGGAAGATCGTGGACCTCTTCGCCGGTAAGGAATACCTGTTCACGGCGACCGTGGGGGAGGACGGCGAGATCCGGCTCGCCCGGAACTCGACCATCGCCCAGGAGATGATGCGCCGGCTGAACAACAAGGAGAGCATCCGGGTCAAGCCGGTATAGCGGAGGAGGAGCGGGAAATGGCGGATGCCGTCGATCTCCACGAACTCGAGGAGAAGTACCGGGACCGGTGGTCGGCCGAGTTCGAATCGAATCCCTCGGGGAAGGAGAAGTTTTACATCAACGTGGCCTTCCCGTACCCGAGCGGTGCGATGCACGTCGGGCACGGGCGGACGTACACGGTTCCGGACATCGTGGCACGCTTCTGGCGGATGCGGGGGAGGCAGGTCCTCTTCCCGATGGGCTTCCATGTGACGGGAACCCCGGTCATCGGGATCTCAAAAAGGATCGCGAAGCAGGACGAAAAGACCGTCTGGCTCTACCGCGACCTTTACGGGGTCCCGCAGGAGGTCCTCGATACCTTCACCGACCCCATGGTCATCGTCCGCTACTTCGCGGGGGAGTACGAGCGGATCATGCGGAGCCTCGGCCTCTCCATCGACTGGAGAAGGAGGTTCATCACCGTCGACCCCCAGTACAGCAGGTTCATCGAGTGGCAGTATAACCACCTCCATGAGCAGGGGCACGTCGTGAAAGGGGTCCATCCCGTCAAATATTGCCCCCAGTGCGACAATCCCGTCGGCGACCATGACCTTCTCGAGGGAGACAGGAGCGAGATCGTCAGGTTCGTGCTCGTCATGTTCCGGTTCGGGGACGCCTTCATTCCGACGGCAACCCTCCGCCCCGAGACCGTCTACGGCGTCACGAACCTCTGGGTGAACCCGGAGGTCACCTACGTCCGCGCCGAGGTGGACGGGAAGCCCTGGATCGTCTCGCGAGAGGCCGCCGAGAAGCTGAAGCTCCAGGATCACGACGTCAGGATAACGGGTGAGATCCCGGGGAAGGATCTCGTGGGGAAGAAGGCATCCCACCCGCTCTCAGGGGAGATCCCGATCCTCCCCGCTTCTTTCGTCGATCCCGAGATGGCGAGCGGCATGGTCATGTCGGTCCCGGCCCATGCCCCGTACGACTACATCGCCCTTCGCGATCTCCAGGGGAAGGGACTCTACACAGGCATCATGCCAAAGAGCCTCCTTACCCTCCAGGGTGCCGGGGAGTGCCCGGCCAAGGAAGCCGTCGAGAAGGCAGGGATCCGCGATCAGAAGGACCCGAAGCTCGAGTCCATCACCCAGGAGATCTACAGCGCTGAATTCGCCCAGGGGAAGATGAAGCCCGAGTTCGGTGGAAAGAGCGTGCGCGAGGCGCGGGACGAGGTATCGGGGCGGATGCTCGCCGAGTTCGGATCGGCGGTCATGTACGACTTCGACACCCGCCCCGTTGTCTGCCGCTGCGGCGGCCGGGTCATGGTCAGGATCCTCCATGACCAGTGGTTCCTCAACTACAGCGACCCGGCCTGGAAGGCGGAGGTCCATGACCAGCTCGCGGAGATGGCCCTCGTCCCGCCGGAGACCCGGGCCGAGTTCGAGCGGACGGTGGACTGGCTGAAGGACTGGGCATGCACCCGCCGCGTCGGGCTCGGGACGAAACTCCCCTGGGACCGGAACTGGATCGTCGAGCCCCTCTCCGACTCCACCATCTACATGGCGTACTACACCATCGCCCACCACATGAAGAAGCTCCCCGCCGAGAAGCTCACACCCGAGGTCTTCGACTACCTCCTCCTCGGGAAGGGGAGCCCCTCCACCCTCCCAGAGGATGTCCTCGACCCCATCCGGAAGGAGCTCCTCTACTGGTACCCGTACGATTTCCGGTTCTCGGCAAAGGACCTGATCTCGAACCACCTGACCTTCCAGCTCTTCCACCACCGCGCCCTCCTTCCCCCGGAGCTCCAGCCGAAGGGGATGGTGGTCTTCGGGATGGGGCTCCTCTCCGGGGCGAAGATGTCCTCCTCGAAGGGGAACGTCTTCCTCCTCGAGGATGCCATAGAGGAGTTCGGTGCCGACACCGTCCGCATGTTCCTGACCGGGAGCGCCGAACCCTGGCAGGACTTCGACTGGAGAAACGAGCTCGTCCTCTCGGTGAAGAGGCAGATCGAGCGGTTCTGGGGGACCATACGGGAGAACGCGGCCAGGAGGGTCCCGGCGGCCGGGGGCGGGATCCTCGACACCTGGCTCGAAAGCCGGCTCCAGGGGAGGATCGCACGCACCACGAAGGCCCTCGAGCTCTTCCAGACACGCCAGGCCCTCCAGGAGTGCTTCTACGGGATGGAGGCGGACCTGAAGTGGTACAGGAAGCGTACAGGAGAGGAAGCGGAACCAGGCCCGGCGGTGAAGGCCCTTTCCTCGGCATGGGTGCGCCTGCTCGCGCCCTTTATCCCCTACACCTGCGAGGCGCTCTGGGAAATTGTCGGCGGGAAGGGGCCGGTCGCCTTTGCCCCGTGGCCCGTGCCCGACGAGACCAAGGTCCGGAAGGATGCCGAGCTCTCCGAGGAGCTCCTGGCGCGGACCGTCGAGGACATCGAGTCCATCACGAAGATCCTCCCCGTCACCCCGAAGGAGATCCAGATCCTCGTCGCTCCCGAATGGAAGCGGTCGGTCTTTGCGACCATCGCGGCCGCTCCCGAGAAGCGGGAGGTGGTCAGGGAGATCATGAAGGACCCGGAGATGCGCAGGCGGGGGAAAGAGGCCGCAGATGCGATGAAGCAGATCACCGCCCTCGTCCACAGGCTCCCTCCCGACCAGGTGGAGGGGCTGCTCACCCATGCCGTCGACGAACTTGCGGTCTTTGGTGCTGCAAAGGACTTCTTCGAGCGGGAGTTCCATGTCGCGGTGACGGTCCTCAGATCAGAGGACTCGGGCCACGCGAAGGCAAGGGCCGCCCTGCCCTACAAGCCGGCGATCGTCATCGGGTAGGTTCCCCTATTCCTCGTTTTCCACCGCCTTCTTCGCCCGCTTCACCCGCTCCTTCGAGGTGAAGCCCGTGACCTGGTCGAGGAACCTCCTGAACCTGCGGTTCGTGTCGAGGATGGTCGCCTCGTCCGCGTCCTTCCTCGAAACGGTATCCACACTGACCGACTTCCCGCCCTCCCCGATCCGCACGACCATCTTCGAGAGAGCCCCTGATGAGACGACGTAGCCCCCCTCCCCCTTCTCCGGCCGGACGCCGAAGCAGTCGGCAAAGGCCTTCTCCACCTCCCCCGCGAGGTCCTTCGTGTGGCCCCGCTTTACCTGGAACTCCTGCATAATATTTTTTAAGGGGGTTCCACTATGTTAAGATGCTGTGATGCACTGTGGACGATAAGGTCATGCAATCCAAATTATGGGGAGAGTTCAAAAACGATCCCATCTACAAAATCGTGGATGACATTCGTATCATATCAAAGCCCCTGAATGAGGATACAAAGACGGTATTCATCGGGTTCCCGGGCAGCGGGCTCGTGGGGTCCATCGCCCTCCAGTACCTCGTGGACCAGCTCGAGTTTCCCCAGATCGGGTCGGTCACCTCCAAGTACTTCCCGCCCCTTGCCATGATGAAGGACGGGGTCATCAGTGTGCCGGTTCGAATCCATGAGAAGAACAGTATCGCGGTTGTCGTGGGGGATATTCCCATCCACCCCATGATCTGCTATGAGATGGCGACCGGGCTCCTGGACTGGTTTTCCCGGTTCAAGCCGAAGGAGGTCCTTACCATCGCCGGGATCGTCACGAACGAGCCCGAGAAGAGGGTCTTCGGGGTTGCAACGAATCCTGATGCGGTCCAGCGGATCAGGGACAGCACCATCATCCTCCCCATCGGCTCCATCACCGGGATCGCGGGGTCCATCCTGACCGAGTGCAAGATCCGGGACATCCCGGGGCTCGGGCTGCTCGGCGAGACGGTAAATAACCCCGATCCCCGGTCCTCTGCGGCGACCATCCAGGTCCTCAACAAGATGTATGACCTGAACCTCGACGTCGGTCCCCTCGTGGAGCAGGCCGAGGAGATCGAGGCTGCCATGCACCGGATCGCCGAAGAGGTCCAGACCACCGAGACAAAGGCGAAGAAGGAGCAGCTTCCCATGTACGGGTGATACCATGTCCTATGCAGCGCTGACCGGTATCTCTCCCGCCATCATCGAGGAGCTGAAGCGGGGGAGGCCGAGGACGGTTGAGCTCACCTCGGCCCATAACGTCATCACCCTTACCGGCGTGAAGGCCGGCGACCACATCTTCCTGACCCCCCTGGACTGCCAGGACCTCGGTCCGGGGGACAGCGGGATCATGGTCGAGGTGAACTCAGTCGCCATCTCCATGAAGCATTCTATCGAGATAAGCCCCCAGATATACTACGAGGAACGGGAGCGGACGGCCGCCCGGCTGCAGGTCCGGTTCTGCGGGACCTCGGTGGTGAAGCAGGTGGAGAGCCGGGGGCTGGGCCGGCCCATCCTTGTCGACGTGAGCAAGATTACCTGCTACCACGCCCGCTGAGCCATCGCCTGGGCCTTCTCCTTCCATACCCAGAGGGGCCCCTCCCCCCCTGGACAGCCCCGGCTCCCTCGGGACCCGGGACTTTTCCGAGGCTTCAATACCCATGAAGGCGCACTATCCCGGCTGAGGGCTTGTGGCTTAGCCAGGACAGAGCGCCGGGCTTCTAACCCGGATGTCGGGGGTTCGAATCCCCCCAGGCCCGCTTTTTCCTTTTCCCTCCCTTCCCGGAAAGCCTTATGTATCCGTGTGTCAACGGGGTGCTGTATCCAACGTGTTCCGGTATTGAGGAAAATTCCGGGAGGAGAAGAACGATGCCAGGCGAGAAGGACGGTCAGGGAAGCGGCGCCCCGCCGCCAGGGAAACGGATCGAGGTCTGTAAAAACGGTCCCTACCGGGTCCACGGGGGGATACCCCTTTCGGTTCAGAGGATCACCCTGGACGACGCCGGGTTTTCAGAAACCTGGAAGGAAGAGGAAAAATACCGGGTTGAACATCCCTACATCCTCTGCAGGTGCGGGCGGTCGAGGACCCTTCCCTTCTGCGACCATTTCCACGAGGAGATCCACTTCATCGGGACCGAGCATGCCGGCCGGGAGCCGTACCTGGAGCAGGCAAAGGAATACATCGGTCCCGACCTGGTGCTCACCGACGCCGAGATCCTTTGTGCCATCGCCAAGTTCTGCGAGAGGGCGGGTGGTATCTGGAAACTGACCCTGGAGTCCGGGAACCGGGAGGCGCGGGAGATCGCCATCCAGGAGGCGGGGAATTGTCCCTCAGGCCGGCTCGTCGTCTGGAACAAGGAATCGAGGACCCCCATCGAACCACAGCACGAGCCCTCCATCGGCCTCGTCGAGTACCCGCAGGAGGGGCTCCACGGTCCCGTCTGGGTGAGGGGGGGCATCCCGGTCATTTCCGCAGAAGGAGAGCAGTACGAGATCAGGAACAGGCAGACCCTCTGCCGGTGCGGCCATTCCTTCAACAAGCCCTTCTGCGATAGCAGCCACCTCCGGTATTCGTCGAGGAGCATCAGGACCTCCGACGTCCCGAGTACCCGGCTCACCTCACGGCCATGACCGGCCTCGTTGCCAGGCAGTCGGTCTTCATCAGGGCCACTCCGGCGAGGGTGTGGCAGGCCCTCACCGACCAGGAGATCATCCGGCAGTACCTGTTCGGGACCGAGGCGGAATCAGAATGGAAAGAAGGGAGCACGATCAGTTACCGCGGCATCTACGAAGGGAAATCCTACGAGGACAAGGGAGTGGTTCTCCGGGCAGAACCCGGAAAACTGCTCGAGACCACGTACTGGAGCAGCATGTCCGGCCTCGCCGACATTCCGGAGAATTACAGGATTGTCCGGTACGACCTGATCCCGGATCAGGGTGGCACCCTCGTCACGGTTACCCAGGACAACAACCTGACCGAGAACGAGAGAATCCATGCAGAGGCGAACTGGAAGGTGGTGCTCGAAGGCCTGAAGAAGGTCGTCGAGGGATAATCACCCGGGAGCCGGATCGCAACCGGCCCATGACTGCCCCTCGTCTCCAGGCCCTGGGAAAAATCATGCGGGGAGGGCGGGGAAACGCACCGCCTCGACCCCAGGTCACCGGATCTTCGTGCCCGGCGGGACGTCCTTCAGGGGAACCAGCAGGCTCGCCTGCTCCCCGGCCGCAAGCACCATGCCCTGGCTCTCGATCCCGAAGATCTTTGCGGGCTTCATGTTCGTAACGAGGATAACCGAGAGGCCATCCATCTCCTCGGGCCCGTAGAATTCCGCCATCCCGGCCACCACGAGCCGGGGCTTCGCCTCCCCGATATCCACCATGAGCCTGAGGAGCTTTTTCGAGCCCTTCACCGGCTCCGCCGAGAGAACCCTTCCCACCCGGAGGTCCATGCGGGAGAACTCCTCGATGGAGATGAGGTCCTTCTCCCTCGCCGCCTGTTTTGCCTGCTCGACACGCTTTACGAGGACCGCTTCGAGATCCCGGATCCGGCCCTCCTCGAGTTTTTCGAAGAGGGGGGATGGCTCCGGGAGGGGGGCGGAGGGGAGCTGGAGGGTGGCATCGGAGATGGGGTGGTTCTCCACCGTGTCCACGTTCCCGAGCATCCGCCATACCCTCGACGCTGCGTCGGGGAGGACCGGCTCCATGAGAAGGGCGAGGGCATGGACCACCTGGAGGCAGTCCTTCACCACCCTCCCGGCGGCTTCGGGATCGGTCTTGATAAGCTTCCAGGGGGCCTGGTTCTGGATGTAGGTGTTCCCGTAAGCGGCGAGGGCCATGAGGGCGTCGGTGGCTCCCTTGAACTCGAACTCCCGGACCGCACGGTCCATGTCCCCGACGCATCGTTCGATCGCCTCCCCGGTCGCAGCCCCCACCGGCCCGTCGGGCACCTTCCCGAAGAACTTGTGGGCGAAGAAGAGGCTCCGGTATATGAAGTTCCCGAGGGTGGAGACGAGCTCGTTGTTCACCCGCTCGGAGAAGACCTGCCAGGAGAAGTTCAGCTCCTTCGTATGGTTCGTGTACGAGAGGAGGTAGTACCTCAGGTAGTCGGCGGGGAGACCCTTGTCAAGGTAGTCCTCCCCGGTCCAGACGACGTAGCCCCGGGACTTGGAGAACTTCTGGTCGTCGATCTTCACCATCCCGGACGCGACGACGGCATAGGGCGCGGAATAACCGGCACCCGTAAGGAGGGCGGGCCAGAAGATGCAGTGGTGGTAGATGATGTCGCTCCCTATGAAGTGGGTGACCTTATTCTTCCCGCACCAGTACCGTTTCCAGTCCAGGCCCTTTGAACGCGCCCATTCCTCGGTGAAGGAGATGTACCCGATGGGGGCGTCAACCCAGACGTAGACCACGAGCTCGTCGTGCCCGGGAAACTTCACCCCCCAGTCGAGGGTCCGGGTGATGTTCCAGTCCCGGAGGCCCTCCTTCACCCAGCCGAGGGCATAGTTCCGGGCATTCGAGGTGCCCCGGAGGCCGGGGAGGTAGGTCTCGAGAAACTGCCCGAACTCCGAGAGCCGGAAGAAGAAATGCTCCTGCTCCCTGAGCTCGGCGTCGGTCCCGCACACCAGGCACCGGGGCTTTTTGATCTCGCCGGGCTCGAGGTGCCTCCCGCAGCCCTGGTCGCACTCGTCCCCGCGGGCCGGGGTGTCGCAGTAGGGACAGATCCCCTCGACATATCTGTCGGGGAGGAAGCGTTTGCACTTCGGGCAGTAGCTCTGCTCGACCACCTTCGAATAGATATAGCCATTCTCCTTCAGGTCATTCACGATGGACCTGGTCCTGCGGTGGTTCGTGTCCCCGTCAGTCATCCCGAAGTGGTCGAAGCGGATGCCCATCCTCTGGAAGATGTGGGCGAAGTGCTCGTGGTACCGGTTGGAGAGATCCCGTGGGGTCACCCCCTGGTCCTCGGCCATGACCACGATGGGGGTGCCGTGGTTGTCAGAGCCGCAGACAAAGACCACCTCCTCTCCTCTCCGGCGGAGGAACCGGACGTAGAAGTCGGCCGGGACATAGGTCCGCAGGTGGCCGAGGTGGCATGGGCCGTTCGTGTACGGGAGCCCGCAGGTTACGAGTATCGGTCCATCACTCATCTCTATGCTTTTTGTCCCTCGTGCTATAAATAGGATACAAGGTATGGC
>DATKKN010000128.1:0-6362 GCA_035542895.1 Methanomicrobiales archaeon | reverse complement strand
GCCTGCACCATGGAGGCGAAATCCCCGAGGAGCCCGTCGGCAAGATACTGGCCGCGGTCCCTGACGAAGTGCTGCTTCCCGAGTGGTTTTGATGGGCAGAGCTCCACCTCCGCGGCAAAGATGCCGGGCAGATCTTCCTGCAGCCATGTAAGGATCTCGCGGTCAACATCCCCGACCGGCACGAGGGCGATCGATAGCGCGGGTTTCATCCTCCATCCCCCGTGGCGACAGGTGAGGTCATTGCCTTAAGGCCCCGGTGATGGCATCCCCCATCTCCCTCGTCCCTGCCGAGCCCCCCAGGTCCCGGGTCTTTACCCCCGAGGCGAGCACCCGCCCGATGGCCTTCTCGATCCTGGCCGCGGATTCGCGGTCGCCAAGGTAGTCGAGGAGCATGGCGGCGCTCCTCACGGCTGCAACCGGGTTCGCGGTGTCCTTCCCGGCATGCTTCGGGGCGCTCCCGTGGACCGGTTCAAAGAGGGCGTGGCCGTCCCCGATATTCCCCGAGGGGAGCATGCCCAGGCCCCCGACGAGATACGCTGCGACGTCTGAGAGGATGTCCCCGAACATGTTCTCGGTCACGATGACGTCGTAGTCCCGGGGGTGCATGAGGACGTCGAGGCAGAGGGCGTCGATGAACTTTTCGCGGACCGGGACGCCGGTCTCCTTCGCGACACCGAGGCAGACATCACGGAAGAGCGTGTCTGCCTTGAGGACATTGGCCTTGTGGCCGACGGTCAGGTGCCTCCGCTCCCTCGCGAGGTCGCAGGCGAAGCGGGCGATACGCTCACTCCCGCTCCGGGTGATGACCCGGAGGGACGTGGCCCGGTCGGGGGCGATCTGCTCGATACCGGCGTAGAGGCCCTCGGTATTCTCCCGGACGATCACGAGATCGGCCTCGCCACCCTTCACCGGCCTCACGTTTGCATAGAGGTCGAGTGCCTTCCTCATCCGGACCACGACGCTCCGGTAATCCGGGTCGGGAGGAGTGGTCACCGCGCCGAAAAGGATGGCATCCGCCTCTTTGAGGGCCCGGATGTCCTCCATGGTTATCGCCTCCCCGGTCCTCTCCCACCGCCCGTATCCCACCTCAACGGGGAAGAACTCGAGGTCGGGCCGCACGGTGGAAATGACGCGGACCGCAACAGGTACCACCTCCTTCCCTATGCCATCCCCCTCAGCGACTGCTATCCGTGGCATGTACTCTCCATCCCTGCGCCACCTTCTTCACCGTTCCCGCGATGGTCCAGGGGGTCGCCCCCCAGTGGACAACCCCGCCGAACCTCCTTTTCCAGACCCTGACCCCCTCCCGCTCGCCCCGGCAGCAGCGTGCTATGAACGGTTCCTCCCGGACGGCTTCGAGGGGGCAGATCTCCTCCAGTACCACATCCCTCCCGCCGCATTCCCGAAGAATCTGGGCACCGGTCATACAACCGGCCACCCTCTCTCCTTCCCCGACGGGATCGGAATCGAGGGTATGGGAAAAACCGGCGGCCCGGCAGGGGTACACATCCGCATGGATGTCCCGGATATCCCTTATATGGTGGGCGAAGGCGATCGACAGGTCACCGAATAATCCATCTTTTTCCAGGTCACGGATGGTGGCCGAGAGATGGGGCCTGGGCGGCGGCACCACGTCGTAGACATGGATGGTGAGGAGGGCAGAAGGGTCCGGGTCGCAGACAAAGGTGGTGTGCTCGTCGAGGCCGCGGAAGATCGTGCAGCGGCGCCCCGTGGCGGCGGCCAGGGAGATGAGGTTTGTCCTGTCATGCAGGTTTACCGGCGAGGGATACATGGCGACGTCGCTCCCTTCCACCATGGTCCGAAGGGAGGCAACCCCGCGCATCATACCCTTGCTTTCCGGCTGCTGAATGACCTCGAGGATCTCGTATCCGCCTGGCCCTTCGCGAATGATGTACCGGGTGAGGAAGTAGACCTGGTCCCCGCAGGGTTTCCCGGTTACCATCCCGACGTTCTTGCAGTGGTCCGGAAAGATCACCTGCGGTTCCTCCAGTACGGGACGAGGCCCCCTGCCCTGATGATATCGAGCATCCTCGGAGAGAGGGGCCGCGCGGTGCAACGCTCCCCGTCAACTTCGGCCCACCCCTCCTCGAGGTTGAACCTGACCCATGCCCCCTCCCGGCATGAGAGCTGGCATTCCACCAGCGGGAGGCCGATGTTGATGGCATTCCGGAAGAAAATCCTCGCAAAGCTCGGGGCGATAACGCCCGCCACTCCGGCTGCCTTCAGGGCGATGGCCGCCTGCTCGCGGGAGGACCCGCAGCCCATGTTCGATCCGGCAATGACCACCGTGCCCCTGAGTCGCCCGGCAAGGCCGGGGTCCAGGTCCTCGAAGACATGGGCCGCCCAGAGGTTCCGGTCCCTGGTGCGGAGATAGCGGCCGGCGATGATCCGGTCGGTATCCATGTCCCTGCCGACGCAGACCGCCCTTCCCTCACCGTACATCCGCCGCCTCCGGTACCGTGACCTCGCCGCGGAGGGCAGAGACTCCCGCCGTGGCAACCGAGGAGAGGAGAATGTCCCCGCCGACCCCCATCCGGTTCGTGAAGTTCCGGTTTGCCGTCGAGAGGCAGACCTCTCCCTCGCCGATGACCCCCATGTGGGCCCCGAGGCAGGGGCCGCACCCCGGGATCCCGACTATGCACCCGGCGGAAAGCAGGATCTCCACGATCCCCTTCCGGGTCGCCTCGGTGAGGGTTCGCTGCGATGCCGGGACGACAATAGTCCTGACCTTTACCTCCTTCCCCTTGAGTATGCGGGCGAGTCGTTCCAGGTCCGCGAGCCTTCCGTTCGTGCAGGTGCCGACGAAGACCTCGTCGAGGTGCGTTCCTTCAAGGGCGGCGACCTCCTGCACCCGGTCTACACGGTGATGGCTCGCGATGAGTGGCGGCAGGTCCGCGAGATCGATGGACAGCTCCTTTGCATAGGTGCACCTCTCGGGTACCTGGGGCTCGGCAGCTAGGTTGAACCCCGCGAGGTACCCGACTGTTTCGCTGTCGGCGTAGAAGAGCCCTGCCTTTGCCCCCGCCTCCACCGCCATGTTCGAGCAGGTGAGCCTCCCGGCCATAGGGATTCCCCTGACCCCTTCACCGATGAACTCGAGGGCCCGGTAGTTCGCCCCGTCCATCCCGAGGTCACGGACATAGGCGAGGGCCAGGTCCTTTGCCTCGGCGGCGCCGGCAAACTCCCCGGCGAGCCGGATGGCGATGGTCTCGGGGACCCGGAACCAGGTCCCGCCGGAGGCCCAGATCGCGGCCATGTCCGTCGCCCCGACGCCGGTGGCAAAGGCGCCGAAGGCCCCGAGGGTGCAGGTATGGGAGTCGGCCCCCACCACCACCTCGCCGGGGAGCACGACCCCCTCTGCCAGGAGCTGGTGGCATATTCCCCTACCCACGTCTGAGAAGTTCAGCCCCTTTGCCCGGGCAAACGAACGGAGCTCGGCCTGGAGGGTGGCGGTGGTCGTATTGTTCGCGGGCGCGATATGGTCGAAGAAGATGTACGTCCTCTCCGGGTTTTTCACCGCGTCGCAGCCCATCTCGCAGAAGGCCTCCCGGGTGAGCACCCCGGTCCCGTCATGGGCGAATGCCCGGTCCACAAGGGCGTCCACGTAGGTGCCGGCAGGGCCTCCCAGGATGCGTTCGGAAAGGGTAGCCATCAGGATGGCCCCGTCTGCACGTTCTTGACGAGCTCGAGAAGGATCTCGTCGGTTATGGTGCACTTGTGCTCGCTGTACACCTTCACCCTGTCGAGCACGGTGCAGAGCTGCGTTTCGGTCAGGTTGTAGCCGAGTCTCGTGACCTCGTGCTCCAGGGCGTGGCGACCGGAGTGTTTCCCGAGGATGAACCTCCGCTCCCTGCCCACGAGCTCGGGGGGCACGAACTCGTAGGTGAGGGGGTCCTCGAGGATGGCCGCGATATGGATGCCGCTCTCGTGGGCAAATGCGTTCTCGCCGACGACCGCCTTTGTCCTGCACACCGGGATCCGCGAGTAGGCCTCCACGAGCTGGGAGAGGCGCTTCACCGGGGTCAGGTCGTACCGCTCCACCCCGCCCTTCAGCCGGCAGGCGACGAGGACCTCCTCGAGGGCCGCGTTCCCCGCACGCTCGCCGATGCCGTTCACCGTGGTGTGGAGCTGGAAGGCCCCTGCCTCGGCCGCGGTGATGGTGTTTGCCGAGGCGCAGCCCAGGTCATTGTGGCAGTGGATGCAGATCGGCTTCTTCGTCCAGGTGACCATCTCGGAGACGATGGCCCGCACCTGGAGCGGGGTGAGGAACCCGACGGTGTCGGCAAAGGAGAGGAGGTCTGCCCCATGGTCCGCCCCCTTCGTGAAGACCTCCTTCAGGAAGGCCGGATCGGTCCTGGACGCATCCTCGGCGGCGAACCTCACCTGGAGGCCATGCTCGTGGGCGTACTCGACCATGGCAAGGGCGCCGGCGAGGACCTGGTCCCTGGGTTTCCGGTACTTGGTGCGGATGTGGAGGTCTGAGGTCGCGATGAAGATGGAGACCATGTCCACCCCGCAATCGATGGCCGCGTCCACGTCCTCCTTCCTCGCCCGGGCCAGGCAGCAGATACGGGCCTTCAGCCCCTGGTCCGAGATGGCCTTAACACATTGCTTCTCATACGAGGAAGTGATGGGAAAGCCGGCCTCGATGACCTCGACCCCGACAGTATCGAGGACCTGGGCGATGTTCATCTTCTCTTCCCGGGTGAATGAGACGCCCGGCGTCTGCTCGCCGTCCCGGAGCGTTACGTCACAGATCTCAACATGCCACGCGCTCATATGATTCCCCCTCGGGGCAGGTTCCTTCGACCACCACGGTCCTTGGCTCTCCTCCCTTCCTGAGCAGGAGGGGCAGATCCGGGTGATCTGCGGGAATGACCACCGGATGCGCCCACGAGAGGTAGGGAACCGGGTCGTACCCCGGCTGGCCGCCGGTCATCCCGAGCCGTTTGTTCGCAAGAACGATACAGAGGAGCGGGAGGCGCCTCTCGTAGACGTCCACCAGGGCGTTCAGCCCTGAGTGGAGGAGGGCATAATCCCCGCAGAGGGCCACTCCGGTCGACCTCGCGGCCACCGCGATGGACGAACCGAGGCCATAGGCCGCGAGCCCGACCCGGTAGGGCGGGTTCATGGCAAGGACCGAACATCCCATGTCACAGATTGCCTGGAGCCCTTTCTCCGCGAGGGTTGCGATCACCTTCCTGAAGGGGCACCGCGGGCAGAAGCTGCGGGCAAACCCGCGGGAGGAGAACCGCTCCGGCTCCCCTGGATCGGGAGGTGGTTCAAGGAACCGGTGCTCCCGGAGAAAGGGCCGTCCCAGTTCGGAGAAACCCGTGAGGTTCTCGGCATCCGCAGGGGGCGGGTAAACCGTAACTACCCGCCCTTTCCCCGCCCCGGTTGCCGCGCCCACTGAGCCCCCCTTTCCCTTCCCCGGACGGTTCAGGGCATTCTGTTTCGACCACCGGAAGAGCTCCCGCGTTCCCCGGTCCGCAGCCATGGTCCTGCCCCGCATCGTCAGGTCGGAATCCGCGAGGGAACCGGTCCCATTCCTCCGGTCGACCCGATCCAATTCACACTCACCTTCGAGAAGAGGGGTGGTGACCCGGAGGATGGCGACCCGCGAGAACATCTCCGATGCCCGGAATGCCTCCTCAACCGCAGCTGCGCAGGTCATCATTCCTGGCTCGAGGACCGGCACCTGGGCAAGCTCACCATAGTACCGCGAGTCCTGGACGTTCTGGGAACCCTGCGCCTCCAGGTCGTCCCCGGCTACCACAACCACCCCGGCCCGGAGCCCCTGGGTGGTGGCATTGACGAGGGGATCTGCGCAGGCGTTCAACCCCACGTTCTTCACCACCACGGCGGCCCTCCTGCCCAGGAGGGACTCACCGAGGGCGTACTCGAGGGCCACCTTTTCGTTCACCACGAGCTCTGCCGCGAGCTCCCTCGCAAGGCCGGTGACCGGATGTCCGGGTACGGTGTAGAACCGATCGGCCGAGGTCCTGATGGCCCTCGCGAGAACCTCCTCGCCCATCATGTATCCCTCCCGGGGACCAGGTCACACCCGGTGCATGCCGTGCACATCGTCCGCGCCTTCCTCGTGTCCAGGCCATGCCGGCGGAGTGCCTTTTCCAGGATCCCGCAGAGCCTGAGGATCCGTTCCGCCGTTGGCCGGGGGACCGACGCAAGCTCGGCCGAAGGGTTCAGGGGCCGGAGGACAGGGATAACCCCCGAAGAAGTGAGGTCCTCGATGCATCTCTCCAGTTCCTCGTCGGTTTCTCCGAGGCCGAAGATGACGTTGGAATAGACATTTCCCTTCCCGAAGAGCTTCACCGAATCCC
>DATKKN010000127.1:0-13871 GCA_035542895.1 Methanomicrobiales archaeon | reverse complement strand
GCTCCGGCGAGGACGGTTGCGGGGATGAGAACCAGGAAGACTGTGATGAAGGCCACGGCGACGATCACGGCACCGGCGAGGAGGATCCTGAAGTAGTACCTGGCTCCGGCGCGGAGGTACCCGCGGATGCCCGGATCCCCGCCGCGGATCGCCCCGTAGGATCCCCCCAGGAAGAAGGGGAGGGCGCACAGCCCGAGAAACCCAATCCGGGCCCCGATGATGGCGTTCACGCCGGCCTGGAGGAGGAGATCGAGGGCAAAGAGGGACCCCATGAAGAGGCCGGTGATCCAGAGAGCCGGTGTGTCCAGGACCCGGGCGAAGGCCTCTCTCAGGGCATCGAGGAGGACCATGCGTTACCTGGCCCTGGGCATGGCCACGATCTCGCGGACCTGGAGGTCGAAGAAGGAGGCGGTGTGGGCCGGGCGGATGACGCAGACGGTGTCGGCCCCGCTCACGGTACCCCCCGCGGCGACGACCTCCTGGTCGACGGGTATGACCCCCTGGTCCGCGGCGATGAGGCAGCACTCCACGGCCACCTTCAGGCCGACCGCCACGGTCCGCCTGAGCGCCTCGGCGATGGCCTCGGTCCGCGACCCGCCCCCCACCCGCTGGGAACGGGAGAGGGCGCGTTCCAGGCCGGAGAGGGCATGGGTGCCGGTGACGATCTGCGCCCCCGCCGCCCGGAGGGTCCCGGCTGCCTCCTCCGAGAACTCCCAGACCCCCGGCTTCGCGAACCCGACCACGTGGGTCACGACAACAAGCTCGATCCCGGTGCCCTTCACGGCCTCGAGGAAGGCAAGGGCCGTGGACCCGCCGGTGCTCGCGACGACGATCCGCCGGATCCCGAGGACCTTCGCCCGCTCCACGGCCATCCGGGCGGCATCCCGGGTGTTCTCCCCGCCGGGCCGATCAAAATAATAAATATCCCTTCTCGTGTAACTCATGGTACCTAATTCGAGCGTCCGCACCATTAAAAGGGATTGCTCTTACCACGCTGATATCTGAGGGAGGAGGAAGAACCGTATGATCACCCTGGCACTTGCTGGAAAACCCAACTGCGGAAAATCAACTTTCTTCAAGGCCGCCACCTGGGAGGTTAAAACCCCATGATCACCCTTGCCCTCGCCGGAAAACCCAACTGCGGAAAATCGACCTTCTTCAAGGCAGCGACCCTCGCGAACGTGGAGATCGCGAACTACCCCTTCACCACCATCGATGCGAACCATGGGGTCGCCTACGTCCGATCTCCCTGTGTCTGCCGGGATCTCGGGACGAGCTGCGGGGTCTGCAAGGACGGCGTCAGGTTCATCCCCATCGGCCTCATCGACGTCGCCGGCCTCGTCCCCGAGGCACATAAGGGGCGCGGCCTCGGGAACCAGTTCCTGGACCATCTCAGGCAGGCCGATGCCATCCTCCACATCCTGGACGCGAGCGGCTCGACGGACGCGGAGGGGAACCCCGTCGGGGCGGGCTCCCATAACCCGGCCGACGACATCGAGTTCCTCGAGTACGAGATGTCGATGTGGCTCTACGGGATCCTCGAGAAGCACTGGAGCAAGATCCAGCGGCAGTCACAGGCAAAGTCCTCCTCCATCGTCATCGCCATCGCCGAGCTCATCGCGGGCCTGGGCATCACCCTCGAGCAGGTGAGAGCGGTGGAGCTCGAGGCCGGGATCGATCTCACGAAGGCAGGAGAACCGGAGCTGGCCCGGTTCTGCAGGGGGCTCCTTGCCATGGCAAAGCCGATGATGCTTGTCGGGAACCGGGTGGACGAGGCAGCAGACACCCTGGTCGAGGGCCTGAGGGGCAAGGGGGTCCATTTCGCGACCAGTGCCGGGGAGCTTGCCCTCAGGAATGCGGCCTCGGCGGGGATCGTGAAGTACCTCCCTGGCGATCCTGCCTTTTCGGTCATAAAACCGGAGGCTCTCAACCCGGCCCAGAAGGCGGGCCTCGGCCGGATCGCGGGGGTCATGAAGAAGTTCGGCGGGACAGGGGTCCAGGAGGCCCTGAACCACGCGATCTTTTCCCTCCTCGGGCTCATCGTGGTCTATCCCGTAGAGGACGAGCACAAGTACACCGACGGGAAAGGGCGGGTGCTCCCGGACGCCTTCCTCCTCCCGAAGGGCTCGACGCCCCGGGACCTCGCGTTCCGGGTCCATACCGAGATAGGCGAGGGGTTCCTGTACGCCGTGGATGCCCGCACGAAGATGCGGGTGAAGGACACCCACCAGCTGAAAGACCGGGATGTCATCAAGATCGTCTCGGCGCGCAGGTGAACCCGAAGGCTGTTAAGAGGGCCGGAAAACCAGCAACTATTTAAAGCGGACCCTCGAACCTCCGGTTACGCATGGGAGCAGAGATCTACCAGGCCCAGGTGATCAAGAACTTCTTTGACACGATCACCGGGCCTGACCGCAACCTGACGCGGATCTACATGTGCGTGATCAGCCTTGCGAAGCTCCGCATGGAGTCGCCCGAGAAGCAAAAGGACCTCCTGGACCAGATCCGCAAGTCCCGGGACAGGAAGGAGCTCTCGGTGGACATCCTGGATTACGTCTGCAACGTGGCCATCGAGCTCGAGATCACCACGGTCCAGACCGCCTTCGGGGTCACGGAAATCGCCCGGGCGACCCAGGACTTCGAGAAGATCAGCCTCGACTCGCTCTGATTTTCCAGCTCTTCTCGTTGCTCGTGAAGCCTTGGAAAAGGAGGATCTCACTTGTTCAGGGTCTTCCGGTACGTCGCGAGCAGCTGGAGGACGAACTTCTCCTGCTCCTCAAGGGCCTGTTCGTCGTCCGGTGACCCGATCAGTGCCGCCGCATAGAGGAGGACGAGGGCGTCTGTCAGCTGGAAGAGCTCGGGGTCTGCCACGGGTTCCTTCGGATCGATGATCCCGTAGGGGAGGTCCGCCTTCGTGAAGAGGAACGGCAACTTCGCGTCGTACTGGGCCCGGGAGAGGGCATCGGCCCGATCCCGGACGATCCGGAGCGCGGTTGCGAGGACGGGGATCGGGTGCCCTTCGAGGATCTTCAATGCCTGGTCACAACGGGTGACCGCATCATGGTAGATCCCCAGCTTGTACGAGAGGAAGGCAAAGGCGATCTGGTGGGCCGCATCCTTCGGGAGGGCCGAGAGGGCCGGCCTGACCCGGTCAAGGTACTCGGAAAGGAACCTGTCCATACGTAAACCCCATGGTCATTCCGTCATCCCGGAGGAAACCGTTTCTCGAGCCGTATCACGAGGGCGCTCAGGGTCACCGCGTAGAGGAGCTGCATGGGGAGCCCGGGGGGGTTCTCCAGCGGCGTCACGAAGATGAGGAGCGCAAAGATCGGGGTGCAGAGGGAGACGATGTCCTTCTTCGGTCTCGAAAAGGCGATCGCCGCGATGGCGAGCGAGCCGAGGACGCAGCCGAGCGCTCCCAGGGAGATGAAGGGCGGTGAGAAGGGGAGGATGAGCCCGGCGGCGATCCCGCCCCAGCTGAGGGCAGGGACGAGGAGCCAGAGATGCCTGCGGGTGCCGGGAGATGCGACGGGGGACCCCTGTGCCATCACCTATGGTTCGCGGTCAGCGATAAACAAGATTGTGGTTCGTGAGAGGGAACCAAGGGAGCGATTGATCCCGTGCTACGATCCCGCGGGGCAGGATTTTAGATAGCCTTTTACGACCTGTCCGTTTCCGGACCACTGAGTGAGGCTCCGGAAAGGGCCTCGAACCTCACTCGGATCTCTTCGAGGGCACGTTCCCTCCGGCTCCCGAGATCCGCCACCTCTCTCCCTGACAGCTCCCGTTTGTCCGCGGCCTGGAAAATCAGCCTCCCGAGCGCCTCCCGGTTCTTTGCCAGTTCCCTGCTCCTCAGGGGGGCTGGCCGCGTGAGGATTCCCTCCTGCATCGATGCAATGGTCGCCGAAATCTCCCGAATCCTCTGCGAGAGCCCGGTTATCCGCCGGAGGAAGCCCTCCGGTACCCCGACGAGATCGATCTCCTCCCGGTTTTTCAGGGCGAGATCGCCGGACCCGACCATCGCCGCCATCACCCCCTGGGCAGGGGGAAGGACCCTCGACGCGGTCTCCTCCGGAACGGGGGGATCAGCCTCGAGGAGGAGGACGGCCTCGCGGAGGACCCGGCCGGCCTCGCGGTCCTTGTTCCGTGACGCGATCTTCTCCCCCTTCCTCATGAGGTGAAGGGCCGTCGCCGCCGCCGAATGGTATTCACGCCCCATCGCCGACAGGTCCACCTCGAGATCCCGGATCCGGGACAGATCTGCCCTGTACGTGCGAAATTCCTCACCCTGCTCAAGTTCGGCGATGGCCCGGTTCACCGCCTCTAGGGACCGGCGTGCCTCTTCCTCCTCCTGCCCGAGTGACCGGATCCCGTCCTCCAGGAGGCTCATCCGTTTCCCCGCTTCCAGGTACCGCCCGAGGGATTCGCGGAGCATCCCGAGGTCACGGAGGCGGTCCCGGGCCCTGGAGATCCCCGGGGTCATGGCATTCACCTCCCTCCCGATGGCATCCACCCCGTCCCTGAGCACCTTCATCTCTTCGGGGAACGGGGAGGAGAGGTACCGACCCTGCCCCCGGAAGGCGGAGAGGCATCCCTTCAGGATCTCCCCGGCCGCGGCGTAGAAGGCCTCAGGGTCACCGGGGAGCTCGCGCGAGAGGCTCATCCGCATCGCCTTCAGGAAGAGGGGAAGAGACCGTTCGGCCACCCCCGCGAGCTTCGGATGGGGAGCCTCGTGGGCGGAGGTGGTGTCAAAGCCGTCGAGCACATCCTCCATCAGGTCCTTGGCATCGAGGACCCCCGGCCGGTGGTCGGCGAGAAGAGCGGCGAGCTCGCTCTTCACCTTCTCCTCGTCACCGTCAATCCATGCCGGGAGATCATCGATATCCCGGGCAGGAGATGGTGCACGGGTCCCTCGAATCCCCTTCAGGAACCTGAACATGCCGGCACCCGGGGACGATCAGTCGCTCCGGGCGATCTGCCGGAGGCGTTCGACCCCGTCTATCTCCCGGATGACCCCGATCACGGCCTTGGGTACAAGGTGCTCCCACGGCTCGCCGGCGAGCATCCGCCTCCGGATCGCCGTCCCTGAATGGGTCTGCCGCTCGTACATATCCGGGCAGTGGACGGCGCTCCCGGACTCTGCGAAGAGGCGCATCACGAGGGGGTTATTGGAGAAGACGCAGTCAAAGGGCGGGGTCATGGACTTCACGTGGGAGACCCAGAGGGCGTTCCGCTGGATGTCCTCTATGGGGATGACATAGATGGGCTTCCCGACGGAGGCGAGGGACCGGGTGATCATGAGGACCCGCTCGCCCGAGGTGAAGGGGTTTTCGAGCTCGTGGGAGAGCTGGGCGCTCCCCACGCCGATCACGATCTCGTCCACCGATCCCGCGACCTGCTCGAGCACCGTCTGGTGCCCGTTGTGGTAGGGCTGGAACCTGCCGATGTAGAAGCCCCTCGTCATGACCCCGCCACCATGGTCGCTATCCGCGCGGCAAATGCCCCCGCGGTGAAGCCCGAATCGATGTTCACGACGGCAAGGACCGAGCAGGACTGGAGCATGGCGGCGAGGGCCGCCCTCCCCCCGCCCATGTACCCGTACCCCGACGAGACGGGCAGGCCGATGACCGGCCGGTCCACGAGCCCGGCCACCACCGCGGGGAGGGTCCCCTCCCTCCCTGCCGCGACGATGAAGGCGTGGGCGTCGAGCACCGACTTGAGCGCCGGGAAGAGCCGGTGGATCCCAGCGGCCCCGACGTCATAGGCCGTCCGGACCTCGCAGCCCATCTCCTCGGCGATGAGCCGCGCCTCCTCCGCAGCGGGGAGATCGGCGGTGCCCGCGGTGAGGATGGCCACGATCCCCCCGTTCTTCTCAGGGAGCTCGATCCGGGATCCGATGATGGCCCGGGGAACCTCGCGGTAATCGGCCTGGAACCCTTCCTTCTCCGCCCGGCACCCGATTTCATCGGCCTGTTCCGGGCTCACCCGGGTCACGATGCACCTTCCCTGGGCCCCCACGGTCCTCGCCACGATCTCGGCGAGCTGGCCGGGCGCCTTCCCCTCGGCGAGTATAACCTCGGGGATCCCGCACCGGGCCGATCTCCCCAGGTCGAGGCGGGCGAACTCGCCGAGCTGCTCGATCCGGAGCCCCTCGATTCTTTCGGCTGCCTCCTCGCGTGAGAGGTCCCCTCTCCGGTACGCCTCCAGGAGCCCGAGGAGCGTTGCATGAGGCTGCATGGCGAACTGATATGATATGGGCGCCCGTATCTTAATTAGTATTTGCCATGGATTACCTCCTGTATATCGCCGGATTCGGGGCCTTCGTCACCTATCTCCTCTGGTTCCGGGACATGCGGATCTTCCGCCGGACCCGCCTTCCCGGGTACCAGACAGCTGCCCTCCACGGGCTCGCTTACGTCACCCTCGCCCTCGTAGCCGTCGACGTGGCCCTGATCTGGGACCCCATCGTCGGGCTCGGGCTCATCCTCCTCGCCCTGTACCTCCAGGGGCGGGAGAAGAGGGAGAAGGTCTTTTCGGGCCAGGAGCCCGCCCTCGACCGGCTCCTCGGGAAGGCGCCCCAAAGGAAAGATAAGGAGAGAGGATAGATTTACCGGGTGAAGTGGCATTTCGTGAGAAATGACACGTGGTCGCCGAAGGTGACAAAGAGGATGCTCCAGAGACCGAGGGGAACCAGGGATTTCCTGCCTGAGGAGATGGAGAGGAGGCGGGCAGTGGAGGCGATCCTCCGGGACCGGGCGGCCCGGTGGGGGTACCGGGAGGTCTGCACACCCGAGTTCGAGGAGCTCGAGCTCTTCACCATCCGCTCCGGGGCGGGGATCATCGGCGAGATCTATGCCTTCGAGGACAAGGGGGGCAGGAAGGTGGCCCTCCGGCCCGAGATCACGGCTCCGGTGCTCCGGATGTACGTGAACGAGGCGAAGGTCCTCCCGAAGCCACTCCGGTGGTTTTACTTTGCCGACTGCTTCCGGTACGAGCGGCCCCAGAAGGGAAGGTACCGCCAGTTCTGGCAGTTCGGGGTGGAGCTCATCGGGGCGGACACCCCGAGGGCCGATGCCGAGGCGATCCTCCTCGCCGACGAGCTCCTCCGGGCCGCGGGGGTCCCCTCTGACATCCACGTCGGCCACCTCGCGCCGATGAAGCACCTGCTCTCGGGCCTCGACCCGGATGCCCAGGCGAAGGCCATGGCATTCCTCGACAAGCGGGACTTCGGCGGGCTGGCAGGATTCCTGGACGGTATCGGGAAACCATATCTCGAGAGCCGGCTGCGGGACCTCGCCCATGCACGGACCCTCGACGAGATCTTTGCCATCACCGGGGATATACCCGAGAAGGAAAGGATCACGAAGATCGTCGAGATCCTCGACAGGAGCGGCCTTTCCTATACCCTCGACTTCGGGATCGCCCGGGGGCTCGATTACTACACGGGGATGGTCTTCGAGGGCTTTGCGCCGAACCTCGGCGCCGAGGACCAGGTGCTCGGGGGCGGGGCGTACCGGCTCGCGCACCTCTTCGGGGGTGACGATGTCCCCTCCTGCGGCTTTGCCATCGGCTTCGACCGGCTCATGGTCTCCCTCGGCGAGGCGCAGGTGGCCCGCCCCGTCCGGGTGGCCGTCTGCTCGACGGAGGAGGGCCGGATCCGGGCCTTCGAGGTCGCAAAGGCCTTCCGGGAGCAGGGGATCTGTGCCGAGCTCGACCTCCTCGACCGGAACCTGGGCGCGCAGATGGCCCACGCGGCGAAGTCCGCGGATTTTGCCATCATCCTCGGCCAGCGGGAGGTTGCGGCAGGGACGGTGACCGTGAAGAACCTCCAGTCCGGCGAGCAGAAAACCATCCCGCTTCCCGATGCCGTCGCCGAGGTGGCCGCCCGTGTCCCTCGCTGAGGAGCTCGCCCGGAAGCAGCGGGCGATTTCCATCGCCGAGTTCTTCGAGAAGAACAAGCACCTCCTCGGCTTCGACTCCCCGACCCGGGGGATCATCACTACCGTGAAGGAGGCGGTGGACAATGCGCTCGATGCCTGCGAGGAGGCCCAGGTCCTCCCCGATATCCTCGTGCAGGTGAAGCGGGTCTCGGAGGAGGTCTTCCGGGTGACCGTCGAGGACAACGGCCCGGGGATCGTCCCCGAGCAGGTCCCCTTTGTCTTCGGGAAGCTCCTCTACGGCTCCCGGTTCCACCAGATCAGGCAGAGCCGCGGACAGCAGGGGATCGGGATCTCGGCGGCGGTCCTCTATGCCCAGCTCACGACGGGAGTCCCGTCGCTCGTTATCTCGCGGACCGATGCGAAGGGTCCCGCCCACCGGTTCGAGCTCGCTATCAAGATCGAGTCGAACGAGCCGGAGGTGGTATCGAAGAAGGAGGTTGAGTGGGACCGGACCCACGGGACACGGGTGGAGATCGAGCTCAGGGCGACCCTCGCGGCGAAGAAACGACTCGTCGACTACCTGAAGTACACCTCGGTCGTGAACCCCCATGCCCGGATCCGGGCAGAGATTGACGGGGAGGTTTCCACCTTCGACCGGGTGAGCCATGACCCCATTCCCCTCCCCTGCCCCATAGAGCCCCATCCCCACGGGATCGAGATCGGGCTCCTCAAGCGGATGGCCGCGGACAGCACCCTCCCCCTTGACCGGTTCCTGGTCGAGTCCTTCAGCCGGGTCGGGAAGAAGGCGGCGGACGAGATCGCGAAGAAGGCGGGCCTCGCCGGTACGAAGAAGGCGAAATCGCTCACGAACGAGGAGCAGAAGGCTCTCCTTGCCGCGATGCAGGCGGTACCCATACCCGCGCCCCCGACCACCCAGTGCCTCTCGCCCATCGGCGAAGAGCTGATCCGGAAGAGCCTGGACAAGGAGTTCCAGCTCGACTTCGTCAAGGCAAAGACCCGGCCCCCCTCGGTATACAGCGGGCACCCCTTCGTCGTCGAGGCCGCCATCGGCTATGGCGGACGGCTCACCTCTGAGGAGAAGGCCATCATCCTCCGGTTCGCAAACCGGGTCCCCCTCATGTACCAGCAGGGGGCCTGCGCCATCACCCAGGCCATCGCCGGGGTGAACTGGCGGAACTACGGCATCTCGCAGGACGGCCTTCCCGTCGGGCCAGCGCTCATCCTGGTCCACGTGGCGAGCACGAACGTTCCTTTCACGAGCGAGTCGAAGGACGCCATCGCCGCGATCCCCGATATCGAGAAGGAGATCGACCTCGCGCTGAAGGACCTGGGACGGGAGCTGAAGACATTCCTCTCCCGGAGGGACCGGCACCGGGTCCAGGAGGACCGGGCCCGGGCGCTCTGCGCCATTATCCCCGAGATCGCGGCCAAGGTCGCCGAGGTCATCGATAAACCGGTCCCGGATACCACCCCTATCGAGGGAAAGATCATGCACCGGCTTGTCGCCAAGAAGTGGACCTCGGACGGGACGGTACGGATCGCTGTCAGGAATTACACCGACAGGGAGGTCTCGCCGACGATATACGACACCTCCCCGGATCCGGCGCCGGATGCCTCCCCGAAACCAGGGTATTCCCACGTCGTCGGTGATGACCATACCCGGGTCTGGAAGGTCACGCTCGCGCCCGGCGAGGGGTTCGAGGCGAAGTACACGGGATCGGGCGGGGGGACCCTCGATATCCAGGGGGTCGAGGAATCGGCGAAGCTGGTGGTGGACCTCGATGTCTAAGGAGGAGTTCGACAATCTCGCGAGGACCAGGCTCCTTGCTATCGCGATCGAGTGGTATAACGAGATGCAGGGGGGGGAGATCCCCTATATCCGGCTCCCAACCCGGACAAAGGCGAACATCGAGTACGATTCGGGGAGCGAGGTCTGGAAGTACGGCGACCGGGAGAGCCTCCGGGCGGCGACCTCGGAGAAGGGGGCCCTCCACCTCCTGAAGATGGCCTACGTCATCGGGTTCATCAAGCAGCAGCTCGCCGAGAACCGGTCCTCGACCTTAAGAGAGCTCTACTACATCTCCGAGGGCTGGAAGCGTGCGAAGTTCGGGGCGCAGGACGAGAGTAACCTCCTCATCGAAGACCTGGAGATCATCACCGACCTCCAGCGGGAGGCCTTCCATCTCCGGCCCGAGGAGGACGGCGCGACGGTCTTCGGCCCCCTCCGTATCCGGGAGAAGACGAGGAGAGGTGTGCGGGAGATCCACTGCCGGGACGACGTGGGCGAGGCGGGGTACCAGATCCCGAACGATGTCGAGACCGTCGAGTTCCTGGAGCATGATGCAAGATTCGTCATAGCCCTCGAAACCGGCGGCATGTATGCGCGGCTCATCGAGAACGGCTTCGACGAGGAGCACCAGGCCATCGTGGTCCACCTGAAGGGGCAGCCGGCCCGCTCGACCCGGCGGATCCTCCACCGGCTGAACGAGCAGTTCGGCCTTCCCATCACCGTCTTCACCGATGGGGACCCCTGGTCGTACCGGATCTTCGCCTCGGTGGCATACGGGGCCATCAAGAGCGCCCACATCTCCGAGCTCCTGGCGACGCCGAAGGCCCAGTTCATCGGCGTCCAGCCCTCGGACATCCGGGACTACAACCTCCCGGCCGACGGGCTCACCGACAAGGACGTGGATGCCCTGAACGCCGAGCTCTCCGACCCCCGGTTCGACAGCCCTTACTGGAAGGGCCAGATCAACCTCCAGCTCGAGATGAAGCTCAAGTCAGAACAGCAGGCCTTCGCGGCCCGGGGGCTGGGCTTCGTGACAAAGGAGTACCTGCCTTCCCGGCTCGCCGATATGGGCGTTATCTGACCTACCCGGTCCGACCGCGCTCGAATGCGAGCATATCCCTGAGCGACTGGGCGAGGGAGATGGCCGGCTTCCAGCCGCAGGTGGCGGTGATGAGGGAGTTGTCGCTCCTCTGGGTCGGTACAGGAACGGGGGGCTCCCTTTCCGGAAGGAGCACCTGGTAGCGCTTCCCCGTGATCTTCCTCACGATCTCGAGGATATCCGCGACCGAGTGGTCCTTCCCGCTCCCGGCGTTGAAGGCCTTCCCGGCGCAGCGATCGGGAAACTCGGGGAGGCTCGCGAGGCCCCAGATGGCATGGACCAGGTCCCGGACGTCGACGAAGTCCCTCCGCGAGCCGATCTCGGAGAGGTTGATTTCCTCGCGCTTCCCCTCCTCGATTTCTGTTACCTGTTTCACGATCTTCCCGCAGACGTAGGTATCCGACTGGCCGGGGCCGATCAGGTTGAAGGGCCGGACCACGGTGACGGGGAGATGCCGGACCATGAAGTACGACCTGGCGAGGAGATCTGCCGCAACCTTGGAGATGCCGTAGCCACCGACCGGCCTGAGGGGTGCGGATTCGGGGATCGGGCCGCTCCCGGCGTACCCGTACTCGGCCGATGAGCCAATGACGATGACCCTGACCTGGTTGCGGATGGCAGAGGCAGCGTCCAGGACGTTCCGGGTTACGATGACATTCCCGGACAGGAGCTCCTCCAGGGTCCCATGGTTCCGGCCCGCGAGATGGATGATGATCTCGGGTTCGGAATCCTTCACCCGGGCCAGGGTCTTTTCCCGGTCCGTGAGGTCCAGCTTCATGGGTGTGAACCGGTCCGAGGGCACGGGGAGGTTCCTCCGGTACACGCCGAAAACCTCCTGTTCGCCCTCGGGACCGTGGACCAGGTTGACCATGGCGCGGCCGGCGAGGCCACCGGCACCGGTGACGAGGACCCTCATTTCAGGAAAAGATCCCGGTAGCGCTCGAACTCGACGATGGAGCGCTCATAGTCGTCGGGCCGTCCGATATCGAGCCAGTACCCCCGGTACGGGTAGGTGTAGACCGGGGCATCCCCTGCGATCAGGGCGAGCATGAGCTCGTCGAAGCCGAAGGGTCTTCCCTCGGGGACGTACCGGAGGATCTCCCTCTGGAAGGCATAGATCCCCATGGAGACCTCGAAGGGGTAGGTGGGCTTCTCCCGGAACCCGCGGATCCTCCCCTCGGCGTCCGGTTCGAGGACCCCGAAGTCAACGTTCACCTCCCGGTGGTACGTCGCGATGGTTGCCATGGCCTTTCTCCTCCGGTGGGCCTCCAGGAGCTTCGTGTAGTCCAGGTCGGTGAGGATGTCCCCGTTCATCACGAGGAAGGTCTCGGGCAGGTTGTCGATGAGCCGGAGCGGCCCGATGGTGCCGAGCGGCTCCTCCTCGTGGGTGCAGCGGAGGGAGAGGCCCGGGTGGTGGCTCTGGGCGAGGTAGGCGCGGATGAGCTCGTGGAGGTGGCCGGTGCAGATGACCACGTCCGAGAACCCGGCCCGCTCGAGCTGCCGGAGGATCACCTCGAGGATGGGATACTCGCCGATGGGCATGAGCGGCTTGGGGAGTACTGTGGTGTAGGGAAGGAGCCTCCTCCCCTTCCCACCCGCAAGGATAACGGCCTGCGGCCCCTTCTTCTTCAAATCGTGTACCTCCCCGTCTTGTAGCCGCCAGGGTGCTCCCTCACCCACGAGATGGTCCGGGCGAGCCCCTCGTCAAGGGGGACCTCGGGCCGCCACCCGAGGGTCTCCCACGCAAATCGGCCGTCGCAGACGAGGCGCATCACCTCGCTCTTCTCCGGGCGCACCCGCTCCCCGCCGGTGATGATCCGTGCGCCCGGGTTCACCTGCTGGAGGATCTTCTGCGCGAGATCGCCGATGGAGATGCCGATCCCCGTGCCCGTGTGGATGGTCTTTCCCACCGCACCGTCCTTCTCTGCGGCAAGGAGGAATGCCCGGGCGGTATCGGTGACAAAGGTGAAATCCCGCACGGGGTCGAGGCTCCCGAGCTGGACGGTGTTACCGGCGAGAGCCTGGGTAATGATCGTGGGGATGACCGCCCGGGCGGACTGCCGGGGGCCATAGGTGTTGAAAGGCCGGAGGGTGACCACGGGGAGGTCGAACGAGCAGAAGAATGCCTCGGCCATCTTGTCGGCGGCGATCTTCGTGGCCGAGTAGGGGGACTGCCCCTGGAGGGGATGGGTCTCGTCGATGGGCGTGTACACGGCGGTCCCGTAGACCTCCGATGTGGAGGTGTTGACCACCCGCTTCACCCCGGCCTCGAGGGATGCCTGGAGGACATGCAGGGTGCCGAGCAGGTTCGTTCTCACGTAGGACTCCGGTGCCTCGTAGGAGTAAGGGATTCCGATGAGGGCGGCGAGGTGGAAGACAATCTCTGTCCCCTCGACCAGCTTCCTCACGCACCCGGCGTCGGTCACATCGCCGGTGATGATCCGTACCCCTCCGGTTCCGTCCCGGTACCCTTCCTCGAGCATCCCCCAGTCGTTCCGGGAGTTGTACCGGACGAGGGCGGTGACATCGGCCCCCCGTTCCGCGAGGGCATCCACGAGGTGGCTCCCGATGAACCCCCCTGCACCCGTGACGAGCACCCGTTTCCCGTTCCAGGTCATCGCATCCCACCGGCGCGGCTTATAAGCCCTTTATAGTCATCTTCCACCTGCACCATCAACCTTCCCCAGTCCCCTCTCTCCCTGACCGCTTCCCTCGCACGGGTCCCCAGCCGCTCCCGGAGGCCTTGATCCGAGGCGAGGGTGAGGATGGCCCGGGAGAGGGCGGCCGGGTTACGGGGAGGAATGAGGAGCCCGGTCACCCCGTCCTCGATCCACTCAGGGACGCCACCGACCCGGGTCGCGATGCAGGGGAGGCCGGTGGACATCGCCTCGAGGACCGAGACCGGGGTCCCGTCGGAGGTGGCAGTGGAGATGAAGATGTCGGCGGCCCTGAGGTTCCCGGGCACATCTGCATGGGAGGATCGCTCCCTGAAGGTGACCGACCTGCCCAGCCCCGACGATGCCGCGAGGGATTTCATCTCCTGCTCCTCGGGGCCGTCCCCCTTCAGGACGAGGGAGAGGCC
>DATKKN010000126.1:0-8550 GCA_035542895.1 Methanomicrobiales archaeon | reverse complement strand
GCCGAAGAGGATCTCCGCGAGATCCCGGTAGAAGGGCGGGAGGGTCTCGAACTCGGGGAAAGACCGGATGACCTTCACGAGCCGGGCATGGAGGGATGCCGAGACTGCGAGGACGAACTCGCGGTCGGCCCGCTCTTTGTTCTCCTTCTCCCTCATGCGGGAGGCTGCCCTCCGGAGGGATCGGTCCATGAGCTCCTCGGCGGTCGGCACCGTCGGGATTTTCTCGAGATCCATGCCTTGCAACCGAACTTATTATATCCGATTTCCTATGATTAATCATTATGGATCTGTCCCTCATCCAGAAAGAGATCCTCATCACGCTCATCACGCTCTATCACCAGCATTCCCATGCCATCAAGGGCGAGGAGATCGCCGAGGTGCTCAACCGGAACCCGGGCACGGTCCGGAACCAGATGCAGGCCTTGAAGGCCATCGGCTTTGTCGACGGCGTGCCAGGCCCCAAGGGCGGCTACAATCCCACCGCCCTCGCCTACCGGGAGCTGAACCTCTCGAAGATGGACCAGGAGGCGGAGGTCCCCCTCACGAGAAACGGGGAACCGGTTCCCGGGATGAGGGTCACGGAGGTGGACTTCACCACCCTCTGCCATCCCGACCTCTGCCATGCCATGGTGAAGATCGTGGGATCGGTGAAGACCTTCGATATCGGCGAGGAGATCGCCATCGGGCCGACCCCTGTGAACAAGCTCATCATCAGGGGCGAGATCATCGGGAAGGACGAGGTGCAGCAGTCCCTCCTCGTCTCCATCTCGGAGATGCTCTCCCTCCCGAAGAAGGCCATCCGGAACTACATGAGTGCGCCCCTCATCACCCTTTCCCCAGGCGCAAGCTTCAGGGACGCGATCCACCTTTTCACCGAGCGGCATATCCACGGAGCCCCGGTCATGCAGGCCGGGAGGCTCGTCGGGATCGTCACGCTCACCGACATAGCAAAGGGCCTCGACGAGGATCTCCCCGCCGATACCCCGGTCTCCTCGGTCATGACGAGCGACGTGGTCTTTGCCGAGGCGGACACGAAGCTCTTCGAGGTGGTCACCCGGTTCAAGGAGCAGGAGATCGGGAGGCTCATCGTGATGGACAACGGGAAGCCGGTCGGCATCCTTACCCAGTCCGATGTCCTCGGGGTCTTCCCGTCGCTCTGATCCTCCCCCACGCTCCCTCCAGCCGGGTGGTTTCTATACGAGGAACCCCGGGACCCGCGGTCCATTCCTCTGCCCGGGAAGGGGAAAGGGACCCAAACAGGGGCCGATCCGGGGCGCCGGGAGGCATCAGCGCGCCAATTTCCTGATTTCGCCCGTGCGTCGCAGGGAACAATTTAAGTATTCCAACGTTCTCCTCTTTTTATATGAGCATGATTTTATCCCGCAACCTGTCGAGAAAAAAAGTGATGTCCAATGACGGGATGGTCATCGGGACGCTCCGGAATGTCATGGTGGACTTCGATACCGGGCAGGTCGTGGACCTCATCGTGGTCCCTGACCCCAACTTCAATGTCGAGGGCTTCCGCATGGACGGCGACCGGATGTTCATCCCCTTCGAGGCGGTGAAGGACATCAAGGACTACATCGTCGTCGACCGCTACCTCTCCAAGAAATAGGGCTAAAGCCCTATTTCTCTCGATTTCGCCCCTGATGGGGCTCAATATCCAAGAAATAAGGCTGATACCTCTCAACCGCCTCGACAAACCCGTCCCCATCCCCTTTTTCCGCCACATAGTCGGATGCGGCCTTCACCCCGTCCCTCGCATTCGCCACCGCGACCCCGATCCCGGCCGCCTCGATCATCTCCAGGTCGTTCTCCGAGTCCCCCGCCGCGAGGAACTCCTCGACGGGGATCCCGAGATCTACGGCGAGTTTCCGGAGGGCGAGGCCCTTGCTGATCCCCTCCGGCTGGAGGTGGATGGCAAACCCGGTGTCGAGGACCTTCACCTCCTGGTCCCGCATCACCTCCCGGACCTCCTCCGGCGGGACCGTGCGGGCGAAGGCCACGTCAGAGAACCGGTATTTTTCCCCGTAGAGTTCGAGGGCAACCCCCTTTGCCTGGTAATACTTTTCGAGGACCCGGTAGGCGCGGGTGGAGATGCTCCGGTCGCCGAGGATACGGAGATCGCCCGTGAAACCGATCCGGTAGACACCGCCATTTTCGGCGATGATGGTCCCCGAGGTCCCGAACACCCGGGCAAGGGCATCCAGGAAACAGGCGGTGTTCCCGCTCGCGAGGACCACCTCAACGCCCCTGCCCACGAGATCCCGGATGCATGCAATGGCGGCGGTGTTCACCCGGCGCTCGCGGTCGGTGATGGTCCCGTCCACGTCACAGGCCACCGCTCTCAGGGTCGGCACGCTTCACTATCTGGATCTGATCAGGTAAAAAAGGGAGGTGTTCGATCCGGGCCCTGACACGGGTTTAAGACCGCACTCAAGGCTGTTTCCAGCATTCAAACCGGCTTGAGGCCGCGCTCGAGCCGGTCAAACCGGTTTGAGGCCGTGCTCAAGGCAGTTTGACGATTCAAACTGGCTTGAGACCGGACTGCTCGACCATGAAGACCGCCTCGCCCTCAGGGAGGTTCGGGCTGTCCACGAGCTTCGCGATCCTCTTACCGCCCTTGCTCTTCCGGAGGTAGATCCGGAAGGTCGCGGTGTGGCCGACGATGTTCCCGCCGATGGGCTTCGTCGGGTCGCCGAAGAAGACCGCCGGGTTCGAGAGGACCTGGTTCGTGACGAGGCCGACGGCGTTGTTCTCGTCGAGCAGCCTGAAGAGGTCGTGCATGTGCCGGTTCAGCTTCTGCTGCCGGGCCGCGAGGGTCCCCCGGCCGGCGTACTCGGCCCGGAAGTGGGCGGTGAGGGAATCGACGATGAAGAGCCTCACCGGCCTATCGGTCTCTTTCAGGTCGTTCGCGAGTTCCTTCGCGTTCTCGATCATGAGCATCTGGTGGTCGGAGGTATGGGCCCGGGCGACGTGGATGTGGTCGAGGAACTCCTGGACCGGCGGGACGTCCATGCCGAGGCCGTTCACCATCTGCTCGATCCGCTCGGGCCGGAAGGTGTTCTCGGTGTCGATGAAGACGCAGCTCCCGTTGAGGCCCCCGACTTCCTCGGGGAGCTGGACGTTCACCGCCATCTGGTGGACGATCTGGCTCTTCCCCGACCCGAACTCGCCGTAGAGCTCGGTGATGGCCTGAGTCTCGAAGCCGCCCCCGAGGAGGGCGTCGAGCTCGGGGACGAAAGTCCGGAGCTTTTTCACGTTCTTGCGCTGCTCCATGATGTCCGCTCCCGTCCTGAAGGAGCTCACGACGGCCCGGTCCTTCGCGGCCTTGACGAGCTTCTTTGCGACCGCCTCGCTGATCTCGGCCACCTCGGAGAGCTCCGCCGGCGATGCGGTCGCGATGCTCTCGACACTGATGTACCCTGCCTCTTTCAGCTTCTCGGCCGTCGTCGGCCCGACACCCGGCAGATCTTCAATATCATTCCCGTTTCCTGACATGACCATCTCCCCCATTGGGAGCCTGTTCTACTTCCCCGTTCCCCGGGACCCTTTATAGAGGTGGGCCGGGCGCCGTGAAAGTAATATCCCCAGACCTGGATCCCATCAGGTCCCCGCAGGCCCGGAACCCGTGTCTGGAAGGATCCCATCCTCTGTGCGCAGGCCTGCCCGGAAGCGGGCGAGCCGGTCCTTCACGCCGGCGGGGTCCGGCTCCCGCACCCCCACGTCTTCGGGATAAATCGTCCGCCTCACCCGTTTTCCCCTGATGCGAACTCTTCGGCCCATGGGGAGGTCCCCCTCCACGGGGTGGCATTCCCCGCTGACATCCAGGCACGGACCGGCGGCCGAGGGGATGACGATGCCCTCCAGGTCGACCGGTTCCTCCCGGCCGCCGGGGAGAACCACGGCGCTCCCCCGGCCCGCGTGGAGCTCGGGGCCCCCGTCCCGGCCCCTGCGGACCTCGACCCGGTATGCGGAGAGGGCGTCCCCCGCCTCGATGTCGAGGGCCGCCTTCTCCCTCCAGAGGACGAGAGGTATCTCCCGGCCCCCGTCGGTTAAGGTGATGTTCCTGACCGACGAGGGATGCCCCTGCCGGGTGGTGAAGGTCCGGGCCGGGCGGGTTGACCCCACGACCCCGCTCACCGAGACGAACCCGGAATCGGGGATATCCCCGATCCTCCTTACGGGGACCGCAATCTCCCTGTCGAGCGGGACCACCTCCCCTTTCTCCCCCAGCTGGTACTCGTCCCCGTCGCCCCTCGGGGAGCGGGTTGCCCCGCGGATCCGCACCGAGGCCCCGTCCCGGGTCCCGGCGAAGAGTTCCGGCTCCCAGCACACGAGCCGCGAGGTTTCCGCGGGATTCCCGATGACGAGCTCCACCATCTGCCCCTCGGATCCATCCCTGCGGGCGAAGGTCCGGATTTTCCCGATCTCGATGACCCTCACCTCGAGCTCTTCGATCTGCTCCGGCGGGAGGAACTGGCGATCGGGGGCCGTGGGGCAGCTGATCTCGCACGCCGCCTTCCGGAAGGCCATGGCGGTCACCTCCGGCTTCCCTTTCGCCGAGGGCCGGGCAATTACCTCGAGGACCTCCCCGACCTCGACCTCGGCAACCGCCTGAGATTTCTCGTCCCAGAGGACCACCCGCACCTGTCCGGTCTCGTCCCCGAGGAGGATATCCGCCACCTGGCCCTCGGTCCCGTCGCTCCGCTGGAACGTGCGGGGCGAGGTGGTGGAGATGACCTTCCCGAAGAAGGAGGAGAGGCTGCTTCCTGCGGCGAGTTCCCGGATCTTCACGTGGGTCCGCCCCAGCTCCCGGATGACGATCATCGCCGCGGTGGGCTCGTCGAGGAGATCCCCGCTCTTTTCCATCACCTCCCCGACCCTGCGGTCGAACTCCTCCCTGGAGAGGAGGTCGTCCACCAGGGCGAAGTGGAAGGTCATACCGTGCCCGTCAGCGGGGTGCCTGCCAGGGCGGGCGCTCGGTCGCTGCGGTCAGGTCGTCAAGGGTCTCGGCCCTCCGCATGGGGGCCGCATCCTCCCCCCGGACGAGAACCTCGGCGCACCGGGGGCGCCCGTTGTACTGCGAGGACATGGCGAACCCGTACGCCCCGGCATCGAGGACCGCGACGAGATCCCCTGCCCCGACGGCGGGCAGGTCCCGGTCCTCGGCGAGGAGGTCACCGGTTTCACAGATGGGACCGGCGATGGTATACCGGTGGGCCGGGGGCTGGTCTGCCTTGTTCGCTACCACTATTCCATGGTAGGACCCGTACATGACCGGCCTGACGAGGAGGTTGAAGCCGGCGTCCACGTTCACGAACCGCCTGTGGGCCTCCTTCACCGAGTTCACCCGGGTGAGAAGGATGGTGGAGTCGGCGACGAGGTAGCGCCCCGGCTCCACCCAGAGTTCCGGCGAGATCCCGGCCTTCCTGACACCCGCGAGGAAGACCGGCACCACCGCGGCGGCATAATCGTAAAAGGAGGGCGCGGCGTCCGTGCCGTGGCGGTAGGGGATGCCCAGGCCTCCCCCGAGGTCGACGAAGACAAGCCTGACCCCGAGGTCGGAGATGCCCGCGGCAAGATCGGTCATCACGCCGGCCGCCCGGGCGAAGGGGTCGACCTCGAGGATCTGCGAACCGATATGGCAGTGGATCCCGACGGGCTTCACATGGCTGCACCCGAGGGCCTCCCGGTACGCGGCGAGGATATCGTTTGCCGGGATGCCGAACTTGGAGGTCCGGAGCCCGGTCGCGATCTTCGGGTGGGTGGGGACCTCGAGGGCGGGGTTCACCCTGAAGGAGATCTCCGCCGTCCTGCCTGCCTCTCTGGCGGCATGGTCGAGCTGGTGAAGCTCGTCCAGGGAGTCGACCGAGACCCTGACGCCTTCCCCGACGGCAAGGGCGAGGTCGGCGGTGCTCTTCGACGACCCGTTGAAGAGGAGCCGGTCCGGGTCCATCCCGGCCCGGAGGGCGAGGAGGAGCTCCCCGGCCGAGAAGACGTCCGCCCCAGCCCCCTCATCTGCAAGAGCCGCGAGGATCGCCGGGTTCCCGTTCGCCTTCGCGGCGTAGAGGACCCTGACCCGGCCATAGCGGGAGGAGAGGGCAGCATGGACCTCCCGGTAGCGGGCGCGGATCCGGTCCTCGTCGGTCACGTAGAGGGGCGTCCCGAACCGTGCGGCGAGAGAAACCGTGTCCTGCCGGCCGATATGGAGGTGGCCGCTCTTCACCGACAGGGAGGGAGGGAGGTTCACAGGTCGAGCCCCCGCATCCGGTCCAGGGCCTCCGCGATCCTCTCCTTCGAGCGGGTGATGGCGAACCGGACGTATTTCTCCCCGAACTGTCCGAAGCCGATCCCGGGGGTCGCGACGATTCCCGCCTCGTCGAGGAGCCGCCGGGCGAAGTCGAAGCCGTTCTCAACCTTCATCCAGACGTAGAAGGTGGCCTGGGGAAGCGCGACGGAAAAGCCCATCTCCCGGAGGCCCCCGACGAGGATATCCCTCCGCTCCTGGTAGACCTCCGACGACACCCTGATGCAGTCCTGGGGACCGGTGAGGGCCGCAATCGCCGCATGCTGGACCGCGTTGAAGACCCCCGAGTCAACGTTCGTCTTCACCTGCCTCAGTCCCTTGATGACCTCCATCTTCCCGCAGGCCATCCCGATGCGCCAGCCGGTCATGTTGTAGGTCTTCGAGAGGGAGTGCATCTCGATCCCTGCCTCGAATGCCTCGTGGGCCTGGAGGAAGGACGGGGCACGGTACCCATCGAAGGAGACCTCGGAGTAAGGGTTGTCGTGGACCACAACGATGTCATGCTCGCAGGCGAAGTCCACCACCTCGTCGAAAAACTCCGCGGGAGCGGTCGCCGCCGTGGGATTGTTCGGGTAGTTCAGGAAGATGAGTTTCGCCTTTTTCACGACCTGCGGGGGTATCGCGGAGATATCCGGAAGGTAATCGTTCTCCTCGAGGAGCGGGAGGAGGTGTACCTTCCCTTCGGCAAAGAGCGTTGAGGTGCGGTACACGGGGTACCCGGGGTCAGGGACGAGGACGTAGTCGCCCGGGTTCACGAAGGCCTCCGGTATGTGGGCGATGCCGTCCTTGGACCCCATGAGGGCGGTGACCTCGGTCTCGGGGTCCAGGTTCACGTGGAACCGGCGGCTGTACCAGGCCGCCACGGCATCCCGGAACTCTTTCATCCCGGCGTACGAGGGGTAATGATGGTTCGCGGGATCCCTTGCCGCCCTGCAGAGGGCCTCCACGATGTGCGGGGGGGTCGGGAGGTCGGGGTCCCCGATCCCGAGGTCGATGACATCCACCCCCCTCCTCACCTGCTCATCCTTCAACTCGTCGATCCGGGCGAAGAGGTACGGGGGGAGGCTACCCATGCGGTCCGAGTACATCTCACATCCTCCTCTACCTTTGGGGGCCGACTCATATTAATTTCGCAGGATCACCGGGGCGGAGCGAGGTAAGGGGAGATTCCGGGAGGGAAAATTCTTTCATGGGACGGGAGAATCGTTATCGGGGGGATCGGTCCCCCGGGGTCGGATGATATGAAAGGTGACCGGGTTATTCTCGTGCTCTCGACGGTTCCGGAGGCCGATTCTGCACGCATCGCGGAGACCCTCGTTTCCGAGCGGCTCGTGGCATGCGTGAACGCGGCGCCGGTCCGCTCGACCTACCGGTGGAAGGGGGAAATCTGCCGGGACCGGGAGGAGCTGCTCGTCATGAAGACCAGGGAGGGGCTCTTTGCCCGGGTCCTGGAGCGGATAAAGGAGATCCATCCCTACGAGGTCCCCGAGATCATCGCCCTTCCGGTGTGGGGGGGCTTCCCGGGCTACCTCGGCTGGGTGATGGAGGAGACTGCCTCGCCGGAGGAACAATAGGTTAAGCTCATGAAGGAACGCAACCCAACCCTCCGTAACCTGGTGACGTGAAGATGGAACCAGCCGACCCGCTGGGATCGGGCAGTGGAACCGGGCAAAAGACAGCGCTCCTCCTCCTGGGGTGCCCCGAAGTGCCCGTCCAGATGGGGATAGCCCTCTACCTCGCGGGCCGGCTCGAAAAGGACGGGATATCGGTTGCAGTCGCAGGGAACCCCTCGGTCATCCAGCTGATCCGGGTTTCGGACCCTGACGAGCATTACATCCGGAGGGTGACCTCCCTGGAGAAGGCCATGGCCGACCTCATCGAGGGACGGGTGCATCCGGATCTCATCGTCTCCTTTGCCCACAACGATGCCGGGATCTCCTATGCGGCAACGGTCCGGCACGTCTCCCCGTCGCGGCTCTACCTGATCGTCTTCGGGAAGGAGGCCGAGGCACTCGCCGGCCTCGCCGAGTTCGAGTGCGAGAAGATCGTGGAGCGGGCGGTGCATAACCCGGTCCAGCTCAGGAAGAAGATCGACGGGGTGTTCGGGTGGGCTGCATCGAGGAGCTGAAGTACGAGACCATCCTCGCCCATGCGAGCTTCAAGGAGTGCCGGGACTACGTGAAGGAGCACTTCACGGAGCGATACGAGGTCGAGCCCGGCTTCAAGATCTTCGAGTCCTA
>DATKKN010000125.1:0-14600 GCA_035542895.1 Methanomicrobiales archaeon | reverse complement strand
GGGTTGCTCCAGGTCGGTTTCTCACGAAACCTCCCTACTCGCGACTCCGTCGCTCGAAGTCGGGTTCTTCGAAGCCTCCCTACATAAAATCCGCGAGCGCCTTCTGCTTCTCGCCCTCGATCCCGAAGGTGGACTCGATGGCCCTCGCGAGGACCTCGATCCGCTGCCTCGTGTACGGGGATATGTGGTAATCCTCGCAGATTCTTCGCGAGATCTCCAGGTACTTCTTCACCGAGGCCTCGTGGACCGTGGGGAGGATGGAGCCCCCGCACTTCGGGCACTTCCCGGCAAGGGGTGGCCGCCGGTACTTCGTGTTGCACTTCGTGCACCGCACCGTCTGGTTCGAGAAGGCCCGGAGGTTTCCCTGCATGTCGGGGATGAAGTGGGTGTAGAGCACCCGCTCGGCCACGTCGTCAGGGTGGACGGCCCGGATGCGCCGGGCGAGGGAGAGCATGGCGTCGAGCTTCTCCTGCATCGTCTGGAGGGTCGTGTAGGTGGACTCGAGGGGACCGGCCGAGATGTCCCTCGTCTCGTGGGTATAGGAGAATCCCTCGAACTGGGCGGGGGTATGGAGCCGCTTTCCCACCCGGTCGATGAGCCCCTCCACCTCCCGGGGGTGGGCCTGCCGCTGGGCGGCGAGGTAGAGCTCGGCGGGGTACCGGGGGCAGATATCGATGTTGTGGGACTCCTTGTCAATCTCGGAGGGGTCGATGCGGCCGGTGATCATGAGAGGGGCATCCATGGTCCCGCCCCGGGACTCGGGGAGAAAGGACCGGGAGAAGTTGATCAGGCAGTCGAGGAGGAGCATGACGCAGTCCTCGTCGCCGTCGCACTGGCCGGTGAAGATGCCGTTCGCCTCGATGGTATGGTCCTTATCTACGGTCAGGCAGTAGACCCGCTCGTCCGGCGAAGGCACGATCTCCCGCTTCGCGATTCGCTCGGCGAGCACCATCCCGCCGCTGCTGACGGGGACGGGGTCGCCCTCTTTCAGTTCCATCGCCCGAATCTTCCGGAGATAGGTGAGGTCAGAGACGAGCATGGCATGATCCGGGGTGACTGCGATGGTCCTGCCCCGGTCAGTCTCGAACCGGATGAGGGCCCCGGGGGCGCGGTGGACCGAGACCGAGGTGATCCTTCTTAAGTGGACCGAACCGGTCGTGTCCACCGCCCGGACGTAGGCAAGCCGCATCATCTCGGAGGAGTAGGTTCCGAGCCGGTCCAGGCCGGGCCTGGTCAGGTCGAAGTTCTCGGTGACAAAGTCCCGGATCCGCTCCTTCCTCCACCGCTCGCCGTCGTAGACCTCGATTTCGGTGTCACCGTGGAAGCAGTTCCGGCGCTTCGCGGCATGGAAGAACGGGTGGGCGTAACCGACGTTCGCCCGGGTGTACCCTACGAGCCGGGCAAGGACCCCGGCCGAGGTGTGGGGGGCGAGGCCGACCAGGAGGTGGCCGACGAGGCCGGAGGGCTCCCCGACCCGGTAGAAGGGGGGAAGGTGGTAGACCTTCTCCAGGAGCTCGTCGATGAAGGCCGCGACCTTCACCAGGTACCGGGCGCAGTCCTCGGAGACCAGGATATCCTGCGGGCGGAGCTCAAGGACCTGTGACGGCTCGTGGAGCTCGTTCCCGTGGGTATCATGGGTGTACCCGAGGGCCCGGAGCCGCTCCACGCTCACCCCGGCCTCGTCGGGCCTGAAATGGGTGAGCGGGAGGTCGATCATGTCGTACCGGATGGTCCCGTCCTTGAAGACGAAGAGGTCATGGATCGACCGGAGGATCCCCTTGTCCACGGGCTCCACTGCCCTTTCCCGGGAGATGAGCCCCTTCACGCCCTTCACGAGGGTGACCTGGTTCTCCCGGATCCCGAGCCGCTCCATGGCCGCCGTGTACTCGGCCCGGAGATCGAGGGGAACCTTCTGCCCCGACGTCGTGGCCACCCCGCACGCGGGGCAGCGCTCGGGCGCCTCCCTACCGCAGCGCGGGCAGCGGAAGACCGGCTCGGTCGGGGTCCCGCAGAGGCAGAGGTTCCTGAAGGTCGTCTTCCTGCAGGAGGGGCACCGGCGCTCCCCGGCCATGATCTCGATCATACCCTCGGTCTGGGAGAAGCCGCTGCCCTTCCTTACCATGCTGCTCTTTGCCGACCTCGCCTCCTGGAAGGACCGCCGGGTCCCGCCCGCCTCCCCGAGCGGGAACAGGGAGTGGGGCGGCGGGCTCATCTCGCGGGGGCGCGATTTCCCGGGCCGCCCCATCCGCCCGCCGATCCGGGTCCCTGCCCGGGGGCGCATCCGGAACCCGGCGAGGTGCATGGCGAGATCGAGGCCGGATCCTGCAGCCGGGGCGGTTTCCCAGGCGGACCGCCGTTCAAGACCGACGGTGAGGCCGAGGCAGGTAAGGAGGACGAGGGGGCGCTCCACCCGGATTCTCCCGTCCCGGACCTGGTGGGGGAGGAGGAGCTCTTCGAGGATGGCCTTTGCCTCCGTGTCGAGCGGCATCGAGAGGACGCCATTCTCCACTGATCCTGTTTTCCCGATCTTCCCGGCAAGGTTTCTCACCTGATCAGCCGTGAGATCCTCCCAGGGATAGGAGTAGGCCGGGTGGAGGTACCCTCCCGAAAGGGCCGCCTCGATGGCCGCGAGCTCGCTCCCCGGCCGATCCCCGCCACACTCCTGCCGCCACCACTCCTCCTGGTACCCGGCGGGCATGAGGGGATGGTTGTTTTCCAGGAACTCCCCGAAGCCGATGAGGATCTCTCCGCAGTCCAGGATCCGGTCCACCTGGCCGGCGAGGGCGACCGCCGTCTTCTCGTCGTCGATCCTGAGGACGTCGCCGTTCTTCAGCCGTACCGTGGGGCCCTCCAGGGTGTCCACGGGTACGATCCCGGCCGCCTTACCCGGCCGCTCGATCTTCATCTGGGTCCCGACGGCGAGGAACCCCCCGAGGAGGTGCATGGCCGCCGGGGAAAGGCCGGCTGCGGCGAGGCCGGTGTTCCGGGACCTGCCGTACCTGAGCCGGAAGCCGCCCTTCTCCATCGGGTGGGCGAAGACCGGCCGGCCGGCGATGATGTCCCGGAGGTACTTGTCCCTGGGGGCGATCCCGTTCTCCTCCTCCTCGCCGCCCTTCCCGCCGGTGAGGCCGGAGAGCCATTCCCACCCGTCGAGCTTCAGGTTCCGGACGTGCTTCTCGAGCTTCGGTGCCTTGAGCGCGAGCCCCTCCGCGATGACGAGGGCCATCCCGCCCCGGATGGCATTCGTCCCCACCCGTTCCAGGTTCCGGAACCCGCTCACCTCCTCGTCCTCGGTCCCCTCGCCATCGATGCACACCGGGCAGTTCTCGACGATGAGCCGGATCTCGGCATCGCTCGGGAGGTACTGGAGGTGCTGCCGGGCATGGTACTCGCGGATCTCCTCTACATACCGGTTCACCTCCTCGGGTCGGGGCCGGTACCGGTCGATGTTTAAGGCCCGGCGGACGTAATCGGCGACGAGGACCGAAAGGGCCTGGGCGGTCCCTCCGGCGCTCCTGATGGGGCCCGAGTAGAAGATCCGGGCGTACTCGGTCCCGGTGTCGTTCTTCCCGAGGTCCACCCTCGCGATCCCCTCGGTGGGGGCGGCCACGACCCCCTCGGTGAGGACGGCCATAGCGGTGCGGATGGCATGACCGAGCACCTCGTCCCGGCCCGTCTCGCCGAAACGCCGGGCGATGAAATCTTCGGAGATGGAGAGGGCCACGGGCTCCCGGCCCATCTTCCCCTCCAGTTCCCGGAGGCGGGCGGCGACCCCCCGGATGCCGAGGAGCGCCTCCACCCGGTCGGCAAGGTCGTTCGTCACCGGCACCTCCACCGAGAGCCGGGGGTCGAGCCCCCTGGACCGGGCCTCCCGGGCGATCCCGACGGCGCTCCCGAGGGATCGTTCGAGGGAGGAAAAGTAATCCGCCATGGTCGGGGAGATGTCCATACCCTACCATGGATCGGGAGGTATCTAATGGGTTTCTAAGGGGTTTCTTTTCCGTCGGGGTCGGTCTTCCCGGCGCCCTCTCCCCTCTCTCCTCCCGTGCCCGGGGCGAAGGCCTTCCCGAGAGCTTCGAGGCCGTCCTCACCCATCTGCCAAAGGATGAGGGCGGCGCAGGACCGGAGGGTCTCGTCGTCGTCGTCCAGGGCCTCTGAGAGGGGCTGGACCGCGGGCCTCCCCACCCGGCACAGGGCGAGGGCCGCGAAGCCCCGGATCCCGGGCTCGGGGTCGGAGAGGAGGGCCATCAGGGGCCGGATCGCCGCCTCGCCCATCTCGCCCAGGCTCGCCGCCACGTACCGGCGGAACTGCTGGTCCCGGTCTGACTTCAGGGCCCTGATCAGGTGGTCGATGGCCGGCAGGCCGATCCGGGCAAGCACCCGTGCGGCGTACCACCGGAAATCGGTGTCCGGGTCTTCCCTGAGGGCGCGGATGAGGGGCTCAACCGCGGCCTCGCCCTCGCGGAACAGTGCCTCCTCGGCCTCGTGACGGCCGGCGAGGTCCCCCTTTTTCAGGGCGGAGATCCACCCCGCCAGGTCTGTCACAGGATCCTCCTTATTTCCTCACCGCCCGCGGGGCCTGTTCCGGTGTCCCCCGGCGCGAGGGAGACGTGCCGGCGGGGCGGCGGGATCCGGATCCCGCCTTCGACGAGCCCCTGCTCTATCTCCTCGAGGACCGCCGCCTTTGCCGGGATGAAACAGCGGGAGGGAGTCCAGAAGTACACGGAAAGGACGAGCCGGTCATCGGCAATGGCGGAGACCGAGACCTCGGGCTCGGGCCGGACGAGGGAAAAGGGGGAGGCGTCGAGGGCGGAGAGGATGACCCTCCGCACCCTCTCCAGGTCCTCGCCATAGCTCACCCCGATGGAGTACTCCACCCGCCGGGCAGGGTAGGCCACGTAGTTCGTGATATTCGAGGTAAAGACCTCCTGGTTGGGTACCCGGGTGTAGACCCCCTCGTGGGTGCGGACGAGCGTCGAGAGGACGCGGACGTCCTCCACGTACCCGGCAAGGTTCCCGATGAGCACCTCGTCCCCGATGGCGATGGGCCGCTCGACGAGGATGAAGACGCCCGAGATCAGGTTCCCGACCACCGACTGGCTGGCGATGCCGATGACGATGCTCGCAAATCCCCCGGCGATGAGGAGTCCGGAGAGGTCGATCCTGAGCTGGGAGAAGATAATAAAGACGGCGGCGACGACCACGGCCCAGTACACGATCTTGACGATGACCTCGAGGTCCCGGCCGTGCACCTTCCCCGAGAAGGCCTTCTTCATGTTCAGGGAGACCAGCTGGGCGATGACGAGGGCGACGATGATGGTAAGGCCGATGGTGAGGATGTCCCAGAGGGTCAGGGACCCGATGATGTGCGTGCCGAGGCTCATGAAAGCCCCCCGTCCATGAGGAAGCCCTTGCGCTCCATGCCCATGAGCCTCGGCGCGGTGTCGAGCCGCAGGATCCTGCGGGCGGTGAAGAAATCCTGGGCCCGGCTCATGCCCCCCTTCAGCGCCCGGTCGATCCCGGTGATCTCGGCGGATTCCCTCCCCGTGATCCGCATCACCGCCATGAGGCCCGCGAAGTCAGATGAATAGAGGTGCATCTCCTGGCTGTCCATCGCCACCCGCGAGACCCGTATCCACTCGGCGAGGGTGTTCCTGATGGTGAGCTTGAGCACCCCTTCCCGGGCGCCGTCAACTGCCGGTATCTCCCGGTGGCGACCGCTCCGGGCGTACCGTGCGATCACCCCTTTCCGGGGACTGCCGTACAGGGAGTACTTCGGGGGCGTGAGCGAGAAGGCATCGAGGACCTCGGTGTCCCGGATCCCCTCCACGAAGACCCCGATCTCGACCGGGAAGGTGAGAAAGATGGTCTCGGTGGCCCCGGGCTCGATGATCAGGGCCGGGAACTCGATCTCCAGGTGGCACGCCATCTCAGGGCCCGTATAGAAGGGCTCGACGGGATGGACGAGGAGCCGGGAGAGGCCGACCGAGATGGCCTTCTCGACCCGGTCACCGGCGAGGTCCCTCCGGTACTGGTAGTGGCCCTCACGCATCTCGAGGGAGAGGGAGAGGCCTTCCCGCTCGAACCGGTGGGGCGGCGAGTACTCGCCAAACACATGAGAGCTTCTGGGGAGAAAGACAAATACCTTCCCCACGGGTAGATTGGTGGAAATTCCCCGGTCCGGTGCCAGAGCCCGGTTACCTATCGCGCGGGCTTCCCGACGGCCTCCGCGATGCAGGCCTCCCGGGTCCCTATCCGGGCCATGGCACCGCACATCGAGGGCACGTAGGCATAGGCCTTTCCGCTGTCCACCATCACCGAAGAAAAGGCCTCGGTCATGGGCGAAACCACCATGCAGGTGTCGGCATAGACCCTGGCGCCGGATGCCTCGATCGCCTCCACGACCGCCCGGTTCCTGCCGATGACCCGCCGGGAGGTGAAGACAAAGAGGGGCTTTTTCACCTGCTTCCCCCTGAGGAGCCGGGCGATCTCCCTGATCTCCCCGGCGGAGCAGTGGGGGCAGCCCAGGGCCACTGCCTCCACCGGCATCTCCTTTAAGAGGTCCGCCACCTCGCGGGCGGTGATGGTATGCTTCTCCAGGTGCCCGGTCGCGGTGAGGTATTTCCCGGCCTCCGGGGTGACATCTTCGACATGGAAGAGGGCGACCGCCCCCGAGGCCGCCATGGCCGCCCCCAGCGCCTTGAGGTCATCGGAGGCGGGCCGGATGCCCCTGAAGTACGGGATCCGGTTCCCCGCGATCTTCCCGGCGAGGAACCCGAGGGCCCCGAAATGGTCCGCCCCGGACCCGCCCCGGCCGAACCCTTCCACCCTGATCACGAGCTGCGGCGCCCGGTTCTCTTCGAGGTGGAGCCCGTAACAGGGCGTCTTCCCGATGATGGCCGCGGCAAGCGCCCCCGGGCCCCCCTCCCGGTTCGTCCGGGCACCGATGGCCGAGTTCGCGTACGCGACCGCCGAGGACTCGGCCCAGGCGAGGTGTTCCCCGAACCGGACCGTGAGGAACTCGTACGGGGTGCAGGTGCACTCGAGGCGCACACCGAGCCGCCGGTACACCGCGAGGACCTTCTCCTGGTTCGCCGCGAAGTCCGGCGGGATCCCGGCCTCCTTCCACCGCTCGCGATCCATGCCCACCGGGTTCAGGATGGTGGGGACCGTCACCTTCGCGTCCAGGCTCTCGAGCCATTCGAGGCCCCACCGGCCGATGGTCTTGTACGAGGCACCGCTCACCTGGGAGGATGCAACCGGGACGAGCCGGGAGGCGCCGAAGACTTTCCCGAGCCCGACGAGGAGCTCCAGCATCCTCTGCCGGGTCTCCCCCTCGCCGCCCTCGAGGATCCCTTCCTCCTCACGGGTGAGCTCCATCCCCTTAATCCCACCCCGCCCGCCGGAACCGCTCCTCCTCCCCCATCGGCATCGTCGCGTCGATGCCCACCTTCACGTTCGTCCCGTCCTCTGCCTGGCAGGGGTCCAGGGACGAGCCCCGGGTGCCGGTGACGACCAGGATGTCCCGGTCGCCCCGGACCCGGGTCGCCACCGCGAACTCGACGTCATGGATGTCGAAGGGGTCGATGTCCTCGTCGACGATAACGACGTGCTTCAGCGAGGTATGGGCGGCAAACGCGGCGAGGATGGCGCTCTTGCCGTCGCCCTGGGTGGCCTTCTTCACCTGGATCACGGCGTGGAGGTAGCCGCACCCGCCCCGGGTGAGGTGGACGTTCCTCACCCCGGTCACCTTCGAGACCGCCCGGTAGATGATCGGCTCGTACGGGACCCCCATGAGGATCTTGTGCTCGTCGCCGCCGGGGAGGATGCTTGCATAGATGGCCCCCTCCTTCACCCGCATTCCCGTGAACTCGATGACCGGCTCCTGCCGCACCTCGTCGTAGGTGCCGGTGATGTCCACGAACGGCCCTTCCCGGGCCCGTTCCGCCCCGATGAAACCCTCGAGGACGATCTCGGCATCGGGGACGAGGACACCGTTCCCGCACCGGGCCACCCGGATCCCGCCCCCGAGAAGCTCCGCCGCGAAGGAGAGCTCCATCCCGGGCGGGACCCGGGTGGTGGAGGCAAAGGTGACGGCCGGGTGGACCCCGATGGCGACCGCGACGGGGAGCCTCTCCCCCCGGTCGAGGGCGGTCATGAGCATGGAATGGGTGTGCCTTCCTTCCACGAGCCGGGCGGCGACCCTCTTTTCGTCGAGGACGAGCATCCGGTGGATGGAGGCGTTCTCCACCCCGTCCAGCCGGGCGAAGACGATCCCGGCGGTGATGTACCGGCCCGCGTCGCCCGGGTAAAACTTCATGACCGGGAGGGAGGAGAGGTCCGGCTCCTCCATCCGGATCTTCCCTCCGATCTTCACCCCGCCCTCGTAGCAGGTGTCGGCGAGCCGGGGAACAATCTCCTCCTCGGGCATGCCGAGGGCATGGGCGAGGGTCCTCCGGTTTGCCGTGAGGTTCATGACCGCCTCCCCCCCGTCCAGGTCCCGGAACCTGAGGATCCGGTCGTCCTCCGCCGCGATCTTCGCCGCCTCGTACTCAGCCGATACCGGGCCCGGGATCTCCTCCACGAGGCCCTTCTCCTCCATTGCTTTCAGGAACTCACGCATCGTAACCCCTCCACCGCACGGGGAGGTCATGGGGGATCTCCAGGTGGTCGAGCACCCGTGCGACCACCATGTCCACGAGCTGGTCGATGGTCCGGGGCCGGTGGTAGAAGGCGGGGGAGGCAACCATCACGGTTGCGCCGGCGTCGTGGGCGGCGAGCATGTTCGCGAGGTGGATCCGGGAGAGGGGCATCTCTCTCGCAAGGAGGATGCACCGCCGGCGCTCCTTCAGGGTGACGTCGGCGGCCCGGCCGACCAGGGTCTCGGCGTACCCGTGGGCGATCCCCGCGAGGGTCTTCATGCTGCAGGGGGCGATGACCATGCCGTCGTGCCGGAAGGACCCGCTTGAGACGAGGGCCGCGAGGTCCTCGTTCCGCTCCCAGGTAGCCCGGAGTGTGTCCAGGTCCACCCCCTCGTGCCGGCCGATCTCCCGGGCCGTCCCGGAGACGATGAGCCTTACCTCGGCGGACTTCACGATCTCCTCGACGATCCTCCGGCCATAGACGATGCCGCTTGCCCCGGTGATACCGACAACAAACACCTTTCCCATGATCAGTCCTCTGTTCTCCCCGGGACGAGCGTGTCCTGCCGGGTCGCCTTTTTCACGTGGAGCACCTTCACCGCCGCCCGCTCCACCGCCTCCCGGTGTTCCCTGGGGGCGTACACCCCGAGCCGCCACTGGCTGCGCCTCGTCTCGTTCAGGGTGTTCACCAGGGGCGAGACCAGGGAGAGGTCCAGGGACGCGGTGCGGTTCCTCACCTGCACCCCCATGGACATGTCGGCGGGGAAGGGCGCGATATCGACGATGACCTCCCACTCCTCCGTCCCCGCCCTGCCCGCGATCTCCCTGGCGAGGGCCCGCATCTGCCGGAGCGAGGGCCGTTCCGTGAGATAGGAACCTCCTGCCTGGTCCTTCCCGACGTAGAGGGCCCTCTTGTAGAGCCTCCTTTCCATGAGCCCCCCGAGGAGCGAGCGGGTGACCCGGCTCGCCGAGTTGGCAAGGACCTGGCAGAGCGCCGCGTCGTCCATGAGTGGGATGGCCCCGATGTCGCCGGACCCCGCGGCCGCGTGCTCGCAGAGAGCGAGGGTGAGCATCGAGGTCGCGATCCGGCTCGTGTGGTGGAAGTAGACCGCCGGGCGCATGAGGGTCCTCGCAATGAGGAGCGACTCCGCGGCCTGCACCCCGCCCTCGTCGATCCCGAGCCGCTCCCCCAGGAGGATGCTCGACTGGATGAGCCGCTCGGCGTCCACGGTCCCGTACGGGACGCCGGTGTAGTGGGCGTCCCTGAGCAGGTAGTCCATCCGGTCTGCATCCAGATCCCCGTGTATCAGGTCGGCGAGCGGGTGCTCCCCTCGGATGAGGGCCGATATCGCGGCGGGATCGAGATCGGCATCCCCGATGGCCGCCGCGAGCGCCGGTTCGGCGAGCAGGTGGTCGACCCGGTGGTGGTCGTGGCCGGCGAACTCCCTGAGGAAGGCCTCGCTCGTGTGCGAGAAGGGGCCGTGGCCGATGTCATGGAGGAGCCCGGCGGCGGCGATGAGGAGTACTTCGGGGGGGTCGAGGCCCAGGTTCCGGGCGAGGAGGGTAGCGAGGTGCATCGTCCCGAGGGAGTGCTCGAACCGGGTGTGGTTCGCCCCTGGGTAGACCAGGTAGGAAAAACCGAGCTGCTTCACGTGCCTGAGGCGCTGGACCGGCGGGGAATCGAGGAGGGGAAGGAGCTCTCCCTCGACCTCCACGTAGCCATGCACCGGGTCCTTGATGAACTTCATCGGCTTTTCGTTTAAGAATCATCAAATATTCAATGATAATAGTATTGGGTGATGATCGCATTCCTCTCCGGGGGGACCGGGACGCCGAAGCTGCTCCGCGGGATGCGACCCCTCATCCCCGACCGGGAGATGGCGGTCGTGGTGAACACCGCCGAGGACATCTGGATCTCGGGGAACCACCTCTCCCCTGATTTCGACACGGTGATGTACCTCTTCGCCGGCCTCGCCGACATGACGAGCTGGTGGGGACTCGCCGGCGATACCTTTGCCACCCACGATGCCATCAAGGCCTGGGGCGGGGACGAGCCACTGAAGATAGGCGACCGGGACCGGGCGATCCACATCCTCAGGGGGGAGATGCTCAGGAAGGGGATGCGGCTCACCGACGCCGCGGGGCTCCTTGCCCGGCGGCTCGGGGTGGAGGCCGTTCTCCTCCCCATGGCCGACACCCCCGTCGCAACCTTTGTCGATACCGAACTGGGCCTCCTCCACTTCCAGGACTACTGGGTGAAGTACCGGGGGAGGCCCCGGGTGTCGGAGCTCGTGCGGCGGTTCGCCGAGCCCCCGAAGGCCACCCCCGAGGTGATACGGGCCCTCGGGAAGGCAGATGCGGTGGTCATCGGCCCCTCGAATCCGGTCACCTCCATCTCCCCGATCCTCGAGTGCGATGGCGTCCCCGAGGCACTCGCGGAAAGGTTCGTCATCGCGGTGAGCCCGTTCATCGGCGACCGGCCGGTGAGCGGACCCGCCGCCGAGCTCATGAAGGCCTGGGGGAGGGAGCCCACCTCGCAGGGGACCTTCGACCTGTACCGGGATATCTGCGACGTATTCGTGCAGGACATCCGGGACCCGGTGCAGGTCGGCGGGGCGGTCCGGCTCGACACCCTCATGAGGGACATGCCGGCGAGCGAGGCACTGGCCCAGGAGATCCTGGCCCTCGTCCGGGGGAAGAGCTCATGAGGAGGAAAACCATCCTCTCTATCGAGAAGGACGGGATGACGGGATGACCGATCCGGCGATGACCCCCGCGGGGGTGGAGGATCTCAGGCTCGGCGGGGACGTCGAGGGGCTGGTCCGTGCCCTCGGCCCCGGGCATCCAGCCGAGGTGCGCAGGGCTGCCGCGGTTGCACTCGGGGACCTCGTCGACCCGCGGGGGGTCGGGCCGCTCATCGGGATCCTCGGGGAGCGGGAGGAACAGGTCAGGCTCGCGGCGGTCCTCTCCCTCGCAAAGATCGGCGACCGGCGGGCGGTCCCCCCCCTCACCGCCCTCCTCGCCGACCCGGACGGGGACGTGCGGACCGCGACGGTCATCGCCCTCGGCATGATCGGGGACCCCTCCGCGGTCCCCGCCCTCCTCCCGGTCCTCTCCGATCCCCATACGCCGGTCCGGGACGCGGGGGCCTGGGCCCTCGGGGCGATGAAGGACGGGCGGGCGGTGAAGCCCCTCATCCGGGCGCTCTCTGACCCCGAGTGGCACATCCGGATGGAGGCCGAGTGGGCCCTCCTCGAGATCGGGCTGCCCGCGGTGGAGCCTCTCATCGCCTCACTCCATGACGAGGGGATCCGGTGGAAGGCCGCGGGAGTGCTCGTGAAGCTCGGCCCGGCCGCGGTCGAGCCCATCCAGGCGGCCCTCAGGCAGACCGCCGACCCGAACACCAGGCAGGGCGGGGAGTGGGCGTTAAAGAAGATCCAGGAGCTACGGGCGAAGATGAAGGAGCAGGGCCGCCCTGCGGGCCGGAATGGCGGCGTGCGCTGAGTTTTACCCGATCGGCATCCCTATAAGAGAGACCGCCAAATCCTCATCCATGGGGTGACGGTGGAAGGATGGATCTCCTCGATGTCTTCAGGCCGAACATCGCGAGGCTCCGGGAGCGGGAAGACCTCGAGGGGCTCGCGAGGGCCCTCGAGTACCAGAAGGATGCCGGGATAAGGAAGGGTGCGGCAAAGGCCCTCGGTGAGGCCGCACACCCCGCCTCCCTTGGTCCACTCGTGAAAGCCCTCGGGGACCCTGACGGGGGGGTGAGGTACGAGGTGGTGGAGGCCCTCGTGCGGCTGAAGAACCCGGGGGCCGTCGAGCCCCTCGCCGAGCGGCTCCTGGATACCGACGGCGACGTCCGTTTCGCGGCCGCATGGGCCCTCGGGGAGCTGAGGGATATCCGGGCGAGGGACCCCCTCGTCGCGGCGCTCAGGGACGAGAACTGGAGGGTCAGGACAGAAGCCCTCCTCGCCCTCTCGAAGCTCGGCGATCCGGAGGCAACCGGTGCCATCGTCGCGGCCCTCGGGGATGACTACTGGCGGGTCCGTACCGAGGCGGCGCATGCCCTCGGGCTCCTCGGGAGCCCCGGGGTTGAGGATCACCTCCTCGCGGCCCTCGGGGACGAGAACTGGAGGGTGAGGCGGGAGGCCATAAAGGCCCTCGCAGGCATCGGGTCAGAGCGGGCCCTCGCCCCCCTCGCCCGGGCCATCGGCGACCCCGACGAGAACGTCCGGCGCGAGGCCGCCTCGGCGCTCGAGGCCATGGGGGCGAGGGCCATCCCCCCGCTCGTAAGTGCCCTCCGGGGGGAGGTCAGGGAAGGCAGGAGGGAGGCGGCGAGGGTCCTCGGGAGGATCCGGGACCCGAGCGCCATCGAGAGCCTCATCCCCCTCCTCCAGGACGGGGACCCGCACGTGCGGGACGAGGCCCTCGTCGCCCTCGGGAGGATGGGGGGATCGGCGGTCAAGCCGCTCGTGAAGGCCCTGAGGGAGAAGGGCTTCCCCGACCTCCCGGACCGGGAGAAAAAGCGGTAAACTCCGTCCCTTCAGGTCCGCCGGTACTTCTCCGCCGCGCTGACGAAACCTCCGGCGAGGGCATCGTTGAAGTACGCGTGGGTGTACATGCCGACGGTATTTCCCTCTGTCAGGCCGTCGAGGCCGTCCCTGATCCCTTTCCCCCGGGTGAGCTCGAGGGAGAACCTTGCGTCCCGCCCGCATTCCACCGCCGAGTAGTGGAACTCGTGGCCCATGAGCGAGAGGCCGGGCGAGAGGGCGGAGGCCGCCCGGGTGGCCCGGGCCTCCACGTACCCGAGGGCCTGGACCTTCCCCGCAAGGGCCGCCCGGGCGGGGAGTACCCCGGCCATGGGGTGTTCCTTTCCACCGGCGGAGAGGGACTCGCCGAGCGCGAGGAGCCCCCCGCACTCCCCGTAGACCGGCATCCCGTCGGCGCATGCCTCCCGGATCCGCCGGAGGCACGGGGAGGCCGAGAGGACCTCTGCATGGAGCTCCGGGTATCCTCCCGGGAGGTAGAGGCCATCAACGTCCGGCAGGGGGTCGGCAAGGGGACTGAAGAAGGCGAGATCGACCCCTGCACGGGCGAGCCGGTCCAGGTTCTCCTGGTAGGTGAAGCAGAAGGCAGCATCCCGGGCCACGCCGATCCTGGCCCGGTCCGGCCGTGCAGGGGGAATAGGCGGCAGTTCCATTACCGGGGGAGCGGCCCGGGCAAGGTCGAGGATCGCGTCCAGGTCGCAGCAGTCCTCGAAGATCCTCCCCTGGGCAGGGTGGGGCCCGGCCTCGGATCCCATGACGAGGCCGAGGTGCCGGCTCGATAGGGCGAGATCGTCCCGGGCGGGGATCCACCCGAGCGCTTTCCCCGAAAGGCCGGCCTCGATGAGGGCCCGGTGCCGCGGGCTCCCCACCCGGTTGAAGATGAGGCCGGCGGGCGACGTACCAGGCCGGTGCGAGGAGTACCCCTGGATCACGGCGTGGACCGAGCCGGACATCCCCCGGGGTTCCACCACCAGGATAACCGGTGCACCGAGGAGTTCTGCCACGTGGGCGGTACTCGACACGAGGCCCCCGTCCACGCCGTCGAAGAGGCCCATCACCCCCTCGACGATCGCGAGGTCGGCCCCTTCCGAGGCCCGAACGAAGACCGAGGCCACCTCGTCCTCGCCCATCATGAAGGGATCGAGGTTCCTCGAGACCCGGCCGCAGATAGCGGTGTGATGGGACGGGTCGATGAAGTCCGGCCCGACCTTGAAGGGCTGGACCCGGAGTCCCCGGGCCGTGAAGGCGGCCATGAGCCCCCGGGCGACCGTGGTCTTCCCGCACCCGCTCCAGGTGCCGGCGATGACGATCCGGGGGATGGCCCTGCTCATACCTGCTCCTCCTCGACGAGCTTCACCGGGATTTCGGCCCCTGATTCCACCCTGAATGCGGCGACCCGTTTCTCCAC
>DATKKN010000124.1:0-3050 GCA_035542895.1 Methanomicrobiales archaeon | reverse complement strand
GGGTCATGGATCGACCAGAAAACCTCCAGGAGCTCCTCGTAGGAAACCCGGGAAGGATCGAAGGTGACCTGCACGGCCTCGGCATGGCCGGTCATTCCCGAGCAGACCTCCCTGTAGGTCGGGTGCCCCTTCTTCCCGCCTGTATACCCGACCTTGGTATCCACAACCCCCTCTACCTGCCGGAACGTGGCCTCCACGCCCCAGAAGCACCCGGCGGCGAAGGTGGCGGTCTCCATATGGTTATCATCTGCCATGGGATCGGTTTTTTTGGGCGAAGGGTATGATGAAGGTGACGGGTCGTGGCAGATTTTGGATCCAGTGACGAAAGGGGCCGGATCCCGGGGCGATTCCGGATCCATGGAAACATCAGGACCTCCACCCCTGACCTGACCCCGCCGCCCCGAAAATTCACCGGTGAGGAGAGGACTGTTATGGCAGGAATCTGTTCAATCAGCTCGGCGCATTCGTTATCGCTGGGATATGGTAAAATATGCTGCAGGCTTACCTGTGGTTGAAGGATGGTGCCACATCGGGCCGGACATCCCCCGGTGCGGTAAAACCCATGGACGACTTCCTTTCAGGATTTGCGGATAAATATGCAAAATGGCGCAATGAAGGGGACTTCGCCAGCTCGTCAAGGGTGATCCCGGTACAGGAATCCCTCCATGCACAGCAATGGGTGCTCCCGGCGGACCAGGTGTTCCAGGTCCTCGAGAGCGCCCGGTCGTTTGCGCTGACGGACTGCGTCTGCCGGACGTATTACAGGCGGTGCGACAGCCCGAGGGATGTCTGCTTCCTCATCAATGAAGCGAGCGACAGGGCCGTGGAGCGGGGCAGAGCGCGAAGAATAACCCTTGCAGAGGCATCCGACGTGCTGAAGAGGGCCGACGAACGCGGCCTCGTCCACCTGACCCTGTTCATGCCGGACCGGAAGATCTATGCACTCTGCAGCTGCTGTGCCTGCTGCTGCCACGACCTCCAGTTGTTGAGGGATTATCATCGCGCGGACCTTGTGGCACGGTCCGACTATGTTGCCGTCACCGACCCTGAACGCTGCATTCATTGCGGGAGATGTACCGATCGGTGCGTGTTCGGGGCAAGACAGCTGCGGGATGGCATTCTGGAGTACAATCCCGATGCCTGCCTTGGCTGCGGGCTGTGTGTATCTGCCTGCCCGGAGAAGGCGACGGTCATGAGGATCCGGTAAAATACACCGTCTGGATTCAACCGGGTTACCCTGGGACCAGGCGCAGGGTATTACGGGAAAAAAGGGATATTCAGGCGAACATGGCGCCGTACGAGGTGGTGAGCTGGTGCTTGGAGAAGTCGACGCTCACCTTCTCGATGGCGGCCATGAAATCCTGCTGGGTCACGGTGGTGCGGTCGGAGCGGATGGCGAACATCCCGGCCTCGGTGCAGATGGCCTTCAGGTCTGCGCCGTTCTTGCCATCGGTCGCAAAGGCGACGTCCTTCAGGCTCACGACCTTGTCCAGGTTCATGCCCTTCGTGTGGATGGCGAGGATGGCGAGCCGGCCGTCTGAATCAGGGAGCGGGATCTCGATGATCCGGTCGAACCGCCCCGGACGGAGGAGCGCCCGGTCCAGGATATCGATCCGGTTCGTGGCCCCGATGATCTTCACGTCGCCCCGCCGGTCGAAGCCGTCCATCCCCGCGAGGAGCTGCATCAGGGTCCGCTGGACCTCGCGGTCCCCCGAGGTATCGGCGTCCATCCGCTGGGCCCCGATGGCATCGATTTCGTCGATGAACAGGATGGAGGGGGCCTTCTTCTGGGCCATGTCGAAGAGCTCCCTGACGAGCCGGGCCCCTTCGCCTATGTACTTCTGCACGAGCTCCGAGCCGACGACCCGGAGGAAGTGGGCGTTCGTTTCGTGGGCCACGGCCTTTGCAAGGAGGGTCTTTCCCGTCCCCGGAGGCCCGTAGAGGAGAACCCCCTTCGGCGGGTCGATCCCGACCTGCTTGAAGAGGTCCGGCTTCTTGAGCGGGAGCTCGACGGCCTCCTTGATCTCGATGATCTGCTTCTCCAGGCCGCCGATATCTGCATAGGTCTCGGACGGGGACTCCACGAGCTCCATCCCGTAGATGGCGGCATCGTAGCTCGAGGGCAGGATCTCGACGATGGCAAGGGACTGCTGGTTCAGTGAGCACCGGACGCCGGGCTTCAGCTGGTCGGGTTCGATGCACTGGGAGGTCCGGACGAGGAACCTCGGGCCCGAGGAGGACCGGACGATGACCCGGTTCGTGTCCACGACGTCAGTAATGGTGCCGATGACGAGGGGCGGGCTCCGGAGCTGCTCGATCTCGCTCTTGAGCTTCCGGACATCCCGCTCGTAGCGGATCTTCTGGGTCTCGGTGTACCGCTTCTCGACCTCGAGCTGCCTGAGCTGCTCCCGGAGTTCGAGGTTCCGGTTTTCGAGCTGGGAGATCTTCTCCAGCAGGTACTTGTAGATCTCCTCGTTATTCGGGGGATCCTGGCCCTGCCAGCCCGTCTCGGCCATCGGTTTTCCTCAAATAACTATATAGGATGTGACCTATAAAGATGTTTTCGAGACCATGCAGTGCGAATTGTGCGGCGGAGAGATCCGGGGCGCACCCCGGACCGTCCACATAGAAGGGGCCGAACTCCGGGTCTGTGTCCCGTGCTCGAAGTACGGGACCGAGGTCCAGAGGCCGAGGAGCCCTTCGCCTGCTCCCGAGGCGAGGGCCAGGCCGGGATCCCCGAGGACCCCTCAGCCACCGGTGCAGAGGAGGAGGCGGGACCTCTTCGACCGGATGGAGGGGGACATCGCCGAGGACTACTCGGACCGGATCCGGAACGCCCGGGTGGCGAAGGGCTGGACCCAGAAGGAGCTCGCCCTCGAGATCATGGAACGTGAACTCCTCATCAAGAAGGTCGAGAAGGGGGACCTCGTCCCCGAGGAGGAACTCAGGAAGAAACTCGAGAAGGTCCTCGGCATCTCCCTGATCGAGTCGGCCGAAGATGAGATCAGGTCTGCGAAGGGGAAGGGCATCACCACCACGTTTGGGGATAT
>DATKKN010000123.1:0-2501 GCA_035542895.1 Methanomicrobiales archaeon | reverse complement strand
ACGCCCAGGTCGGAATTCGAATCCGAGTCGCGGGCGTGACAGGCCCGCATGATAGGCCGCTACACTACCTGGGCACGAGGCACTTACGAGGGTTATCCCGCCTCCCGGATTCGAACCGGGGACATCGCGGTAGCTGCGCAGTTACCTACACGGCAAACCAGACTACAGCCGCGCACTCTACCAGGCTGAGTTAAGGCGGGTAAGTGCCCTTGAGTATAGGGAAATTTCCGAGATAAACATATCGTTCCCGGGCCGGGCGGCGTTTCACCCGAATTTCTTTATAGGATGAAGGCGTCTTGTACAGGTATGCCAGAACAGACTGAAGCGGGGTATTGTCTTCTTCACCCCCGGTAAGATTCGCGACAAGATCACTGTTTTCGACACCACCCTCCGGGATGGCGAGCAGACACCTGGCATCTCCTTCACGCTCCCCCAGAAGCAGGAGATAGCCCGGCAGCTCTCCGAGATCGGGGTCCATGTCATCGAGGCCGGCTTTCCCGCCTCCTCGGAGGGCGAGCACGAGACAGTGAAGGCCATCGCGGGGATGGGCCTCGAGGCGATGGTCTGCGGCCTCGCCCGGATGACGAAGGCCGACGTGGACGCCTGCCTGGACTGCGGGGTGGATATGGTGCATGTCTTCATCCCGACCTCCGACGTGCAGCGGATCCACACGATCAGGAAGACCCGCGAGCAGATCTTCGAGGTGAGCGAGGAGGTGGTCTCCTATGCGAGGGAGCGCTGCGACAACGTCCTCTACTCGGCGATGGACGCGACGAGGACCGACTGGGACTACCTCGTCCAGGTCCTCCAGGTCGCGGTCCAGGCCGGGGCGACGGTCCTGAACATCCCGGACACGGTGGGGGTCATCACCCCTTCGGCATACAGGCAGCTCATCGGGAGGATCGTTGCCGAGGTGGACTGCCCCATCGACGTCCACTGCCACAACGACTTCGGCCTCGCGGTGGCAAACACCCTCGCCGCCGTTGAGGCAGGGGCCTCCCAGGTCCAGGTCACGGTAAACGGCCTCGGCGAGCGGGCGGGGAACGCGGACCTCGCCGAGACAGTGATGGCCCTCGAGTCGATCTACGGGGTCTCCACGGGAATCCACACCCGGCGTATCGTCGAGACCTCCCGGCTCGTCTCCCGGTGCTCGGGGATCCCCATCATCCCCACCCAGCCCGTCGTCGGGGAGAACGCCTTCTCCCACGAGAGCGGCATCCACTCCCACGGGGTCATCGCCCGCTCGGACACCTTCGAGCCGGGCATCATGACCCCCGAGATGGTGGGCCACCGGCGGCGGCTCAAGCTCGGGAAGCATGTCGGCCGTCACGCGGTGCGGCAGATGCTATCCGACGTCCACCTGGCGCCCGGGGAGGCCCAGCTTGACGAGATCGTCGGCAGGGTCAAGGACATATCGGGGAAGGGACGTCAGGTCACCGACGCCGATCTCTACGAGATAGCGACGACGGTCATGGGGGTGGTCTCCAACGGGAAGACCATCGACCTCCAGGAGATCGCGGTCATCACGGGAAACCACGTCATTCCCACGGCCTCCCTGAAGGCCATGGTGGACGGGGTCGAGCACGTCGCCTCTAGCGTCGGGGTCGGCCCGGTGGATGCGGCGCTCCGGGCCATCATGGGGATCCTCCCCACCCGGGTCACCCTCAAGGAGTTCAAGATCGAGGCCATCTCGGGGGGCTCGGATGCCATCGGCCATGTCCGGGTGGCCCTCGAGGACGAGCGCGGGCACATCTTCGACGCGAGCGGCACCGGCGACGACATCGTCATCGCCTCGGTGGAGGCCATGGTGAACGCCATCAACCTCCTCCACCGGGTCAGGAAGGGATGAGGAGGCCCCGGCCCCCTCGTCTCTCGAAAAAAGGATGCTCTCGAAAAGAGGATGCCCTCCTGAAAAAATCTTTACTCCGCCGTCGGCACCGTGGGCTTCTTCCGGTCCAGGGAGCCCTTGATATCGGTGGAGAGCTGCTCGAACTTCGCCTGCATCGCCTTCTCCTGCTTTTCGAGGGACTTCACCCTGAGCTCCAGAGTCTCGACCTTCTCGGTGAGGGAGGCGACTACCTTCGGCTTCTTCTGCTGGACCATGACCGTGCCCACGTTCACGAAGATCTCGGCATCGTCGGGCACATCCTTCAGCTCCTCCTGGGCCCGCCGCGACTCCCGGATGGCCATCTCGTACTGGGTCTTCTGGGCCGCCACGGTCTGGAGCTGCTGCTGGAGCTGCTGGAGCATGGCGAGCTGGTTCTGGACCTTGGGTGGGATATTCTCCATGGATCGGATTCCTCCCTCTCTCTTTAGCGGGCATGCCCATTAATCGTTTTGCACCGCGCGGGGATGGGTTTTTCATGCGGGAATGCATCGATGGAAGAGGAGGTACGGCACCGTTCCGGTATGCCGTAATCTGGAGAGGTGAGGCCGGTGAAGGATCCGCCGGGGGCCGCGGCCGACCAGAACAAGGACCGGCGGTGCGGGAAGGCGAAGGG
>DATKKN010000122.1:0-10099 GCA_035542895.1 Methanomicrobiales archaeon | reverse complement strand
CGGGTACGAACAGGTCGACCTGGGGGATACCCGCTTCCACCTCATCCCCAACCTCCTCCAGCCCGCCCAGTACCGGGAGGAATACGACCGGATCGAGCCACTCAGGCACGGGAACAATGTCCTCGTCACCCATGGACTTGCAAGTACCCTCAGGGATTACCGGCTGGGGACGGTTATGGAGCACGAGATCGACACCACCATGCTTTCCCCCGGCTTTGATTACATCGCCCTCGGGCATTTCCATGGCCGGCGGCAGGTCGCGGACAATGCCTGGTACTGTGGCTCGCAGGAGTTCATTTCGTACGCGGAGATCAGGGATGCCAAGGGCGGGCTCCTCGTCGACCTGGACCGGCAGAGCGTCGAACCGATCGATCTCCCCTGCACCCCCATGATCGACCTCGGGGAAGTGGATTGTGCCGGCCTCTCAACACGGGATGTGGGTGAGAAGATTGAAGAGATGGCCATCCAGGCGGCCAAAGGCTCTCAGCAACCCCCCATGGTCCTCATCACTCTGGCCGGCGCCGACAGGCACGTGCGACAGGCGATAGATCCGCTTCTTCAGGATGCAAAGTCGGAGCTTCTCAACCTTAAAATCTCTGAACGAACGGACACTCCGGGCACTCCTCTCACCGATCGGCGGGACCTCTCCGGTGTGGACTACGTCGAGCTCTTCGGGGAATACCTGGCTGGCAGGGGCCTTGACAACCGGAAGCGCCGGTTCGTCGAGGGAAAGGGATCTGAGATCATCCGGAAGGTCATGGCCTCCGGCGAGGGGGACCACGATGCAGCTTGAGAGGCTGCAGATGCGGAATTTCAAGCGGTACAGGTCCGCGGACGTGAAGTTCGGCGACGGTATCACGGGCATTGTCGGGAACAACGGGACAGGCAAGAGCACCCTGGTGGATGCCATCCTTTTCTGCCTGTATGGCGTGAAGGAGACCGGGCTCGATCCCAACCACATCCGTACCGCCTCTGCGGGCCCCAGGGATCGTGCCGAGGTAAGGCTGGACTTCTCGGTCCGGGGCGAGGAGTTCCAGCTCCTGAGAGCCCTCGGCCCTGGCAAGAAGCACGAGGCCCAGCTCAACCGGGGAGGCAAACTCCTTGCCAGGGGGGTATCCGAGGTCCGGGAGGCGCTACGGAGGGTGATCCGGATGGATCATGCCGATTTCCGGCGCACCATCTTTTCAAGTCAGAAGGAACTCCTCATCCTCGTCGGAGCGACGGCCGGGGAACGGAAGGAGTGGTTCCGGAAGGTCCTCGGGATCGATACCCTGAGAAACAAGGGCGGGGAGATGCTCAGGGGGGAGACGGAGACTGCCCGGGAGCAGCGATCGCAGATCGAGGGGAGGCTCAAGGGAGTGGATGCCGACGGGATCCGGAAATCCCTCAGGGACACCGAGCAGGAAATCGCCGATACAGACATGGAGGTGAGGAGGCTCGGCGAGGAGGAACAGAGTACGGCACGGGCAAGGGTCTCCCTCCAGGAAGAGGCGAAGATTCAGCGGGATCGGGAGAAAAAGGACCACGGAACCAGATCCCTGATCCAGGCGAAAGAAAGCGAGGCGACAGAACTGGAGAGGGATCTCGGGAAGATCAGGACCACCCTCGCAACCCTTGAAGTGAGTCAGGCAGAGTTTGAGAACTTGCGGGCCGCGGAGGATGAGTATCCCGTTCACCAGGAGCGATATCATGTGAGCATGGGGAAGCTCAGAGCATTCAAGGAACTCACGACACGGGAAGGGGAGAAGAAGACGAGGGTTACCGAGCTGGAGGAGGAGCTCACGCGGCTCAGGAACGAAGACGCCCGCCTCGCCGGGGATGAAGAGGAGATCCGGGCCCTCGCCCCCCTCGTCGCGCGGCGCAGGGAGGTGTCCGATAGTCTCGACGGATTCCGTCGCCTTGAGGAACGGTACCGGAACATCGCGGCTGGAATCGAGAGAAAGGAGGCCACCCTCGAGGCGCTGGCGAAACGAGGTGAATCGCTCCGTTCCCGGATCGAGCTGATGAAGGATGCGCAGGAGCGGCTCAGCTCCCTTGCACGGGGGGCAGGCGTGCCACGGGATCAGGACCATGATCCGATCCCGTTCCTCGATGGACGTCTCAGCGAGATCCTGCAGGCCATTGCCGACGGAAAGGCAGAAAGGGACCAGACAGCCCGGAGGCTCTCAGATCTCGAGGCAAGCCTCTCCACCCTGGAGGCCGAGGGGGCAGGAGGTGCCTGTCCCACCTGCCGCCAGCCCCTGGGGGACCGGTATACCGACCTCATGGCCGATATCCGGCGTGATATCGCGGCGCTCCAGGATGCGAGGGCCCTTCAGGAATCCGATCTCAGGAAGGCCAACGTGGATTTGGATGCTCTCCAGGTAATCCTGAAGGATGCCAGGGGACTCAAAGATGCCAGCAGAAACCTGGAGGAGAACCTGGCCGAATGGGGCGAGGTGCAGGACGAGGCCCTCCGCGAGATTTCCGCAAGGGAACAACTCAAACAGGAGATGGTGGGCCTGGGGTTTGACCCCCTGGCCAGGGAAAACCTGGAAAAGGAATACGCAGCCCTCGAGGATCCCTGGAAGGCGAGCCTCGCGGCCACCGAGAGGCTGAAGGGAAGGTCTGACGTGGGGCGGAGGATGAGAGACATCGTGAAAAGCCTCGAGATGATCCGGATGGAGGTCACAGGCATCACCCGGGAACGGGATGATCTCCTTTTTGATCCCAATCTCCACCGGAAGATCGAGATGGAATACGGCACAGCCGAACGGGCCCACCGGCGGTATCTCGACCTGAAGCCGGGGATGGACCAGGTTCCGGTGCTCCTCGGCCAGGAGAAGGACCTGAAAGCCAGGGCTGGATCCATTGAGCAGATCACAAACGACCTTCGTGTCGAGCTCACAGCCATCGCCTTCGCGCCGGAGGAACTCAGCCAGGCCGAGTCGCGACTCGAGGAGAACTCCCGGCAGGCTCAGGAACTGGGGCGGCGGCTGGAGAGGGCCAGAGCAGGAAAAACTACCCTCGAACGGGAGAAGGCTCACCTTCAGGAAGCCCTCGATCGGCTGGCTGAAGATACGAGGGAGCATGACCGGCTCTCCGGGGAGATCCAGCTCCTCGAGCTCACCCGCGAGGAGCTGAACGGGTTCACCGATCACCTCCTCGGGGTGGTCAGGGACCAGATCCAGGAGGAGACCGGGCGCATCCTCTCGGATATCACCGACGGGCGCTATGACACGGTCATCCTCGACGATGCCTTCGAGCTCCTGGTCCATGACCTGGGCGGGGATTACCCCGTCGCCCGTTTCTCCGGGGGAGAGCAGGACGACGTGGCCATCGCCCTCCGGATCGCCCTCTCCCGGTACATCGCCGAGACGCACGAACTCCATGACAGCACCTTCCTCATCTTCGACGAGATATTCGGGAGCCAGGACGAGGAACGACGCGGGAACATCCTCCGGGCGCTCCGGGCCCTCGAGCCCTATTTCCCCCAGATCTTCCTCATCTCCCATGTCACCGAGGTCCAGGGAGAGTTCGGGAACACCCTCGTCGTCGAGGCCGTCTCCGGGACCGAGAGCCGCGTGAGGGACCTGGAGGGGGCGGAGGCATGACCGCCGATGACGAATACGGGCGGGATCTCGACCTCCTCGTCGGCCGCATCTCGGCCCTCGATCCTCCGGATCTCGCCTCACGGTTCGCGTCCTGCTTCAACCTCGGTGCGGCGTCTTATATGCAGGTGGAACCGGCAAAGACCGGCACCATCGCGGCCGTGGACGGGTCCAATGCTATGCTCCTCGACGCTGGCTATATCGCGGTCGCGCTCCTCCGGGCAGCGGCCTGCGGGTTTTCGGATGGCGGGGGCAGGAAGTTCCGGTCGGTGACCCCCCTCCGGCTCGCAACCCTCGGCCGTGAGGCTCGGGACGGGAGCTTCGCGGCCCTGTACCGGGAATGCTTCGGCACCGATCCCGAGGCGCCTGTCAGGGATGACGAGCCGGCACGGACCGCAGGGATCCTGCGGGACACGCTGGAGTACTGGGCCGCCCTCAGGGCGGCGGACCGCCTGGGACGCGGGGATCTCCTGGTCCTCGACGGGGCGCTCCGGGTCACCCACGCGAGCCATGACCCGGTGATGCTCGACCTTATCAGGACCTGTGCAAAGAAGGATATCCATCTCTGCGCCGTGACGAAACGCACCGCAGTCACCTGGGGGGGAGGCCTCCCCCTGGTGCCGGCCGCCCTCGCCTTCGCGAGGTCGCAGGGCATCGCTCCCCCCTGGGCCCTCAGGATTGGGAAGGAGGGGCTCGATGTCGACCCCTATCCCCAGTGGCGGCACGGGGTGCCCTGCGTCGTTGCGCTCCATCCCCGCTCATCGCTGGCCTTCAAGATCGAGGTGCCAGCTCCTACCGGCGAGAAGGATCTCAGGGAGATCGTTTCCCGCCTCGCCGGCTGGGCGGACGACGGGAGGGTGACCGGGTACCCCTATCCCCTCCTCGACGCCCATCGCACGGCACGGATCCCGGCTGATGCCGTCCAGCGTGCGAGGGATGATCTGCTCAACGGGATCGGGCGCTCCGGGTCCGACCCTCACTGGTTCCATGACCTCTTCGGTGATATCCATGACGAATTTGCACGATACTGACCTCTCTGACCCATCCAAGTTCAGGCTCATCGGGAACTCGGTCCTCTCGTACCGGTTCGCCATCCCGTACGACGAGATCCTCTACGTCGGGAACATCCTGAAGATCGAGGATCGCACCAAGGGGATGACCTTCTTTGCGCGGGTCACCGATCTCAGGCACGGGTCCAACTTCGACGACGAGAAATGGGACATGCGGGCCCATGCCGAACGGTTCTACGGGCTTTCCGAGGACGTGTACCTCATCGTCGAGGCGCTCCCCCTCGGGTACGTCGACGTGAAGGGCACCTTCCGGAGGCCGAGGACCCTTCCCACCAAGTTCTCGCCGGTACTCGTCCCGTCTGCACCCGACTTCCGGTTCCTCCAGCAGGTGATGGGGGACATAGAGGTGGGCTCCCTCAAGTCAGGCCAGGAGGTGCTCCGGGAGGTCAGGGTCGCCCTCCATGCACGGGTCATGCCCCAGCACATGGGGGTGTTTGCGACGACCGGCATGGGCAAGAGCAACTTCATGAAGGTCTTCTGCGCCTCCTCGATGCAGGCGAGAAAGTTCGGCCTCGTCCTCGTCGATCCCCACGGGGAGTACGTCGCCGGCGGGGTCTCGGCGGCCGGGCAGCCGACCGAGGGCCTCGCCCATTTCCAGTCCGGCCGGGACGGGCTCTCGGTCTACACCATCCGGGAGGAGTCCTTCCGCCGCAGGTACTCCCTTTCCACGCTCTTCCTCGAGTACGATGATCTCCGGGCGCCCGACCTCCTCCTCCTTTTCGACCATTCACCCGCCCAGCGGGAGCTCGTGGAGATGCTCGAGGACGTGCCGGGGAGCGAGCTCGTGGACCTGTTCACGGACACCGAGTTCGACGAGGAAAAGGCATGGATGGCGACCACCCCCTACCGGTCGACCGCGGCAAGGCTCGCCCAGTTCCAGCCGAGCACCCTCCAGGTGATGAAGCGCCGGGTCGGCATCCTGGTGAAGTCGAATCCCTTCCTCAGGCCCAGGGGCTCCTCCGTCCCCGACATTCTCGCGGACCTCGCGGAAAACCGGGTCGTCCTCGTCGATATCCCCGGCATGGGGGAGCGGAGCGAGCTCCTCGTCCTCTCCGTGCTCGCCCGGAAGATCCTGGAGCGCCACCGGGGGGAGGCATCGGGATGGGGGAAACCGGACGCCCCCGGGCGAAGCGAGGTGCTCATCACCATCGAGGAGGCCCAGAGGGTCCTCGGGTCGGGAGGGCAGGGTACCGCCGTCTTCCGGGAATGCGCCATGGAGGGGAGGAAGTTCGGGGTGGGGCTCTGCGTCGTCACCCAGCAGCCGAGGAACATCGATCCCCGGGTCCTCGCCCAGATGAACACCTTCGTGGTCATGGGCCTCTCGGACCGGAACGACCGGGCCATCATCGCCGGGCACGCAAAGCAGGACCTCTCGCCCATGGACACGGAGATCCAGACCCTCGAGCCCGGGGAAGCCATCATCTCCACGCTCGGCATCCCGTTCCCGGTCTCGACCCGAATCCACCTCTACGAGGAATACCTCGCCGGCCTGGAGGGGAAAAAGGGGAGATCACTCGGCTCGGGGCTCGATTCCCGGTTCTAATAGGTGCTCACCTGATGATCCAGGGCATCTCCCGTCCCCGGGTGAGTTCCCTCACCTTATCGGCGCAGGCCTCTGCCTCCTCGTCCCTCCCGAGCCTTCTCAGGCTTGCCGCCTTGTTGTTCCAGGGGGTCGGGTCATGGGGGTTGATGCCGATGGCCTCGTCGAACCGGGCGATGGCCTCGTCGAACCGGCCCAGGCCGGCGAGGGCGACGCCCATGTTCGTGTACACGACCGCGACTCCGGGATTGATCCGGGTGCACTCCTCGTAGCAGGCGAGTGCCTCTTCGTAGTGGTGCACGTCGGCAAGGGCCACCCCCTTGTTGTACCATGCCTTCGGGTACAGGGGATCGAGGCCGATGACGGTGTCATAGCAGGCGATGGCCTCGTCAATCTCCCCGAGGTAATAGCGGGAGTTCCCGAGGGTGTACCATGCCTCGGCATGCCTCCCGTCGATGCTCGTCGCCTGTTTCAGGCAGGGAACGGCATCCACCCAGCGCCCGGTCATGTAAAGCACGCTCCCGCGGATGAACCAGGCATCGGGGTTCAGGGGATCTTTTTCGATGACCTGCTCGCAGCACCTGACCGCCGCCTGGAAGTACCCCATCCGCGAGAGGCTCGAGGCCTTCGCGACGAGGGCGGCGGGATGGTCCGGATGGATGGCGAGGGCCCCATCAAGCGTCTCCACCGACTGCCTGAACCGGCCCGTAGAGGCAAGCCCGGTACCCCTCCGGATGAACCCCTCCTCCTCAGTTTCGCACACGGAACCTCACCCGTATCATGATCGGGTGGTTTCATGGGCTCTTATTCCATTCCGTCCGGACCCGATGAATGAGAACAGCCCTGCACCACCAGGGCAAGGGAAAACCGTTCAGCCGTCGGACTGAACGACATGCTTTGTGTACCCTTTCATGATATCGGTGCGGGTCAGCATTCCCACGAGGACATCGGGATTCGCAGGATAGACGACCGGCAGATGGTGGATATCATGCTTCATCATGAGCTGGAGGGCATCCTCCAGGGATGCCCCGGGCGCCACGGTGATCAGGTTCCTTGTCATCGCTTCGCCGACCGGGGTCTGGAGGTGCTCCTGAGCCCGGTTGGCCCGGAAGTAACCGATGGTGATCATTCCGATGAGGTGGCCGTTATCGACCACGGGGAACCCGGTGTGAGTGGTCTCGCTGATCTCTGCAAGGACCCGTGAAGCCGGGTCCCCCGGGGAGAAGGTCACCAGGTTCTCCCCGCGGGTCATCACCTCGCCGACCGGGATCCGGGAAAGAACTTCCCGGTTGTATTCCCCCCGGTGTGCGGGGGACTGGGTGCGGTCGGGCACCTGCCCCCGGTAGATGGTCGCGTCCCCGATGAGGAGGAATGCGATGGCCACCGCACCCATGGCCGGGACAAGGACCGTGAAGTTCCCCGTCATCTCGATGACCATGATCATGACCGCGAGGGGGGCCCTCGAGACCGACCCGAAGGTCGCGATCATGCCGATGACCACGAAGATGGGGATGGAGCTCAGGGGCAGGAGCCCGGGGAACAGGATGTGGAGGATCATGCCCACGGCCCCGCCGAAGGACCCGCCGATTAAAAGGCCCGGGGCAAAAACCCCGCCGCTTCCCCCGGACCCGATGGTCAGGGAGGTCGTGGCGATCTTCAGGAAGGGGAGGGCGATGAGCATCCCGAGGGGCAGCATCGAGTAGAGGCCGAGCTGGAGGAAACCATACCCGGAACCCATGCTCCCGAGCGCCAGGAGCTCCCCTCCCGGGATCAGGGTCGCCACCGCGAGGATGAGAACCCCCATGGCGGCTGCACCGAGGAACGGCTTGAGGTGCGGGGGCAGCCCAGCCCTCGCGATGAGACTCCGGAAGAATGCTTCGCTGCCGTAGAACACGTCGACATAGAGCCGCCCGAGGTATGCGCACACGGCACCGAGGAGCAGGAAAAGGGGAATCTGGGCAACCGTCCAGACAATCTCGACCTGCCCGAAGATCGGGTTGAACCCCTCGAAGGTCCCGAAGATGGCGTACGCGATAATGGAGGCAAGGAACGAGGGGATGACGGCCTCAACCTCAAAATCGTTCTTGTAGAGGATCTCGGCCGAGAGGATGGCGCCGCCAAGGGGGGCCTTGAAGATGGCCCCGATCCCTGCCCCTATCCCGGCCGCGAGCGCGATCCTCCGTTCATGGTCCGGAAGCCCCAGGAACTCGGCCACCATCGACCCGATCCCGGCGGAGATCTGGGCTGCAGGGCCTTCCCTCCCCGCACTCCCCCCGGTGGAGATGGTGATAATGGCCGTGATCGCCTTGAGGAAGGGAATCCTCTTCCGGATCCTTCCCTGGCCATGGAATGCCCTGATGGCCGCATCGGTCCCGTGACCCTCGGCCTCGGGGGCGAGGCCGAATACGATCAGGCCGGAGAGGAGACCCCCCAGGCAGAGAACGAGGACGAGGGGCAGGAGCGAGGCCGGCGGCGACCACCGGGTGATCTGGGCTATGGTCTGGCCCTCGGAAGGCATCCGGTACCCGAGCAGGGCCGCGACACCCGCGATGGCAGCCTGGAGGCCGACATAGAAGAGGAGGGATCCGACGCCCGATACGATGCCGACCAGAAGTGCAATGAGGAGGATCTTCCTGAAGGGAATCTCGGGCATGCCTGACCTAGTGTACTGTTTTCACCTGCCTTCATGTAATTAATGGAAGGGTGCGGGAGTTTCTCCGGAATCCAGGAATATCGGGAGAAAATGCAGGCAGAAGGCTCGTTTCTTACCTGGCAGGGGTGCAGGGAATCACGACTTCTTCACGGGTGCGGCGCCCCCGACCTTCCGGATCGAGACGCAGTTGATGATCGGGTCCTCCCCGACGAGAAGGTACCGTTTCATCACGGTCCCGAGGACCTCGACGATGTCACCTTTTTGAACCCGTTCCTTCGGGGCGGTGAACATCTTCACCGAGATCTCCCCGGAGCGGTCGGCGACCCGGTACTGGGGCCGGTCGAGGAAATCGAAATAGACGGCCTCGACCACTCCCTCGATCCGCACGGGCTTCCCGATCATGTTCATGTTGATCGCCTTGATCCGCACCCTCTGGGCCTCGCTCTCGTACGCGGGGATGAGCGCCTCATACTGGCTCTGGCTCATGTGCCGGAGCAGGACGGGGATCAGGGCAAGCCCGATGAGCATGGGGATCCCGAAGAGGAGCAGGATTGCGCTCCTGCTCACCAGGTACGAGAAAACGAGGAAAATTACAAAGAAGAGGAGGACCCCGATCTGGATCGGGGCGATCCTCAGCTCGATATCGCGGAACTTCATCACGCGGTCTTACTTGAGGGCGGCGATCTCCTTGCGGAAGGCAACCCAGTAGAGGACACCGACGAAGAACAGGGCCCCGACGATGTTACCGATGGTGACGATGATGAGGTTGTTCGTCCACATCGAGACCCAGTTGACCGAGGCCACCCACTTGGTCGGGTCGGTGATGAAATTCTGGGTCATGATGCCTGCAGGGATGAAATACATGTTCGCGACCGAGTGCTCGAAGCCGCTCGAGACGAAGGCCATGATCGGGAACCAGATCCCGAAGAATTTCCCGACGAGGTCGTCGGCGCAAATCCCGAGGAGGATGGCCAGGTTCACGAGCCAGTTGCAACAGATGCCCTTAAGGAAGGCGGACCACATGCCGGCCGTGCCGACGTAAGAGGTCTTTGCGGCGGCGATGGCGATGGCCCGGGTCCCGAAGGCGGTCACCGTGGCGGCTCCCGCCGCATCCCAGGTCGAGAAGGGCCCGTACGACATCAGGTAGGCGTAGAAGATGGAGCCGATCAGGTTCCCGATGTAGACCCAGATCCAGAGGTTGATGACGCTCGCCCAGCTGACCTTGTGGATAAAAGCCGCCATGGGG
>DATKKN010000121.1:0-7161 GCA_035542895.1 Methanomicrobiales archaeon | reverse complement strand
TGCGGCACGGGTTATCGGCCTCCCCTGGGAAGGGGTGACCATCACCAACGATGATGTGGAGGAGGCCCTCCTCCCGGTCATTGGGGCAATCCCGAGGGTGGCGCCTCTCGATGTTTCCATTGCGACGGGTCTTTTCTTTGTTGCCCGGTGGGCCAGGGAGAGGGGTCACCACCGGATCCTTGTGGGGCAGGGTGCCGATGAGCTCTTCGGGGGGTACGCCCGGTACCGCACGGCGACCGATATTCCCGGCATACTCGCCCGGGATTTCGCCTCGCTCCGGGGCCAGGCCCTCAGGGATCAGGCGGTGGCCCGGCTCCACGGGACCGCTTTCTCCCTCCCCTACCTGGACCTGCGGGTGGTGCGCGCTGCCCGGGCCATCCCGCCCAACCGGCTCGTGTCGCAGGGAGAGGGGAAGATCCCCCTGCGGGAGCTGGGCGCGCGGCTCCTCCCGCCCGGGATGGCCCGCGCGGCGAAGAAGGCGATGCAGTATGGGACCGGGGTCGCCGGGGCAATCAGACGGCTCGCACGGAAAAACGGGTATCGCTCTCCGGGAGAATACATAACGCATTTACGGGTATGAACTTTCTAAGATTTTGAAAAAATTATCATATCCGTTCAGGCATTGTTCGTTTGTGGAGATACATCGTCCCTGCCGTGAACACCATCATGAGCACGCCGAGGACAACAATATCGGTCAGAACCGGGAAAAAGTGTTCCCCCGTAAAAGAGTAACGCACAAGGTCGGTGAAATAGGTCAGCGGAGAGCAGGCGGAGAGGGCAACTCCCCATGGGGGCAACTGTTGCAGGGGAACGAAGATACCGGAGATAAAGACGAGCGGGAACTTGATGAGCGAAGAGAGCATCATGATGTTCGACGGCACGTTCGTGGGTGGGACCGCGAGAAGCATCCCGATCGCGGAAAAACAGCATGCGGCCAGGAGAATTGCGACGGCCATCGTGATGCCATGGAGGAGGGAAAGGCCGAGTCCTGTCCCGATGAGGATGGTGATAAGGGTAATACCGATACCGAAGAGGATGGAGGCGATCATATCACCAAGGACGATCGCTTCGATGGTAACCGGGCAGGAGGCGAGCCGTTCCAGCGTTTTTGCCTGCCCTTCCCACGGGAAGATAGCGGGAGATACGGCAGTGGCAGTGAAAAAGAGTGTCATCCCGACGAGTCCCGGTAACAGGAATGAAAGGGGAAGCTGCCTGCTGCCCATGAAGAAGGCAAGAAACAGGAAAACAGGCATGAATATTCCGAAGATGAGCACAGGTCCCTTGACGTAATAGATGCGAATATCCTTCTTTGCGATTGCCCATGCCCGCCGCGCCTGTTCGGGGAGTCCTGCGGGATTCACATGGATGCCCCCTGGGTCAGACGGAGGAAGGCATCATCGAGCGAGGGTGCGAGCGTACTCAGCGTGACAATTACTACCTGGTTCTGTTCGCTGAAGGTAACGAGGGACCGGATGACGGCATCCTGTTTTTCCGCTGTGAGCTGCCATTTGTCCCCGATCCTGTTCACAGAGCTTACTCCTGCGACTGCTGCTAGGGCATCACCGGAAACCTCGCGATCGAAACTGATCTCGATCCGGTGCACGCTCTCGATAGCCATCTTGAGTTTTTCCGGGGCATCGACCGCGATCAGCCTCCCGCTCCGGATGATAGCGACCCGGTGACAGAGCCGGTTTGCCTCCTCCATGTTATGCGTGGTGAGGAAAATGGTGGTTCCATCCCGGTTCATGTCCCGCAGCATGGCGAGGATCATCTGGGTACTCTGTACATCGAGACCGCTCGTGGGTTCATCGAGAAAGAGGAGCTTTGGTTCATGGAGCAGCCCCATGGCAAGGATGAGTCGCTGCTTCATCCCCTTGGAATATGCCTGGACCTTCTGGTCCTTGCGCTCAATGAGACCGAGCGTCGTGAGCAGATCAGATGACCGCCGTGCGGCTTGCGCGCGGGCAAGTCCGTACAGCTCTCCCATCATCATCAGGTTCTGCCACCCAGTCAGATCGGTATAGGCATTGGAAGTTTCAGGTACAACGCCAAATCCCTGTTTCGCCTGCACCGCTTCAGTGCGGATATCATGGCCAAGTATCGAAGCGGTCCCGGCATCGAGGGGAATGACGCCTGTGAGAATCCGCGTGGTAGTCGTCTTGCCCGCGCCGTTCGGACCGAGGAATCCGAAAATCTCCCCTTCCCTGACCGCGAGGCTGACATCATTGACGGCAGTCACAGGTCCGAAGGATTTCTTCAGGTGGTCTGCCTGGATAACTTCCATGGTTATTTCACAGACCTGAGGGCCGTAACCTTCCTGTCTATGGCTTCAATCTGCTCCTGCATCATCTTTTTGTGTTCTTCGAGCATCCTGACTTCATCATCGATGGAGAGGAAAACAGGGCAGTTACCGCTGCATTCGCATTGACAGCTCCCCCTCGATCCCGAATACCCTGGGGTGTGACACATAGTCCGTTCCTCCTTGTCCTGATTGACTATTATTTGAATAGTATTAATAATATCAAGTTTATAGTTTTAGAGTGACTATGATTTCCGATAGTAACCGGATTTGCCTGTGCCCCCTCGAAGGAATAATCAATACCATCGCGAAGAAATGGGCAATTCTCATCATCACCATCATCGGCAACAACGAAAAAATCCGGTTCAATGGCATCATGGAGAGCCTCGACGGGATCAGCCCCAAAACGCTTACCGACCTCCTGAAGGATCTCCGGCGGGAGGGTCTGATCCACCGGGAATCCTTCTCAGAAATTCCTCCCCGTGTCGAATATTCCCTGACTGACGAGGGAAAGCAACTCCGGGAAGCCATGGTACCCCTGGTCCAATGGGCAGAGAAGCGTGATAATCTCCACCAGAAGAGATGTGATGCAACCCGCTGCCAGAGTAATACCTGCCCTTCAAAGGGGGCAGTGCGCCATAAAAAGCGGTGACCTGCCCTCCGAGAATAAAAACGGTTATAAAAGGTCGGTGCAAGATTACTTAATCCAGCTTCCGGGGAAGGAGAAATGATCTCACCTGACGACGTTGAAAAGATCGCGGGCCTTGCCGATATCGGCCTCGCGAAGGAACGCCTCGGCGAGTTCACCCGGGAATTCAACGCCATCCTCGAGTACTTCGACGTCCTCGACACCGTCCGGGAGGAGGGCGGTGCCGGGGAAGGGGAGATCAACGTGATGCGCGAGGACGAGGTCACCGCCTCCCTTCCCCAGGAGGAGGTCCTCTCGCTCGCCCCCGAAACCGAGGAAGGGTTCATCAGGGCCCCGAGGGTGATGGAGTGAAGCCGGCGGCCAGGGATGACCCGTATAACGCCTTCATCACCCGCGGGGGCCCGGAGCCCGGCGGAAAGGGGAGGCTCGCCGGGATCCGGATTGCAGTGAAGGACAACATCTCCACCCGCGGCATCCCCACGAGCTGCGGATCGAGGATCCTCGAGGGTTACACGCCCCCCTATAACGCCCACGTCGTCGACCTGATCCTCCGTGAAGGAGCCGGCATCGCGGGGAAAACGAACATGGACGAGTTCGGCATGGGCTCCTCCACCGAGAACAGCGCCTTCGGCCCCACGAAGAACCCGCTCGACCCCGCGCGGGTCCCGGGGGGGTCCTCCGGCGGTTCCGCGGCAGCGGTTGCAGCGGGCATGGTCCCCATGGCCCTGGGATCAGATACAGGCGGATCAATCAGGTGCCCGGCCGCGTTCTGCGGTATCGTCGGCCTGAAGCCGTCCTATGGCCGGGTCTCGCGGTATGGTCTCGTCGCCTACGCGAACTCCCTCGAGCAAATCGGCCCGCTCGCGGGATCGGTGCGCGAGGTCTCCCTCCTCATGGAGGTCATCAGCCGGTACGACCCCCGGGACAGCACCATGATCGACCGACCCTTTGCCCCCAGGCTTACTGGCGACGTGAAGGGGATCCGGATAGCGGTCCCCTCCGAGTTCTTCGGGTTGGGAGTGGACCCGGACGTCGGTGCGAAGGTGAGGGAGGCAATTGGCATTCTCGAGGAGATAGGGGCCCGCATCGTCCCCTGCTCGATGCCCTCCATGGCCTATGCCCTCGCCGCCTACTATGTCACCTGCACGAGCGAGGCATCCTCGAACCTCGCCCGTTTCGACGGGGTCAGGTATGGCCCGCCGGACGACATCCGCAAGCCCTGGCACGATGCATACAGGGAGGTGCGGGCGCAGGGCTTCGGCGAGGAGGTGCGCCGGAGGATCCTCCTCGGGACCTTCGCCCTCTCGGCGGGGTATTACGGGAAGTACTATGCCAAGGCCCAGGCCGCGAGGAGGAACGTGAGCGGTGACTTCGCCCGGCTCTTCCGCGAGGTGGACGTCATCGCCGGGCCCACCATGCCCACCGTCGCCTTCCGGATAGGGGAGAAAACCGATCCACTCTCGATGTACCTCTCCGACATCCTCACCGTGCCCGCGAACCTCGCCGGCGTCCCTGCGGTCTCGGTCCCGTGCGGGAAGGCGGGCGGGCTCCCCGTCGGGCTCCAGGTCATGGGGAGGCCCTTTGCCGACGAGCAGGTCCTCGAGGTCGCCTTCGCGTACGAGCAGGGGGCGACGCGGTGACGGTCATCATCGGGCTCGAGATCCACTGCCAGCTCACCACGAGGACGAAGCTCTTCTGCGGCTGCTCCACCGACTACCGGAACGACCCCCCGAACACCCACACCTGCCCCGTGTGCCTGGGTCTCCCCGGCTCCCTCCCGGTCCTCAACCGGAGGGCCGTCGAGTATGCCCTCAGGGTGGCAAAGGCCCTCAACTGCACCGTCCCCGGGGAGGCCGAGTTCGCGCGGAAGAACTACTTCTACCCCGACCTCCCCAAGGGGTTCCAGATCACGATGTACGACCGGCCCCTCGCCGTGGACGGGTACCTGGAGATCGAGGCAGACGACGGGAGCGAGAAGCGGATCCGCATCACCCGGGTGCACATGGAGGAGGACCCCGGCCGGCTCGTCCACGTCGGGAGCGGGGACCGTCCCCGGTATTCCCTCGTGGATTACAACCGGAGCGGCATCCCCCTCATCGAGATCGTGACCGATCCCGACCTCAGGTCCCCGAAGGAGGCGAGGAGGTTCATCAACACCCTGCGCACCACCCTCGAGTACCTCGGTGTCTTCGACGGGGAGCGGGAGGGGGGGCTCCGGGTGGATGCGAACATCTCCATGGAGGGGGGCAACCGGGTCGAGGTGAAGAACATCTCCTCGTACAAGGGGGTGGAGAGGGCCCTCACCTTCGAGATCACGAGGCAGAGAAACGTCCTCCGGCGGGGCCTCGCCGTCGAACGGGAGACCCGCCATTTCCTGGAGGCCCGGGGGGTCACCACGTCGGCCCGGTCCAAGGAGGAGGAGCACGACTACCGGTACTTCCCCGAACCCGATCTCCGCCCGCTCAGGGTGAGGGAGTGGTGCGATGCCATCGTGCTCCCCGAGCTCCCCGCCGCACGCCGGTCCCGGTTCGGGCAGGCCTACGGGGTCTCCTCCGGCCATGCCCGGACCCTCTGCGGTGACCTGAAGCTCGCGGACTTCTTCGAGGAGGTCGCCGTCTGCGGGGACCCGATCCTCGCCGCCACCTGGGTGGCCGACACCCTCCTCGGAGAGCTCTACTACCGGGATATGCTCGTCACCCGGGTACCGCCGGGCCATTTCGTGGAGCTCCTCAGGCTCCTCAGGGCAAAGGAGATCACCGACAAGGGAGGCGTCGAGGTGCTCAGGGTCATCCTCGACGAGGTGGCGAAGGGGGAGGTGCCCGAGACCCCGTCCGCCATCGTCGCCCGCCTGAACCTCGGTAAGGCCGGGGGGAACGAGTTCGGCCCGGTCATCCGGGAGGTGGTGGAGGCGAGCCCGGAGGCGGTGAAGGATTTCCGGGGCGGGAGGCCAGAGGCCCTGAACTACCTGGTCGGGCAGGCCATGAAGCGCACCCGTGGCAGGGCCGACCCGAAGGAGCTCGCCCGGATGATCCGGGAGGCCATCGGGGAAAGGGGAGGGGCCGGATGAACCTGATCGTCGCCGAGAAGAACATCTCCGCCGAGCGGATCGCGCACCTCCTCGCAGGGAAGGGAAAGGTCGCGACCCGGAGGGAGGCGGGGATCTCCACCTACTCCTTCGATGACACGGTTGTCGTCGGACTGAAGGGGCACGTGGTGGAGGTGGACTTCGTCCCGGGCTACGACAACTGGCGGAGCGAGGAGAACACCCCCCGCTCCCTCATCGACGCGGACACCCGGAAGGTCCCGACCGAGAAAAAGATCATCGCCACCCTCCAGAGACTGGCAAAGAAGGCCGGGGAGGTCATCATCGCCACCGACTTCGACACCGAGGGTGAGCTCATCGGCAAGGAGGCCGTGGACCTGGTCCGGGAGGTGAACCCGAAGGTGCCGGTGAAGAGGGCTCGGTTCTCTGCCATCACCCCCCAGGAGATCCGGGGAGCCTTCTCCGACCTGAAGGAGCTCGACCTCGCCCTCGCATCGGCCGGGGAGGCCCGGCAGGTCATCGACCTCGTCTGGGGTGCGTCCCTCACCCGGTTCATCTCCATCGCCGCACGCCGCGGCGGGAAGAACATCCTCTCGGTGGGGAGGGTCCAGTCCCCGACCCTCGCCATGATCGTCGACCGGGAGAAGGAGATCGAGGCCTTCGTCCCCGAGAAGTACTGGACCCTCCAGGTCACCTCTGAGAAGTCGGGAGAGGCCTTCACCGCCCGGCATGCCACGGCCCGGTTCACCGACGGGAACGAGGCGGAGGCCGCCCGGGACCGGACCCGCCCGCCCCTGGTCGTCCTCGACGTGAAGGAGGGGGAGAAGATCGACCGCCCCCCCGCCCCCTTCGACACCACGGGGTTCCTCGTGGCCGCGGGGAGGCTCGGGTTTTCGGCGGCAAACGCCATGCGCATCGCCGAGGACCTGTACATGAACGGGTTCATCTCCTACCCGAGGACCGACAACACCGTGTACCCGAGGAGCCTCTCCCTCGAGTCCATCCTCGCGGTCCTCCAGGGCTCGCCCTTCGGAAGCGAGGCGGCCTGGGTGCGGGAGAACCGGCGGAAGGAGCCGACCCGGGGAAAGAAGGTCTCCACCGACCACCCGCCCATCCATCCCACCGGCTCCGCGACCCGGGAGATTCTCGGGGAGGAGCGGTGGCGGGTGT
>DATKKN010000120.1:0-7379 GCA_035542895.1 Methanomicrobiales archaeon | reverse complement strand
TCCTCGGCGAGGACCGCGATCCCGTCCATCGCGGCAAGGTGGGCGCCGGGCACCGAGAAGCGGGCAAAGACGGGAGCCGCAGTCACCCTCCCTGCCGCAGACCCGACGGGGACCCGCATGGTCGAGGGGCCGAAGGTGAAGGAGCGCCTGAGGGTTTCCAGGGCAGAGCCGAGGCTCACGAGGGAGAGGTACCGCCTCACCACAGGGTCACCTCGACCGTCTCGCCTGCCTCGAATCCCTCCCGTTCGGCCGGCACCCGGATCATGCCGTCGCTGTCGGCGAAGGTGTTCAGGAGGCCGCTCTTCCCGAAGCACGGGAACGCCCTGCCGTCCCTGACCCGGACCCGGACGAACTCGGTCCGGCCCTTCTGCGACGGGATGTTTTCGTCGAGGATCACGGTGGCCTTCCTCTCGGCGGGGTAGTAGCCGGACATCGCCGAAAAGAGCGGCCGCCCGAGGACGTGGAGGATGACATAGGCCGACGCAGGGTGACCAGGGAGCCCGATGACAGGTTTTCCCCCGGCCCTGCCGATGATGGTGGGCTTCCCGGGGGCGACGCTGATCCCGTGGACGAGCACTTCGCCCTTCTTCGCAATTGCCGCCGCAACGAGATCCCGGATGTCCTTTGACGAGCCACCGGAGAGGAGAACCGCGTCGCATTCGCGGATGGCCATGTCGAGGGCGGCCGAGAGAGTTCCGGCCTCGTCCCGGACGATGCCGTAGGACAGCGGCCTGCACCCTGCCTCCTCCACGAATGCGGCGCACATGGGGCCGTTTGCATCCCTCACCTGCCCGGGGCCGGGGGTTTCCGCGACCGGGACGAGCTCGTTTCCCGTGGAAAGGATCCCGATGACCGGCTTCCGGTACACGGGGACTTTCCCGAAACCCGCGGCGGCGAGGATCCCGGCGTCCCGGGAGGAGATGTGCCGTCCCTGGTGGAGGACGGGGGCACCCTTCCGGAAGTCCTCCCCCTTGAGAATGACATTCTCGCCCGGGGCAACCGGCCTCTTCACGAGGACTTCCTCCCCGATGGTTTCGGTGTACTCGATCATCACGGCCGCATCAGCTCCAGCCGGGAGCATGGCCCCGGTGGGGACATACATTCCTTCGCCGGGATGCAGGGATTCCAGCGGGGAAGAACCCATGGAGAGCTCCCCGGCCATCCGGAGGATGGCGGGTATCGCCTCCCCGGCGCCCGTGGTATCAGCGGCGCGGACGGCGTACCCGTCGACGGTCGAGCGGGCGAAGCCGGGGATGTCCTCCCCGGCAGCCGCGTCACGGGCGAGGACCCGGTGGAGGACCTCCCCGAGCGGGATCTCCTCCTCGACGGGGGCCGGCGCGATCTCCCTTGCGACCCTCTGGGCCTCCTCGAGCGTGACGACCCGGAGGAAGAGGCTCATCAGAAGCAGCCCAGCTGGCACTTCCGGATCTTGATCCGGTTCTTGTTGCAGTACCGGGCGATCTCCAGCTTGGGGATCCCGTACTTCTCGGAGATCTCGAAGGCCTTCGGGCAGGGCAGCTCGGCCCCCACACCGGATTCGGCAAACGCTTTCCTGATGATGGCATCGTCCATGGTAACAATCATTCCTTTTCTCTCACATAGTGTTTATCATCGGTGCATTATGGGTGGGCCCAGGGTCGCGGTGATCAACTCGGCGCAGGACGAGGCAGGGAAAAACATCCGCCGCCACATGGAGGAGATCCTCTCCTCCCGGGGGCTCCCGGGCAGGGAAAGGCGAGAGGACAGCCCTTCCTTCGGGTTCCACGAGATTGACGGGCGGCTCATCCATGCCGACGGGATCGACCGGGAGTTCCCTGCGGATCTCATCATCTTCATCTCCCGGCATACGAGCAGGGAGCCTTCTCCGGTCCTCACGGTGCACGTGACCGGGAACCTCGCCGGGGCCGGGCTCGGCGGAAAACCCCGATCGCTCCCGCCCGCCTGCCCGCAATGGATGCAGGCGGTGCTCAAAGAGCTCCGGGCCAGGGCACCCCATGGCTATGCCGTCTCCTACGAGGTGACCCATCACGGCCCGACGGAGCTCGCGACCCCGTCCTTCTTCGCGGAGATCGGGTCCACCGCCGCGGAATGGTCGGATCCCAAGGCCGGGAGGGCGGTTGCGGAGAGCATCCTCGCTGCGGTGCCGGGGAAGGCCATCCCCCTCGTCGGATTCGGGGGGAACCACTACGCGGCGCGGCAGACGGAGATCGGCTGCACCTCCCGGGGGGCCTTCGGGCACATCGCCCACAGCCGGGAGGCGGGGAACCTCGACATCGAAATGGTATCCCTGATGCGGGACCGGAGCCGGGCCCTCGCCGCCTACATCGACCGGAAGGCCCTCGAATCCCGGGCCCTTTCCCGCATCGAGGAGATCCTGGGGCTGATCGGCCTTCCCATCCTTTCCGAGGGAGAGATCGGCAGTATCGGGGATATGGAATGGTCCTCCTACCTCGCGGTTCGCACCCTTGCCGGGGAGATCAGCCCTGGATCCCGCTGCCATCCCCACCGCCTTATCACCGTAAGAAAACCGGTCGCCGTCGGGATCGATCCAATCCTCCTTGCCGAGGCGATGAAGTCAGACGTGGAGGGTCTCGCCACCGGCCTCGCGAACCTCCCCATCGTCCATCTCTCGGGGAGCGGGAGAAGGGTCCTCCCCGCCTTCATCACGGATGAGAAGGACACGCCCGCCATCATCCATGGCTTAATAAACCTGTGTGTGAAAATCATTATTGAACGTCAGGATGCGGCTGTTGAAGGTGATCGCCTGATCATCAGGAGGTTCCGGTTCGACCCCGGGAAGGCACATGAGCTCGGGGTTCCGAAGGGACCTCTCTTTGGCAGGCTGTCAGCAGGCGACGCGATCAGCCTGGACGGCAGGGTCATCACCCCGTCCATGGTGGAGACAGCCAGGATCACGGAGATACACATCCCGGGGTTGGAGTTGTACCTATGAAGTCCATCATCGACGAGGCGTTATCCAGGGGAGGAGAGGAGCAGAAGGCCATGGCGGCCGCCGCACAGCCGGCCATGGCGCCGATGCCCGCCCCCCAGGCCGACAAGGAGCTCGAGGAGGTCCTCGCCCAGCTGAAGACCGAGATCGCGGTCATCGGCTGCGGCGGGAGCGGGTCCAATACCATCACCCGCATCATGGAGGAGGGGATCCACGGCGCCCGGCTCATCGCCATGAACACCGACGCCCAGCACCTCATCCGCACCCAGGCCCAGTACCGGGTCCTCCTCGGCCGGCAGCGGACCCGGGGGCTCGGGGCCGGGTCCATCCCCCAGGTCGGGGAGGAAGCGGCCGTCGAGACCATCGAGGAGATCAAGAAGATGGTCGCCGGCTGCGACATGGTGTTCCTGACCACGGGCCTCGGCGGCGGGACCGGCACCGGGGCGGCACCGGTGGTGGCCAAGGCCGCCCGGGAGCAGGGGGCGCTCACCATCGCCGTCGTCACCCTGCCCTTCACCGCCGAGGGCACCATCAGGCGTGAGAACGCCGAGGCGGGCTTGGAGCGGCTCCGGGACATCGCCGACACGGTCATCGTCGTCCCGAACGACCGGCTCCTCGAGGTCGTCCCCAGGCTTCCCCTCTACGCGGCCTTCAAGGTGGCTGACGAGGTCCTGATGCGGGCCGTGAAGGGGATCACCGAGCTCATCACCCTCCCGGGCCTCGTCAACCTGGACTTTGCCGACGTGCGGACCGTCATGGAGCGGGGCGGGGTCGCCATGATCGGCATGGGCGAGAGCGATGCCGAGGACAAGGCGGCGGACTCGGTGAAGAAGGCGCTCCGCTCCCCGCTCCTTGACGTCGACATTTCGGGCGCGACCGCGGCCCTCGTGAACGTCGTGGGAGGCCCGGACATGACCATCGCCGAGGCCGAGGGGGTCGTCCAGGAGGTCTTCGACCGGGTGGACCCGAACGCCCGGATCATATGGGGCGCGATGGTGGACCCGACCATGCAGCACCGGATGCGGACGATGCTCGTCGTGACGGGCGTCCACTCGCCCCAGATCTACGGTCGGTCCGAGAAGGAGGCGCCCCGCCGGGTGGCGCGACACTTTGAAATAGATTTCATGAAATAGGACGAAGCAGAAATACGTGAGGAATACCATGGCATTCAAGCTGGAGGAAGAGCTCTTCCACAAATACTGGCGGGTCATCAAGCTCGCGCGGACCCCCACCCGCGAGGAATTCCAGAAGATCGCGATCGTGGCGGCCGCGGGGATCCTCCTCATCGGGCTCATCGGCTTCCTGATCCTCGAGTTCATGGGCGTCCTGCCGCACTGAGGGAGATGCCGATGACCGACGAAGCAGCACAGCCCCCCCGGGCCCCCGCCCCGGCCCCTGCGCCCGAGGTGAACCCGGCGACCGCGGGGAACAGGATCTTTGCCATCAAGACCACGGCGAAGCAGGAGCGGGCCGTCGCGGACAGCATCAAGAAGGCGGTGGAGACCCAGACCGACATCAAGGTGGTGGCCATCATTGTCCCCGACGAGCTCCGCGGCTACGTCCTCGTCGAGACCCCGGAGAGCCATGCGCGGATCGAGCAGCTCGTGGAGATGATCCCCCACGCGCGCGCGGTGGTGAAGGGAGAGACCAAGATCGAGGAGGTGGCCCACTTCCTCGTGCCGAAGCCGGTGGTGAGCGGGATCGAGGAGGGGACCATCGTCGAGCTCATCGCCGGCCCCTTCAAGGGGGAGAAGGCCGTCGTAAAAAGGGTGGACATGGGAAAGGAGGAGATCACCGTCGAGCTCTACGAATCGGTGGTCCCCATCCCCATCACCGTCCGCGGCGACCATGTCCGGGTGGTGGAGAAGGTCGAAGATCAGTAGGTCCGAGACTCGAGCGAAAACCGCAGGTTTTTTGCGAAGGTGAGAGGACCAGCGGTCGGCTTTGGAAATGGAGTGGCAGGGCGCCTCTCCATCCTTTCCCTGTCCCCACCCGCCACCCCCTCCCCCACCCTTTCTTTTTCCCGTGATTATCAGCAGGTCGGGGACAGTTCATCCACCGGCGATCGAACCTTTTTTAACCCCCCGGTACCACCTTATATAACCCAAGCGCAGGCCCCTTTCAGGGTCACGACGCTTCGGTTGGAAACGCCATGGGAGAGATCGTCGAGGTACTGGTACCCGGCGGCAGAGCGACCCCCGGCCAGCCACTCGGGCCTTCGTTAGGCCCGCTGGGCATCAACGTGAAGGCCGTCGTGGACGAGATCAACCGGAAGACAGCCGACTATAACGGCATGCAGGTCCCGGTCAAGATCGAGGTCGACGACAGGAAGCAGTTCACGGTGACCGTGGGGACCCCCCCGACCACCGCCCTCATCAAGAAGGAGGCGGGGATCGAGAAGGGGTCGCCCACGCCCAGCACGGCGCTGGTGGGCAACCTGCCGCTCGAGGCGGCCATCCGGATCGCCCGCATGAAGTCTGGCGACATGCTCTCGTACGACACGAAGCATGGGGTCAAGGAGGTCGTCGGTACCTGCGTCTCCATGGGGATCACCGTGGAGGGCAGGAGGCCGAAGGAAATCCTTGCCGCCATCGACGCGGGCGAATTCGACGCACGCCTCAAGTGAAGGAGACTGGCCATAGGAGATCGGTAAGGTCGAGGACTATGGAGGTATCAGATGGTTGAGAAGGAAAAGATTGCAGCGACCGTGAAGACGGCTATAGAGAGCGCCCCGAAGCGGAAGTTCCGGGAAAGCGTGGATATAACGGTCAACCTAAAGAACATTGACCTGTCCCAGCCCAAGAACCGGATCGACGAGACGATCCTCCTCCCCCACCAGCTGGGGGGGACGAAGATCGCCGTCCTCGGAAAGGGTGACATCACGAGCAAGGCGAAGGACGCGAGAGTTGACCTGATCATCCCCGCCGAGGAGATCGAGCGCCTGGGTGGCGCACCCCGCGAGGCTCGGAAGATCGCGGCCGAGTACCGCTTCTTCATCGCAGAGACAACGGTCATGTCCCAGGTCGGACGGTTCCTCGGGCCCCGGCTCGGGCCCCGGGGGCGGATGCCGACCCCCGTGCCGCCCGGCACCGATATCAAGCCGATGGTGGACCGGCTCCGCCAGTCGGTGAAGATCAGGACCAAGGACCGGACCACCTTCCATGCCCGGGTAGGCTCCACGGAGATGGACCCGAACCTGATCGCCGAGAACATCGATGCGGTCATGAAGAGGGTCGAGTCCGTGCTCGAGCAGGGTGCCTTAAACATCCGCTCGGTCTACGTGAAGACCACCATGGGCCCCGCCGTGAGGCTGGTCTAGATGGCGCTCTACACGCACCACCTCCCGAAGTGGAAGCGGGACGAGGTGGAGCAGATCAAGAAGTGGGCGAAGGACTATGCCGTGATCTCCCTCGTGGACGTCCACGGCATCCCCGCGGCCCAGCTCCAGGGGATCCGGAGGGACCTCCACGGGAAGGCGGTGCTCCACATGACGAGGAACACCCTCGTCGAGCATGCCTTCACCGAGCTCGGCGGCGACTACGCGACCCTCGAGAAGTTCATCGAGGGGCAGAGCGCTCTCATCTTCACGAACCAGAACCCCTTCTCGCTCTACAGGACGCTGGAGAAGACGAAGACGAAGATGGCTGCAAAGGCGGGCGAGGTCGCTCCGCAGGACATCGTCGTCCCGAAGGGCCCCACGAACTTCAAGCCCGGCCCGGTCGTCGGCGAGCTCCAGCAGGCGGGGATCCCCGCGGTCATCGACGCCGGCAAGGTAAAGATCAGGGACACGAAGGTCGTCGTGAAAAAGGGGGACGTCATCCCGAAGAAGGTGGCGGACGTCCTTTCGAAGCTCGAGATCAAGCCCATGGACGTGGGCCTCAGGCTCCAGGCCGCCTTTTACGAAAAGACGGTCTTCCGGCCCGAGATGCTCGCCATCGACGAGGAGGCCTACAGGCGGGACATCATGCTTGCCGCACGGCAGGCCTTCAACCTCTCGGTGAACGCCGCGTTCCCGACGAAGGTCACCATCGCCGCGATCATCGGCAGGGCCTACACCGAGGCAAAGAACCTCGGGGTCGAGGCAAGCATCTACGAGAAGGGCACGATGGACGCCATCATCGCCCGGGCCTCCCGCGAGGCAAAGACCCTGAAAGGAATCGCAGGTAAATAACATCAGAATGAGGTGAACAGAAATGGAGTACATCTATGCTGCACTGCTCCTGCACCACGCAGGAAAGAAGGTTGACGAATCAAGCGTGAAGAGCGTTCTTACCGCGGCGGGCGTCGCGGTGGACGACTCCCGGGTGAAGGCCCTCATCGCCGCACTCGAGGGCGTGAACATCGACGATGCCATCGCGAAGGCCGCGGTCGCTCCGGTAGCAGCCGCACCGGCAGCCGCAGCCGCCGCACCCGCGGCAGCGGCCGCGGC
>DATKKN010000119.1:0-9344 GCA_035542895.1 Methanomicrobiales archaeon | reverse complement strand
CCTGCATGAACTCCGTGCGGCTCAAAACTCCACCTCCACTTTCTGCGGCTCGTTCTTCGCCTCGTTATCCCAGCGGATGGCCTGGTCAGGGCAGATCATCTGGCAGAGGCCGCAGAGGGTCCGCCCGTAGAGCTTCTGGAGCCGGCAGTTGGGGCAGCGCTCGGGGCGGTCGAGCTCGGGGAGGATGATCCCGCGCTCGTTCTGCTCCTTCCCTTCCCTGAAGATCCGGTAGGGGCAGACGAGCATGCAGAGGTTGCACCCCTTGCACCGGTCGCTGTCGATGACGAGCTTCATGGTGTGGTTCCTTGAGAGTTATGGAACCGTGCCTGACATTGTGCTTTCGCTTCCTCCCGGACCTTCCCGAACAGGTCGTTCCCGTGGGCGTCGATCCCCACCACAAGGGGAAGCCGGTCGAGTCCAATGGCCCAGACAGCCTCGGCCATGCCGAGCTCGGGGAAGTACACCCCCTGGAGCCGCATCCGCGAGGCCGCGAGGGCTGCGCACCCGCCGGTGAAGGCAAAGTAGACCGCCCTGCCCCGGAGGAGCTCCACGACCCCCCGTCCCATCCCCCCTTTCCCGATGATGCCCCTGATGCCGGCGTCGAGGAGAAAACCGGCCAGTTCGTCCATCCTTGCCGATGTGGTGGGACCGGCAGCGATGATCCGTTCCCCGGCGACCACCGGCCCGCAGTGGTAGACGACAGCGCCCCGGGGATCGAAGGGGATTCCCTTTTCCTGCATCCGGAGGTGGGCCTCGTCCCTCGCCGTGTACACGGTCCCCGAGAGGGTTATCCGGTCGCCGGCGCGGAGGGCGAGGATCTCATCCCCGAGAGGGGTCCTGAGCCCGGTCACCCCGGTCACTTCCACCCCTCCACGACCCGGGTCGCCCGGCGGCAGGCCCAGCACTGGATATTCACGGCCACGGGGAGCGAGGCGGTGTGGCAGGCCGCCTTCTTCACCTTCACGGCAAGGGCCGTGGTGTTCCCGCCCAGGCCCATGGGGCCGATGCCGAGGGCGTTCACCGCGTCGCAGAGCTCCTGCTCGAAGGGGCCCATCGTTTCGACGGAAAGGAGGAGGGCCTCCTTCGCGAGGGCCGCGACACCGTCAAAGGTCGAGCCGATTCCCACCCCGAGGATCACGGGGGGGCAGGGCCTCCCCCCGGCAAGGGCGACCGTCTCGACGACGAATTTCTTTACGTCCTTTCTCCTCGTGGGGAGGAGCATCCCGATCCGGGAGACATTCTCCGAGCCGGCGCCCTTGGGAAGGACGGTGACCGCGAGCCGGTCGCCCGGCTTCACATGGATCGCCGGGATCCCGGGCCCGGTGTTGTCCCCGGTGTTTTTCCTGGTGCAGGGGTCGACGGCATTCGGACGGAGGGGGATCCTCTCCGTGGCGATCCGCACCCCCCGTGCGACCGCTCCCTCAAGTGTTTTGGTATACGGTACGTCCGGTGGGATGGTCAGGTAAATGACCGGGATGCCGGTGTCCTGGCAGATCAGGGTCTTTCCTTCCTTCGCGAGGGTGATGTTCTCGATGATATTTCCAAGCTCGCCCCTCGCCACCGGGTTTTTCTCCCTGTCAAAGGCCCCCGAGAGCGCCTGCTCAACGTCGGCCGGAAGGCGGACCTCGGCCTCGGCGAGGGCATCGGCAACCGCCTCAGCTATGGCCGAAAGGAGTGCCGGTTCATCGGGGCGATGCATTCCAAGAGGAATAGGGAACGGCGCGATATAAAGGTGGATGGAAAAAGCCGGCGACTGGCGGCCGGAAAAAGGACCGGGTCCGGGGAGTGACGGTACTACCGGGACTTCTCCCCGTGCTTCTCCCCGTGCTTCTCGCCCCTGCCGCCCTTCTCGGCTCCCTTCTCGGCTCCCTTCTCGGCGGGCTTCTCCCCGGGCTTCGCGCCGCCCTTCTCGGGCGCCTTCTCCGCCCCCTTCTCGCCCGGTTTTCCGGCGCCCTTCTCGGCTCCCTTCTCGGCGCCCTTCTCGGCCTCGGCTTCTGCCCCGGGGGCCGCCTCGGCCTCTGCGGCCGCGGCGACCGGCGGCGCGACGACCTTCTCCTCGGCGATCTTCACATGGGTCGCCCGGATCCCCGAGACCTTGTGCGTGGCCATCTCCAGGTGGGAGGGGGAGGGCAGCTTGTGGGCCCCGTGGCGGAGGGCGTCCTTGACCTTCTCGAGGTTCGGGAGGAGGGTATAGACCGAGATGATCTTCTGGCCGGGATATACCCGTGCTGCCGAGCCCACGGGCTTCCCGAAGGAGAGGCGCATCCCCTCGGATACCCGGTCCGCGCCTGCACCGGTCGCCTGCTTGTTCTCCCGGAGGATGTGATGCGGGTACACCCTGATCTTCAGCCGGAAGTTCGCCCGGCCCAGGTCCTGGAGCCGCCGGTTGATGACCACCCGTGCCGCCTCGAGGGCGGTATGCCGTATCTGGCAACCTTCCTCAACGACCAGGGAGAGCTCGAGGGGGAAGTCCTCGGTCAGGTTCCCCATGTCGAACTGGACGAGCCGCGATCCCGGGACCCCGCCCATGTATTCACGCCGCGTGTACGCCTTCTTGGCGAGGTTCCTGTACATCCTTCCCGGTTTCCTGACCATGATAGTTCCCCTCGCGGAACTCCGCGCAGACCCGTGCTGCACTTCGTGCTTTATAAAATGGCCGCGGCGTTTATTAAACCTTGCTAGTCAGCCGATCCTGAGGCGATCAGGTCGAGGACATGCCGTCTTATCTCCACGAAGTCACCGCAGGTGCGATCCCGGGGATGGGGGCACTTCTTCACGGGGACGATCTCCCGGATCCTCCCGGGCCGCTCGGTCAGGACCACGATTCGGTCGGCGAGGAAGACCGCCTCGTCGACGCTGTGGGTGACGAAGATGATGGTCTTCCGGGTCTTTCTCCATATCTCCTGGAGCTCGATCTGCATGAGGTTCCGGGTCTGGGCATCGAGTGCCCCGAAGGGCTCGTCCATGAGGAGGGCCGCGGGCTCGATGGCAAGGGCCCGGGCCACGGCGACCCGCTGCCTCATCCCGCCCGAGAGCTCGTACGGGAAACTCTTTTCGAAGGAGGCAAGGCCCACGAGATCAAGATACCGCCGGGCAATGGCGAGCCGCTCCTCCTTCCCCCTCCCGAGGACCTCGAGGCCGAAGTCGACGTTGTCGAGGACCGTGCGCCAGGGGAAGAGGGAGTATTCCTGGAAGATCATGGCGATCCGGCGCGAAGGGCCGTTGACCTCCTCCCCGTCCACGCGGATCGAGCCCGTGGTCGGGGTGTCGAGGCCCGCGATGATCCGGAGGAGCGTGGTCTTCCCGCACCCCGAGGGCCCGAGGACGCAGAGGAACTCCTCGTCCTCCACGGTGAGGTTAATTCCCCCGAGGGCGGGAACCTGCTCCCCTGTTCCGGTCACAAAGACCTTGGAGAGGTCCCGGATCGCAAGCTTCATCGCTCGAGCCTCCTCCAGGCGAACCAGCGGTCCTCGACCGAGCGGAAGAGGAGGTCAAACGCAATCCCGATGATGCCGATGGTGATCATCCCGGCGATGATGAACTGCATCTGCCCGAAGTTGTAGGCATAGAGGGTGAGGTACCCGAGGCCGGAGGTGGTCCCCGGGAGCCATTCGGCGGCCACGACGCACATCCAGGCGACCCCGAACCCCACCCGGAACCCGGTCCAGATGGTGGGAGCCGCCCCGGGCATGACCACCTTCCCGAGGACCTGCCGTTCGGAGGCCCCGAGGGTCTCGGCTACCTCGACCCATGTCTTTTTCACGGACCTGACCCCGTCGATGGTATTGAGGAGGATCGGGAAGAAGCCCCCGAGGAAGATGATGAAGACCATGGAGGAGAGGCCCACCGAAAACCAGGCGATGGCGAGGGGGCCCCACGCGAGGGGCGGGATGGGCCTGAGAAGCTGGACGGTGGTGTCCATGAAGGCATCGAGACGCGCCGACCAGCCCATCCCCACCCCGAGGGGGACGGCGATGGCGACGGCCACGAGGAACCCCAGGCCGACCCGCTCCAGGGAGACGGCAGCATTGTGGAGGAGGCTCCCGGTCCCGAGGATGTCCTCGGTAGGGTGGAGGAGGACCGGAATCACCGTCTCGAGCCGGGGGAGGATAAAGGGGTTGTTGATGGCGATGGCCGCGACCTCCCAGACGATAAGAAGGATGATGGGGAGGATGATCCCGAGAGGTTTTTTCATGCCTCTCTAAGCCTGTACCTCCTTCACGGATAAACCGCTCTCCTCAAGGGCGTACCGGAGCATGACGTCCTGGATGGACCCCTTGCCTGGTGCCGCCATCTTTATGGGCTTACCGGCGGCGGCCCGCTCCTTGGCCCACTGGACGAAGGAGGGCCAGTCGGTGGCCGGAGAGGTCGTCACGACCACGACCCCCGAGCCCTCGTTGTTCAGGGCCATCAGAATCTTGAGCGGCGTCCCCTGGTCGATTGCCGAGATGGCCGGCGGATTGCCGACGTAGGCCATCTGGATGGTGTTCGTTGCGGCGAGCTGCATGAGCTGTGGCCCGGCATCGGCCGGGATGAGTTTCAGGGTTGCCACCTTCTGCCCTTTTATGAGCAGGTCCACGAGATCGGGTTTACTGGCCGTCGGGTCCTCGGGCTTCAGCGCGATCCCGTAGGTGTCGTTGAAGTACTGCCACTTCTTCACGGCGACGAAGAGGGATGCATGGTGGTCCGAGAGGAGGTACCCGACACCGATGGGGTTTGCCTCAACCTGCGGCGCGACGATGCTCTTTGCATCGATCATGGCCAGGTCGCGGTTGTACGGGCCCGTGTCAAAGAGAAGGGCCTTCGTCTGGTCATCGGTGGTGTTCGCGAGCTTCCCGTTGATGGTCCCGAGCTCCCGGAGGGCATAGACGAACTCTATCTGGCCCGCCATCCACTGCTCCGACGGCTCGTTCACGAACTTCACGGTGGGGAAGGCCCGGTCAAGGACCTCGACCGAGGACACGGAGATGTTCCCGTACGTGAAGTTCCCCTTCCCGGCGAGCCAGTCGGCAACAATGTCCGCGGCCTCGGAGGGGTGGGCGGTGATGTACCGGGTGGAGAGGATGGTGGCCGCGCCCATGGCATCGACGAAGGCCTGGTGGCTGCCCATGAAGTCCGTGCGGGCCGTGAGCACGCAGCAGGGGTGGTCCTTCCACCGGTCGTCGGGAGGGAGGCTCCCCGAGTAGGTGATGACCTTCCCGATGTGGGCCACGGGCGCCACCTCGACGAAGGGCTGCCAGGCGATGTACCCGTCGATCTGCTTCGTCGCAAGGAGGGTCGGCATGGGGCCGGTTCCCTTTGTGTAGAGGATGCCCACGTCAGCAGTCGTCTGGGTCGTGGTGCACCCGGCGGCAATGAGGAGGACCGCCAGGCACCCGATCAGGAAAAGATGAATCCCTTTCATGCCGGGTACTGGTCACGGGTGGCTGATAAAATGTTCCATTTCACATGAATAGTACTCACAGAAAGGACACTTATATGATATTGCTGACACAATTAGTACTATTTTTCATCTTTTATGTCCAATTAGGGGGTAAAACGGACGGCTGAATTGGACAATAAGGTTTTTCTTCTCTTAAAAATATCCTTTCTGTGTCACTCAATGGTCCAGCTTGACCCCATAGACCGGCTCCTCCGGGCCGCAATGCTCTCGGACGAGGACTTCGTGGCCACCCTGAACGGGATCCTGAAGACCGATCTCCGGATGACCGGGCGGGAACTGTCAGAGAGGAGCGGGATCACGGCCTCCTCCCTGTACAAGATCCTCCGGGGGGAGCGATCCCCGAATTTGTCCACCCTCCGGGCCATCGTCGGTGCCCTGCGGCATGTCTCGCACCCGGCCGGCGAGGAGGAGTTCATCGGCGTCATCGCGGCGCGCCAGACCCTTGACGGAATCGAGGAGCGGGTCGCCGTGGTCGACGGGAAACGGGTCAGGGTGCGGGAGTACGCGGTGCACACCATCGAGGATGCCATCGTCGCGGCGGTGCGGGCCGAGCGGGAGGGGGCGAGGGGCATCGTCTGCGCCCCGATCGTCTCCTCGACCATCGAGGAGCTCGTCTCCATCCCGGTGGCGACCATCGTGCCCCGGGAGAGCGTCCAGCAGGCCATCGAGCTCGCGGCCCGGAAGGCATGGCATTAAGGGGCGCGTGCCAGAATGTACAGGTGAGAGGATGAAAGAGGACCGGATACGGAGGGGCCGGCTCGGGGGGGAGAGGGGCTGCGGGGTCTCCCGCTTCCTCTCCTCCATGGAGGCCGACCGGCGGATCGCGGAGGCGGACGTGCTCGTGGACATGGCCCACCTGCTCATGCTCCGGCGCCGGGATCTCATCGGTGATGAGCATGCCCGGGCCATCATGGAGGTCCTCCTCGAGTTCGACGAGGAGGGGCTCCCGGAAGAGGTCTTCGACGACCGGTACGAGGATCTCCATGCCGGGATCGAGGCGTACCTCATCGACCGGCTGGGCGAGGAAACGGGAGGCCGGATCCACGCGGGCCGGTCCCGGAACGACGAGGTATCGGCCTGCATCCGGATCCGGGCAAGGGATGATCTCATCGGCCTCATGGCCGCCACGACACGGCTCCGGGAGGTGCTCCTCACCCTCGCCGGCGAACACACCGGAACGGTGATGCCGGGCTTCACCCACCTCCAGCATGCCCAGCCCACCACCCTCGCCCACCACCTCCTCGCCTACGAGGAGGCATTCTCCCGGGATTTCGCCCGGCTCCGGTCGGCATACACCCGGGTGAACGAGTCACCCCTCGGAGCGGCTGCCTTCGCCTCCACCGGCTTCCCCATCGACCGGGAATATACCCGCAAGCTCCTCGGGTTCGACCGGCTCATTGAGAACTCCATGGACGCCGTTTCATCACGGGACTTCCTCCTCGAGGCGCTGTCCTCCTGCACCATTCTCTCCACCACCGCGAGCCGGCTCTCGGCAGACCTCATCCTCTGGTCGAGCCCTCTCGCCGGGTTCGTCACCCTCTCTGACGAATTCTGCTCGACCTCGTCCATCATGCCCCAGAAGAAGAACCCGGACACCCTCGAGATCCTCCGGGCGAAGTCTGGCACGGCCATCGGATCCCTTGCCGCGGCCCTTGCCATCGTGAAGGCCCTCCCGATGAGCTATAACCGGGATCTCCAGGAGGCAACTCCCCATCTCTGGCAGGGGATCTCGGCCGCGGGGGACGGGATCCCGATCCTTGCCGAGGCCCTGGCTACCGCCACCTTCCACCCCGGACGGATGGCGGAGGAGGCCGGAAAGGGGTTCTCCACGGCGACCGGCCTTGCCGATCTCCTCGTGCAGGATCTCGGGATCCCCTTTCGTACCGCTCACACCATCGTCGGGAAGGCGGTGCGGGCGGGCCGGCTCGACCGCGACACCCTGGAGAAGGCAGGGAAACAGGCCTTCGGGATTTCTCTCTCGGGCATGGGCCTGACCCGGGAGAAAGTTAAAAAGGCCCTTGATGTCCATTCGCAGGTCGAGGCCCGGAAGGTGACAGGTGGACCTGCCCCGGCAACGGTGAAGAAGGCGATCCGGGCGAGGAAGGAGCAGCTCAGGAAGGACCGGGCCGGGACCGCATCCCTCGAGGCGGCCCTGAGGAAGGCTCGGGAGCGCCTCCTCTCCGAAGCGCGGGGGCTGCTCGCGTGACCGGGAACCGGATCGGGGACATGGTCCTGTGGTGCCGCGGAGGGAGAGAGTATCCTGCCACCTACATCACCGAGCGGGACGGGAAGGCGGTGGTGAAGCTCGAGAGCGGGTACAATATCGGTGTTTCTCCCGATGAGATCACCTTCAGGGCGAGAAGGGAGATGGAGACCCCCTCCCTCCCGCTTCCCGTCCAGCGGGAGGATCTACCGGAGCTTGCCATAATCTCCACCGGAGGGACCATTGCGAGCCGGGTCGATTACCGGACCGGCGCTGTCACATCCCAGTTCTCTGCTGAAGATATCCTCCGGGCGATACCCGGGCTCGCCTCGATCGGCAGGTTCCGTACCGACCAGATCTCCTCCATCCTCTCGGAGAACATGACGGTTCGCATCTGGCAGGATCTCGCGAGGGCAGTCTTCCGGGAGGTGAAGTCCGGGGTCGCCGGGGTACTGGTCACCCATGGGACCGACACCATGGCCTACAGCGCGGCGGCGATCTCCTTCATGGTGGAGACGCCCGTCCCGGTCATATTCGTCGGTTCCCAGAGATCCGCGGACCGGCCATCGAGCGATAATGCCATGAACGCCCTCTGTGCCGCATCGGCAGCGGTCTCGCCGTTCGGCGAGGTCGCGGTGGTGATGCACGCGACGACGAGCGACGACCGGTGCGCCATCCACCGGGGAACGCGGGTGAGGAAGATGCATACCTCGCGGCGCGATGCCTTCCAGTCCATTGGCATGGACCCCCTCGGCCACGTCGAGTACCCGGGCCTTTCCGTTTCCCTTTCGCCCGAGGCGGTTCCGCGGGGAGGGGGGGAACCGATCCTCATGGAGAAAATGGAGGAAAAGTGCGGACTCGTTTCCTTCCACCCGGGGATGGACCCGGCGGTCCTCGAGGCCTACCGGGGATACCGCGGGCTCGTCATCTCCGGTACCGGCCTCGGCCATGTCTCCACGCCATGGGTGAAGGGCCTCGCCGGGCTTGTCCGGGACGGCACGGCCGTCGTCATGACCTCCCAGTGCCTTCACGGCCGGGTCTCCGACCGGGTGTACGACACGGGCCGGGACCTCCTCGCCGCGGGGGTCATCGAGGGAGAGGACATGCTCCCCGAGGTCGCCCTGGTGAAACTCATGTGGGTCCTCGCCCGGACCGGCGATGAAGCCAGGGTGCCAGCCCTCATGGGGGAGAACCTGCGCGGGGAGATCCGGAGGCGATCGATCCATGGCCTCTGATCCCCCCCGTCTCCGGGCCGGCCTGGAGATACACCAGCAGCTCAACACCTGCGAGAAGCTCTTCTGCCACTGCCCGACCTGCCTCCGCGACACGAAGGAGCGGAGCGGGGAGTTCACCCGGTTTCTCAGGGCAACCGAGAGCGAGATGGGGGAGATCGACCGGGCTGCCCTCGAGGAAATGCGGACCATCCGCCGGTTCACCTACTATACCTATGATACCACCTGCCTCGTGGAGGACGACGAGGAGCCCCCGGCGCCCCTGAACCGCGAGGCGGTCGATACCTGCCTTGCCATCGCGAAGTGCTTCGGCATGCACCCCGTTGACCAGGTCCACACCATGCGGAAGATCGTCATCGACGGCTCCAACACCTGCGGGTTCCAGCGCACCGCCCTCGTCGCCGTCGGAGGTTCCCTTCCCGGGGGGGCCCGGATCGAGACCATCTGCCTCGAAGAGGACGCCGCC
>DATKKN010000118.1:0-14732 GCA_035542895.1 Methanomicrobiales archaeon | reverse complement strand
CCGATGAAAGAGGCGGTCCTCTCGCCCCAGGTGCACCCGGTAAACCGGGGGTACAACAGCGTCATCGAGGCGGCCGTCCACGGGACCCGCTGGCTCTGGAACAAGGACCCGGCACTCCGGGAGCTCATCGATCACCACCGGTCGGTCATCCGGCGATGCGGCGGCCCGCAGGAGCTCGAGGCCCTCGGACTGCTCGAAGGGTATCTGGGGATCGCGGACAAGCCCTCATCCTGAATGAGATCACTCCCGGAAGGACTTGGGCCAAATTGCCGGCAAAGCCTCCTGACGGCCATCAATGGTCCTGCGACGAAAATGAACAATGGCGCTTCTTGACCTGATTCGAAGTCTGCGAAAATTGCTGTTTTGTTCCAGATGAAAAAAAGAGGTGATTAGACGTAGGTGTCCAGGACGACCTGGGCTGACCCGTCAGTGAAGGTAGCTGTTACGACCACGTGATCATTCCCGCTTGTTGCGTATGGTAACCTAGTCGTATTCCCGACGATTGGGCGATATCCTTCCGGGACACCTGGGAATAGAACTGGCCCAGCTACTCCAAGAGGGCAGACCGGGGCATTGTTGCAATCAACCGTAACGTTATATCCCGTCACGTAAGCATTGTCCTGGCCGCCCTGCCAAGTGACGATGTACGCGCTTCCATCCTGCTTGGCGGACGCTGCCACCGTCTTCGTCTTCTGGACGCCCCCGGCCATGCCGAAGACGAAGGCGGCGATGACGGCAGCGAGGATTACCGTGATGGCCACCATGAGGATGACACCGATAACTGGTGATACCGCATCTTCTCTCGGTGAGAACTTCAAGTCCATTCACCCCAGTAAAAATTGGGTTGGGTTAGACGTAGGTATCCAGGACGACCTGGCCGGACCCGTCAGTGAAAGACGCGTTCACGACGACGTGATCGTTCCCGGAGGTTCCCTTGCCACCGAATTTCGTGGAGTTGCCCACGGCGTTGCCTGTGTTTACCCAGGTACTCGCCGATTGGTCGTTGATGGTGACTCCATACCCTACGACGTAGCCATTATCCTGACCGCCCTGCCAGGTGACGACGACATCATTCCCGGTCTGCCGGGCGGTGGCTGCTACTGTCTTTGTCTTTGAGACGCCGCCGGCCATGCCAAACACGAATGCGGCGATGACGGCAGCAAGGATCACCGTGATGGCCACCATGAGGATGACGCCAATCACTGGTGATACTGCATCTTCTTTCTTCTCGGATTTCATGTCTAGTCTCCTCTGAAACCACCAGAGATCAGACGTAGGTATCGAGGACGACCTGTCCAGACCCGTCAGTGAAGGATGCGTTCACCACAACGTGATCGTTACTGGGGGTGCCCTGCCCGGTGAGGGTCGTGCTGTTCCCGACCTGGTTCCCGGGAGTAATAATAACTGCCGCACCGTCCTTGACATTTATGCCGTACCCTACGACGTAGCCATTATCCTGACCGCCCTGCCAGGTGACGACGATGTCGTTTCCGTTCTGCCGGGCGGTGGCTGCCACCGTCTTTGTCTTTGAAATGCCGCCGGCCATGCCGAACACGAATGCGGCGATGACGGCAGCGAGGATCACCGTGATGGCCACCATGAGGATGACCCCGATCACCGGTGATACTGCATCTTCTCTCTTCAGGAAGTTCATTTTACTCACCCCTCCAGTGACCTCTTCGGTACACTGGCGGTTATGTAAAGAATAATATGTCCTATTATATAAACATATCGATTAAATGATCGCGGCATTAAAGTCTTTCTTTAAATTTTATTTGATTATCATCGCATATTGAAGAGATCTCCCGGCGTCCGGTTCCCCGGAGGCACATTTCCTTGACCGAATCGGCCGACAACCTGCTGCCCTGGGGAGTAGTGTGCCGGGCCCGGAGAAGAACCCCGCGGCCCGGTGAACGGCACGGCACGGATCAGCTTTTCCATGGCAGCTGCCAACATGTATCCATGGACCTGGAGGGGTACGTGCGCCGGCGCCTGGCGGCAGGTGACCGCGAGGAGGAGATTGCCCCCGGTCTCGCCCGCTCCATCGAGGAGTGGAAGGGGGTCCCCGGGGGATACGCCCGCGAGCTCGCGGGGGCAGTCATCGAGGAGGTGAGGAACACCCGCACGGCGAGGGGGGATCTCTTCGAGTTCACCCCCGCCGGGGTGACGATGGGGGACTTCGGGGTCGGTTCCCGGGGAAAGGGCGACTTCTATGCTCACCGGCAGATCGCCCGGATCATCGGGAGGACGGGGGCTGCCGTCGGGGTTGACGAGATGGACGACGCTGGCGTGGTCTCGGCCCGGGGGAGCTTCATCGCCTGCACCGTGGACGGCATGCACTCCCGGCTCTCGGACTACCCCTTCCTCGCGGGGTTCCATGCGACCCGGGCAACTCTCAGGGACGTGTACGTGATGGGCGCACGGCCGGTCGCGCTTTTCTCGGACATCCACGTGGCCGACGACGGGGACGTGGGTAAGATCCTCGATTATACCGCCGGCATCACCGCGGTCGGGGAGGCGACCGGGGTCCCCCTTGTCGCGGGGTCCACCCTCCGGATCGGGGGCGACATGGTCATCGGTGACCGGATGACCGGGTGCGTGGGAGCGGTGGGCGTCGCCGAGCACCTCACCCCCCGCCGCGCCGCCGCGCCCGGCGACGCCATCCTGATGACCGCCGGGGCCGGCGGCGGGACCATCGCCACCGCTGCCATCTACTCGGGGCATCCGGAGGTGGTGGAGCGGACCATCAACCTCCACTTCCTCCATGCCTGCCAGGCGCTCCTCGATAGCCCGGTCCTTTCGGGCATCCATGCGATGACCGACGTGACGAACGGGGGCCTCCGGGGCGACGCCCACGAGCTCGCGGCCACGGCGGGGGCGAAGGTGGTCATCGGGGAGGAAAACCTCCGCCGGCTCGTGGACCCGGAGGTCCTCACCCTCCTCGATACCCTCGGGATCGACTACCTCGGGGTCTCCCTGGACGCCCTCCTCGTGGTCGCGCCCCCGGAGGCCGCGCCCGGTATCCTCCGGGTCGTAAAGGGATGCGGGGTGCCGATGGAGGAGGTGGGCCGGGTGGAGCATGGCCGCCCCGAATCCGTCCTCGTGGTGGACGGGCGGGAGCAGGACTTCTCGCCCCGGTTCCGGGAGTCTCCCTACACCCCGGTCAAGAAGGTGGTGGACCGGCGGGTGAAGGACTTCGAGGCCATGAAGAAGGGTGTTGACCTCGCCGCAGAGGCCGCCATTGCAAAAAAGAAGCGGATCCTCGCCCGTCTCCGGACCGGTGCAGGCACCCGGCCCTAACCTCGATCCGACGGCACCCGGCCACAGACCACCAGGTTGTAGGCGAGGCCCGGCATCTTCTTCTCGATGAAGGGCTCGACCTTCCGGGCTATGTCGAAGATCGGCTCCTTCAGGGAGTGGTGGGCGAAGGAGCAGCGCTTCGCCCTCACGTCCACGAAGCCCGCGTCCGAGAAGATCCGGGTCATCTCCTCCTCGGTATAGTACCGCTCCCCGAAGTCCCCGACCCCGATCCTCCCGATTTCCATCCGCTCGCCGATCCGGTAAATGGTGGGGACGAGGGAGGTGATGACGGTCCGGGAGAGGGTACTCACCGCGATGGCCCCGCCGGGCCTGAGTACCCGGTAAGCCTCCCGGAGCATCCCCAGGGGGTTCTCCAGATACGAGAAGGCGAGCATGCAGGAGACCGCGTCAAAGGTCCGGTCCCGGAAGGGGAGCACCTCGGCGGTCCCCACCAGGTAATCGAACCAGTCCCCCTGCTCCCGGGCCGCCTCCACCATGCCCCGGCTGATGTCGAGGCCGACGGCCGTCCCCCCATTCTCCCCGTAGCGGCGCATGAAGAGGCCGGTGCCGCAGCCGAGATCGAGGAGGTGTCCTCCCCGGGGGAGCCATTCGAGCATGTGCCGGCAGATGTGCCAGTGGTAGATCCTCCCCCGCGAAGTATCATACCGGAGGTCGTAGATCCGGGCGACCCGGTCATAGTGTTCGGCCACCTTCTTCAGGTGAACACCTCCCGGATGACCCTCGCGACGAGAGCATTCACCTGGACGAACTCGTTCCCCGCCCTCCCCATGGCGAAGTCGGCCTCTCCGAGGATCCGGACGATCCTCGGGTCATGGTACTCCTGCTTCACCGCCCGCTGGATCTCCCGGAGGGTTTCCCTTCCTGACAGGCCGTAGTCGATGAGGAGCGACTCGCAGGTCCGCTGGGCGGAGGCGAAGTCCCGGGCCCGCATCGCCCTCACCGCCTGGAGAGCGATGTTCCCCGTCTCCGAGCCGGCGACCTCCGGGGCGCCGGGGCCCTTCCCCGACCCCGCGAGGACCTGGAGGAGCAAAGTGGCCTTCCTGAGGTCGCCGCCCGCCGCGTGGACGATGAGCTCGACCTCCTCCCGGAGGGCCTTCCGCCTCCCCGGGACCTCGGTATCGAGGATCTTCTCCAGGGTGCCGAGGACAATCGGCCCGTCAACCGGGGAGAAGGTGAGGGGGAGGCACCGGGATGCGATGGCCGGGATAATGGCGCTCCGGTTCGTGGTGCAGAGGATGAAGCGGCAGGTTGCCGAGTGGCGCTCGAGGGTCCGCCGGAGCGCCTGCTGGATCTCCCGGGGGAGGGAATGCGCCCCCTCGATCACCAGGATCTTGAACTCCGCGCCAAGGGGCTGCATCGAGGCGTACCACCGCAGGATCCTTTTCACGTTCGTCAAGAAGCTCTCGTCCTTCCGGAAGAGGTGGGCGAACCGGTCGTCGGCCGCGAGGGCGGCCTTCCCCCGGATGAAGAGGAGGGTTGCGTCGAGTACGGTGGTATTTCCGGCCCAGGCATCCCCGTACAGGGCCCGTGCCAGGCACTCGATGGCCGCGCTCTTCCCCGTCCCGTGGGGGCCGGTGATGAGGAGATGCGGGAGGCTCCGCTCGGCGGCAAACCGCTGGAGGTGCGCGACCACCTGGTCCTGCCCCACCACCTCCCGGAGGCTCTGCGGGCGGTACTTCTCAATCCAGAGCATGCTCAAGGTTCCCCCGGATCTCGTCCATGGCCGCTCTCAGGAAATAGGTATTGGCAGGGGAGCTCATGAGCCTTTCATCCACCCCGGGACCGATCGTACGGCAGGCGGCGGCAATGTTCGGTAGTGCCCTCGTGAGTTCGTCCACCACCGTGAGGGTGGCGGTCCGCGCGGTCCGGGAGAAGGGGTTCAGGTCGATTGCTATCACCCGCTTTCCCATCGCGACCAGGGCCTCGCACCGGTCCCCGTCCTCCAGGGGGACGAGGACGGTGTCGGCCGAGAAGATCCCCTCCCTCGTGCAGAGGGCCCGCGGGTGGGAAAGGGGGAGGAGGGGCTCTGCCTTTCCCCGGAGGACCTTCACCCCGGCCGATTCGAGGAGGCGGGTGATCTTCTCCACCCGCTCATCGGTCCGGTGAAACAGGTTCACCTCGACCTTCGCCCGGGACGCTTCCTGGAGGCCTGCGATAAGTTCGGCGGCAAGGGCGGCGGTGTTCCCGTTCACCGAGATCACCGGCGACCGGGCGGAGAGGAGCATGGCGGCCGCGACCTGTTCGGCGAGGAGGGCGCTCTCCGTCGTCCGCTCGCCGATCAGGTAGTCGAAGGCCTCCCCCCGGCCATGGGCGGTGAGCCCCTCGAGGGTCACGATGCCCTCCCGGGCGCAGGCTGCAAGCCGCTCCCGTGCGACGAGGGACCGGTACCTGGGGTGATCCGGCGGGATCATCCGGCCACCTCTCCCCGGGTGAACCCCCGCTCAGCGATCCTGAGCCGGTAGACCTTCCCGAAAGGCGAGAGGACCGGGGCTGCCTCCTCGCCCAGGGCAAAGACCCCCTCACCGAGCATCGTCATGCTCGCCCTGACCCCGGCACGATCGCATGCCGAGAGGACATCCCTGACCCGTGGGGTGATGAGCCCGCTCTCCTCGGCAAAGGACCGGGAGAGCCCCAGGAGATCTTCGGGGTCCCGGGGGCACCTCCCCGGGAAGGCACGGGCGATCCTCTCCATGCGGACCGGGTCGCCGAGCACGAGCGGGGTCGGGATGGGACCGAAGCTCACGGCGAGAACGATCCCGCCGGGAACAGAAATCCGATCGATCTCACCCCCGATCCCGGGCCCCTTCCGGCACTCGATCCCCCCTCCCTGGCAGGCGGCAACGTCCCCGAGGCCCGTCCGGTGGGCCACCTCGATCTCGTGCGCGAGGGCCGCGATCTCCCGGTCCGGGAGATCCAGCCGGAAGAGGACCGAAAGGGCCGATATCGAGGAGAGGAGGGCTGCGGCCGAGAGCCCGAACCCTGCCCCGGCGGGAAGGGTGCTTACGGCGGTCACCATGGCAGATACCCCGAGCCGCTCCATGGCGGTTTCGATGAGGGGGAGCCCGGCTCCCGCAGGGAGCCGGGATCGTCCAGGGGAGGATGGGGACCCTCTGGACAGGATCCCCGCGTCTCCGGGCAGGGGAACGGGGGACTGTATCTTCACGACCGGGGACGGGGACGGAACGGCCCTCACGGTCACCCCTTCCTCGATGACGATACCGGCACCGATGGACCCGGTCTCCTGTGCCGTTTCACCGGGGACCCGCCTGAAATAGCCGGAGATGTGCCCCGGGGACCGGGCTACAGCATATCGGTCCATACGGCCGCGGCGACCTCCTCCTTCGTTCCCCTGACCGTCCTCCTCCCGTCAGGGGTGAGGACGACCGCCTCGGCCCCGGGCGATCCCATGGTTTCGGGAGGGTTCACCACCATGGCATTCACCCCCCGGTCGAGCATCTCCTGCGCCGCCGGCTCCTCGTCCCGGCCCAGCTTGAAGGCGATGACGCCCGGGTGGTATGCGGAGATGACCTCATCGAGAAGTTTCGGGAGCGGATCGAGCCGCAGGGTCACCGGTGCCCCGCTGCGTATCTTACCCTCGACGCGCTCCGGGGCGAAGTCCGAGATGGCCGCCGCCGAGACATAGATATCCGCCCCCTCCTCCCTGAAGACGCCGTGAACCGCCTCACGCATCTCCGCGGCGTTCTGCACGGCGATGTTCTTCACGACAGGGATGTGCCCCCGGTGTACCACCGTGACCTCCGCACCGAGCCGGTACGCCTCGAGGGCCATCTCCCTCCCCATCTGCCCGGTCGACCGGGTGGTGAGGATCCTCACGTCGTCCACGGGCTCGGCGCAGGGGCCGCTCGTGACGAGGACCCGCTTTCCCCGGAGGGGCCTTCCCATGAGGGCCCGCTCCGCATGGAGGACGATGGCCCCGGTCGCGGCAAGCTTTGCCTTCCCCTCGTCCATCCGGGGTTCCACGACATCGATCCCCCAGCCCGCGAGCACCTTCAGGTGGCCGGCGATGGCCGGGTGCCGGTACATGGAGCCGTGCATGGCTGGCGCGGCGATGACCGGGATCCCGCTCCCGATGGCGGTGGTGGCAAAGGTGGTAACCGGCGTATCGTCGATGCCGAGGGCGATCTTGGCCAGGGTATTGGCCGTGCACGGGGCGACGAGGAGGAGGTCTGCCCTCCCCCCTTCGCCGCAGTAAAGGACATGCTCCACCATGCCGGTGATCGCCGTGATGGTGGGGCGCCCGGTGGCATAGGTCACGGCATCCGGATGAAGAATCCGGGTGGCGGCCTGGCTCATGACCGCCTGGACCACGGCACCCCGCCTCCGGAGCTCGTGGGCGAGCCGGACGACCTCGGTGGCGGCGATGGATCCGGTCACGCCAAGGACGATGATCTTCCCTTCAAGGGTCTCCCGGGTCATGAGAGCACCACGTCCTGCACCATATGCCATGTATGGGGAGCATAACTCTTTACCCTTCGTGTGGATATCGCCGCCTCAAAGCCCGATTCACGGGCCACCGACCGGATCCGCCCAGCCTCGTCGCCGAGGGTATGAACATGGAGGACGGTGCCCTTTCCTGCATGGGAGAGGGCGTCAGGGAGATATGAGGGGGAATCGAAGTGGCCCAGGAGGAGGCGATCGTACGTCCCCCTTAGTAAATCCCGGCAGTTCCCGCATTCCGCGTTGACCCGGCCAGCGACGCCGTTTCCCCTGACATTCTGTTCGAGGTAGCCGAAGGCGACCGGGGAGATCTCCATGGCATGGACCTCGGATCCCTCACGGGCGAGTGGAATGGTAAAGTACCCGATCCCGGCAAAGAGATCCCCGACCCGTTCGGGCCTGCCCCGTTTTCCGGCGAGTTCCACGACCCTGCGTCGCTCGGAGAGGTTTCCCATGGCGTACATCACCCGGGCAGGGTCGAGGACGAAACTGCAACCGTACTCCCGGTGGCTCACATCCCCGGTGATCCCGCGGATGATCTCGACCGCGGGGGTCCGCTCGGGACCGCTGATTCCCCGTACCCAGAGGATCCCCCCGGGCCTCTCCCACGCGACAATCCCCTCCACCTCCTCTTCCGACGGGCGGCGACCGTGGAGGAGAACGAGATTACCGAGGCGCTGGTACCCCCTCCCCCGGTACGGCCTCCGCTCGGGGATGACCAGGTCACAGGGCTCGCCCTCCCTGACGGGGATGTATGCCCTCCCGCCGAGGACCACTGGCCTCCTCCCGGGGTCGACCCATTCCTGCCCGGCGACCCCGGGGAGGTCCGAGGGGCTGACCATCCTGACCCGCATCACTCACCCCACGACGACGAGCCGGTCCGCTTCCCTGTCGGGGAGCACCCGGACCTCGGAACCGGCCGCGGCCTTCACCCAGCCGGGCATACGCACCTCCCGGGTGGCAAGGCTCTCGGGGTCAAGGACCCCTGCCATCCCTGCCTCGGTATACGCGACGAGGGCAGGGACCGCGTCCCTCACGTTCCCGAGGAACCGGTACGGGGAGTCTCGCGGGAACACGGCCATGGTGCCGGTGCCGAGGCGGAAGACCTTCAGCTGGCGTTTCCCGGTCTCCCGCACTTCCAGGTACTCCCCGTCCGCTTCGATGACATCCCCCTTCTGGAGCCTGGGGAGCCGGATGGAGTAGGTGATCCGGTAGAGCCGTTTCCCGTCCTTCTCCCCGGCGAGCTTCGGGTGCACCGTGTATCTCCCCCCGAGTGCCCCTGTGATCTCCTGGGCGATCTGCTCTCCCATGGTGTTCTGGCCGACAATGATGTCGAGCCCCTCCTCCTCGGTCATCCGGGAGATGAAGGAAAGGCGTGACCCGCCGACCTGGAGACGTTCCTCCACCTCGCCGGCGATCCGTGCCGCCACGTCCCGCTCGTGGGGGGTGAGGCGCCGGCCATCGGCCCGCACCTGGACCACCCCCTCGAAGTATCCCCCGGAGATCCGGCTGCACCGGTCGCAGCTCTCCTCCCGAAAAATCACCTCGACGGTCGCCTCGTCCTCGACCGGGACCCCGAAGAGCTTCGCCCTCACCCGGACCCTCGCCTCGGTGCGGTTCGGGCTCCGCTCCCGGGTCGCGACCCGGAACTCGGGCTCCTTTGCCTCGGTGGCAAGCCTGACCGCCTGGATGGCGAGCTCCCCCGCAAGATCCGCCCGGGAGAGCGGGGAGTCCTGCCAGATCGCCCCCGTTCTCCGGGACCCGCAGGTCGGGCAGGTAATGCCCTCGACCCGTGGTGCGACCGTCATCCACCGGGTCCGGCCGGCCCGGCACCGGCCGCAGAGATCCCCCTCCGAGGGCCCGCCGCAGGCGGGGCAGATGGATTCCCGGATGCTCATATGCTTTAGAACCTGAAGACCTGGGCGTGCGGGACGCCGCCAATGAGCACCACGCAGTCCCGGTCCACTGCCCCGCAGGCTATCGCGATCTCCACCGAGCGGCTGCCGAAGAGGTTCGCGCTCGCCGCCTCCGCGAGGGCGGCCTTCACCCGCTCCTCGTCGGCAGGGGTGTTCCCGTAAAAGGTCTCTGATATGTGCACCTCGACGTCCCGGTGGACCAGGGTCGTGTTCAGGAGCTCACGGTCGCACACCGCCACGATCTCGCCGTCAGGGGTCCGGTGGACCTTCAGGAACATCACGTACTTCCGGAGCCCTGCAAGGTGAAAAAGGTGATCCGACCGGCTAGGGGAGGAGGATCTCGACGCCGTACGTGAGGGCCGGGGTCCCGGCATGGATGCGGTACGCCGCCTCCTCGGAGATTTCCCCTGCCTCGAGGAGCCGGCGGGTGAACCGGGGAACCGATTTCGGGCCGATGACCGAGCCGGGCCGGGAATTCTCGTCCATGTAGTCGCTCTCCATCATGAACGCCCGCCCCTCCCTCGCAAGCGCAGGGATGGCCTCGTGCCGGGCGATGAAGGAGGGAACGAGGGGTGTTTCGGGGGTCGCGAAGTGCTTCACCACCCTATCGAGGGAGAGGCCTGCCTCCCGGGCCATCGCCGGGACATCGGCGCACGGGCCGCCCTCGGCATGGAGCTGGACGGCGCAGCCCTGGTCATGGGCGAGGACGAGGGCATAGCTTAGGATCCGGTTCGAGGCGTCGAGTACCTCCTGAGGGACCCCGTAGTGGGGCCGGCCGCTCTTCAGGGCCACGGCATCCCCCCGGGCGACGAGGCCGGCTGCGACTTCAAGGCCGGCTTTCATGATCTCCTCGACACGGGCCAGGGCCATCCGGTCGCCGAGCCTCGTAATCTCGGCGGGGTGCACCCCGAGGACCGGGAAAACAATGATCCCGAGATCCCGGATTTCCCGGGCGATAGAAAGGGTCTTCTCGAAGACCGGGATGAAGTCCTCTCCCTTCGCCGGCGTGATCCCGAAGGACCAGGAGGGCTTCGAGACAAGGAAGAGGTGGGTCCCGCCGGCCCGCTGGAACTCCTTTACCGCCCCGAGCCCCCGGCCGTTCACCGGGTCGATATGGATGTGGTCATCCGTGACCGGGATCGGGAGGGGCTTCGTCACAGGACACCAGGCTCATGAGGGGGTAGTCTTCCGAGGGGGCGAGGGTTGCACGGGCGCGGGTCGTCCCCAGCCGGGTGACCAGCTCCACGTCGAACATCAGCCCGGCGAGCTCGGTGTAGCCGAAGGCGTTCGGGGACATCAGCCCCCGGTTGAGCCGCACCCTCACCGACTCCACGGCAGGCTGGAGGGCGACGCTCCTCTCGATGGCCTGCTCCAGGAGCCCGGCGGTCGCCGGGGAGACGGGGGTTCCCACCCACTGGTGGTAGAGGGCCCCGAGCTTGATCCCTGCCTCGAAGGCGGCGCGCTCGCGGTCGGTTGGCATCATTTGTTCCTCCTCACCACCCGATCAGCTTGATGATCCCGTGCCGGGGCGCCAGGGCCTCTCCCTGGTTCAGGAGCATCTGGATCATGTGCTCAACCTTGTCCTTCGCAAAACCCTGCTGGGTGACGATCTCCACGACCTGGTCGGTCCTCGCCTCCCGGTTCTCACCGCCCAGGTCCCGGATGACCTCCTTTATGGACCGGATGATGTCCCGCTGGGACTTGGGCACGCCGGTCACGAGCTTGTCGATGTCAAAGGACCCGGTTTCGGCGTCGTACGCCACCTGGCGGAGGCAGGTGTCCACGATGTGGATGACCCGCTCGGCGTCCGATGCCTCGATCTTGTTCGAGAGCCGGATCCGGGCACTCGCCTCCCCGAGCCTGACGAGGGCCTCGATCTGCCGGGCGGTGACCGGGACGGGCTTGTTCGCGTCGGCGAGGCCCCTGAGCTTCAGGTAGTACGACTCCAGGGCCTCCTTCGCCTCGTCCGAGAGGATGGGGTAGCAGGTCCGCTTTGCATAAGCCACGTACTTCCGCATGAGGGCCGGGGGAATGTCCGGGGTGACGGGCGAGAGCTGCTGCCTGATGAATTCGTCGTCAACCCCGGGGATGGGCTTCTTCCCGTGCTGGACGATGAGCTCCCCGACCCGGTGGGTCTTTAAGATGTGTTCTGCGATAGCCTCGTCGAGCTTCGGATCCGGCTGGTCCTGCATGACAAAGATTAGATCGAACCGGGAGAGGAGCGCAGCCGGCATGTTGATCTGCTCGGAGATGGGGGTGTAGGCATCGAACCTCCCGAGCTTCGGGTTTGCCGCCCCGAGGAGGGCACACCGGCAGCGAAGCGTCGCGGTGATTCCGGCCTTCGCCACCGAGATGGACTGCTGCTCCATGGCCTCGTGAAGGGCCGAGCGGTCCTCTGTGCGCATCTTGTCCATCTCGTCCACGGCGGCGATCCCCATGTCCGCGAGGACGAGGGCACCCGCCTCGAGGGTCCACCGGCCGTCGCCGAACTCGTCCTTCACTGCGGTCGCCGTGAGCCCTGCCGCCGTCGAGGACTTCCCGCTCGTGTAGATCCCCCGGGGGGAGAGGGTGACGACGTACCGCAGGATCTGGGACTTGGCGATGCCCGGGTCCCCGACAAGGAGCATGTGGATGTCCCCCCGGAGGTGTGAACCGTCGGGCATCTCCTTCGGGATCCCGCCGAAGAGCTGGAGGGCGATGGCCTCCTTCACGTCCTCGTTCCCGTAAATGGTCGGTGCGATGGACCTGACGATCTTCCGCTGGAGCAGGTGATCCTTCGAGAGGGCCGTGATGACCTTCTCGTCCTCCTCGGAGATGGAGACCTCCTCGAACTCCTTCTCCGAGATCTCGATACTGTTACACTCGAGGTAGATGTCGAAAAGGGTCCCCTTCACGCCTGCGGTCACCCGCTGGATGGTCCGGAGGATACCGTTGATGACGACCCTGTCCCCCGGGGCGACCTTCCCGGTCAGGTCATCGGTCACGTCGACATCCATCGTCTGGGGCTGCTCGCCTCCCCTGAGTCCCTCGGGCGATTCCTGGATCCGGAGCTTCTGCGAGTCGATGAACCGCGACCGGGATGCGACGAGGTCCATCCTCGATTTCTTCTCGCAGCTCGGGCAGAAATCGGGCTCCTGGAACTTCCCGTACGACTGGGAAACGGTCGTGATCTTCCCGCAGGCGGTGCACCGCAGGGCAGCCTCGACGATCCGGGGCCGGACCTCGGTGGTCTTCCGCAGGATCCCCTCGACGGTGAGGAACTTGTTCATCTGCTCGGCCCGGATGCTCCGGATCGGGGTCTTCACGAGGAGGTTCGTGAACCGGATGTTCACCCGGTCCCGGTCCTTGTCCTCGATGGTCTTGTGCTGGACGAGCGCGTCGCGGATGTCCTCGATGGCCTTCCCCGGTGACTCGAGGACCGCGTCGGCGAGCTGGTTGTTGATGATGGACCGGTAATTGATGTACAGGGACCGGCTGTGGGGGAACTCCCGCTGGAGCTCCCCGAGGGGGTGCTTGTAGTGCCTGACGAGGAACCGCCGCCACTCGCCGGCGATGTCGGTCACCTCGGCCTGGACCGGCTCCTGTTTCGCTTGGGCCTCGCCCTTCGCCATCCGGTCACCTCCCTCCCTTCGCGGCGAGGACGAACCGCGCGATGAGGGCCTCCATCTGGATCTCGGAATCCGCCCCCTCCGAGAGCCGGAAGTCGGTCTCCCCGAGGCCGTCGATGAGGCAGACCTTCAGGGCGAGGTCCATCTTCCGGGCGACGAGTGCGCGGTAGCACTGGCCCAGGAGCTCGGCAGGGGCGATCCCCCGTTCCCTGAGGAGCCGGTCGAGGACCCGCTCCGCACCCTCGAAGTCCCCCTCGAGCGAAAGGTCGAGCAGCTCCCTGATCTCCTCGGGGCGCGCGTTCGCCGTGATCTCGTACACCATCTTCTCCTCGATGGTCGGGGAAAGGATGGCCGCCCCCTGGAGGGCGTTCACCGCCTTCCTCATGTCCCCCTGGGCGATATAGACGATGGCGTCGAGGGCCTTCTCGGAGACGGTGAGACCCTCCTTTCCCGCGATCCGCCGCACCTCCTCGCCGATGGCCTGCCGGTCGAGGGGCCGGAAACGGTAGATGGCGCACCGGCTCTGGATGGGGTCGATGATCTTACTCGAATAGTTGCAGGAGAGGATGAACCGGCAGGTGGCAGCATAGCTCTCCATCGTGCGCCGGAGGGCAGCCTGCGCGTCGGGCGTGAGGGCGTCCGCCTCGTCGAGGAACAGGATCTTGAAGGCCGCACCCTCGAGGGGCGAGGTCCGGGCGAACTGCTTGATCTGGTTCCGGACGACGTCGATGCCCCGCTCGTCCGAGGCATTCAGCTCCCGGAAGTTCGTATGCCAGGTTTGCCCGAAAAACTCCTTCGCGAGGGCCACCGCCGCCGTGGTCTTCCCCACGCCCGCGCTCCCCGTGAAGAGCAGGTGTGGCATCGAGCCGCTCCGCACATAGGACTGGAGCCGTTCAACGATCTCCTTCTGCCCCACCATGTCGGCGAGTCGCGCGGGCCGGTATTTCTCTATCCAGATGGCATGGTCCTCGTCTGCCACAGCCTGTTCCTCCTTCCCTCTCTGTCCCCCGGGCGATTATTATAAACGGCGTGAAGGGAGAGATTATACCAGCTGGGAGCCCGTTGACTTCCCCCAGGCATGATGGGCGGCCTCCCGCCGGGCCGGTCTCTCCGGACAGTAGCTATCAGTGTGATGGGAAATTAATACTTATAGATGGAGCGTGAAGGTGCCCGGGTGTGCGGGTTCGGAGCAGGCCCGGGATGGTGAAGTGGCATGGCTGAGAAGGTGGCGCATCTCTTCGCAGGCGAGCTGAACCGCACGGACCTCGTGGTCCCGGCTGAAGGTGCACGCGGGCGACAGGTGCGCCAGGCGCTCCTTTCCCCGACCGGCCTCCCCCTCGGCCTCATCACCATCGCCGGTGCGCTCACGGAGGTGGAGGGGAAATCCGGCGACTTCGTCCATGCGCGGGTCGCGGACCCGACCGGGGTC
>DATKKN010000117.1:0-5328 GCA_035542895.1 Methanomicrobiales archaeon | reverse complement strand
GGCCCCGGCAGGCCTCGCAGGGGCAGGAGAGCTCGGTCATCTCATCGAGCTTCCGGGACCCGGTTGCCGTCAGGTACCTCCCCTCCCGGGCGAAGAGGGCGTAGGCCGCCGAGTCGAAGACATCGCAGCCCATGGCCACGGCGAGGGCGAGCATGGTGGGGTGGCCGGCTCCGAAGAGGTGGACGCAGGCCGCCGGGGAGAGGCCCCGCTTCGCCGCGAGGACCAGCTCGACGAGCTCCCGGTACCGGTAGGCCTCCATGAGGGGGACCACACCTCCGACGGGGGTGAAGGCGAACCCCATCCCCGCGACCTCCCTCCCGGCCTTCTCCCGGAGGTCCGGGTACCTCCCGCCCTGGACGGGAGCGGCGAGCTGCTCCGTCCCGACGAACTCCGCGGCCTCCCGGATCCGTTCCATGGTGATCCCGAGGTCCGACTCCGCCGTCGCCCGGTCGGCCTGCGGGGGGGTCGCGATGTCCAGCGGTACGAGGATCTCGCTCCCGATGGCTCTCTGGAAGCCGAGGGTCTCCCGGTTCGTGATCTCCACGTCGCCGTAGACCGACTGCTGGAAGGCCCCGGAGTCGGTCATGATCACCCCGGGGAACCCGAGGACCCTGTGGAGGCCGTCGGCAAGGGCCGGCTCCCGGAACCTCTCGCTCGTCGCGACGATATCGGCGTTCGTGATGATGGCGCCGGCCCCCATGGCCCCGATCTCGGCGGGGGGGATGAGGGGGAGATGGGGGTTCACCACGGGGAAAAGCGCCGGGGTCTGGACGGTCTTCCCCCCGACCCGGAGCCTCCCGAGCCGCCCCGCGATGTCCTTCTCAAGCACCTCGAACCGGACGGCCATCGGGTTCACTCGTCGAAGACCTGGCCCTCGAAGGTGAGGACCTGCACATCGGGGGCCCTCCAGCTGCCGGGGGGCAGGCCGGCCTTCACGCAGGTGTGATCGAGAAACTCGCAGGAGGTCCAGCGGTACTCGGTCGCCACCTGCGGGAGGAGGAGACCACTCCTGCGCCTCCCCTGCACGATGAGGCCGTGGACCCCGACCTGCACGCAGGACTCCATCTGGCCGGCGGGCACCTCCAGCGGCTCCGGGACCGAGAGCACCGTCACCTCGACCTTCAGCCTCGGGAGATCCTTCGGCTCAACGGGAAGGAACCTCGGGTCCTGGAGGGCCGCCGATACCGCGGCCTCCTGGATCGCTTCTCCGAGGGGCCTCACCGGGTAGGGGAGCCCGATGCACCCCCGGAGCTCGCCATCCTCAGTGAGGGTGACAAAGACGCCTCTCTTCTCGTAAAAGACGTCAGGGAGGACGGGGGGGACGAACCGTTCCCCCTTTACCCCGGCCTCGAGGGCCTGCCGGGCGAGGGAGAGGGCGTCCGCCCCCTCCTGGGGTGTAAGAACCTTCATGAGGAATAGGTAAAGGGCGCACCTGTATTAATACGAGAGGGAACCCGGCCCCGCGGGGCGGGGGGGGCGGCAAGAGAGATAAATAAGGGGGCCGCCCATATGCATGGGAGAGGGAGAGGGCGGCCGACGGTGGCTCTTCGGAGCCGCTGAGGAAAGTCCCCCCACCGACCAGGCTCGCAGCCGCACCCACGTGCGGGTGGCGAGAGCCACGGCCATGACACAGAAACGGCACGGCCCGCCGCGAGCGATGACACGACCATTTCGTGGAGCGTATCGGCGGGAAGCGTTGAAACGGTGAATCCCTGCGGGTGCAAGCCAGAAACGGGCCATGGGCTGCCTGGTGCCCGCCCAGGTTTGGCGCAGAGCCGAATGCCGCCACGAACAGAAGGGGGCTTACTCCTCCCACTCACCCCTGAGGAAATTCGCAAGAGTTATATAGAATCTCCTCGCTATTACTGTTGTGCATATTCCCACCTCAGAGGAGATCCGGGCCCGCCGGATCATGCTCGGGCTCACCCAGACCGACCTTGCCCGGAAGGCGGGGATCTCCCAGTCCATGATCGCCCGGATCGAGTCGGGATCGGTGGATCCCCGGGTCTCGACGCTCTCCCGGATCGTGGCCGTCCTCTCCCGAAAGGAGGAGCCCCTCTACCGGGCAAAGGACGTGACGCATACGCCGGTTTATACCGTGGGACCTGCGGACCCGGTCTCCCGGGCGGTGGAGATCATGGAAAAGAACGACATCTCCCAGCTCCCGGTCGTCGAGGGCGGTGTCCCGGTCGGGTGCATCTCCGAGTCCGCCATTGTATCAGCCCTCGAGGAGGGTGGGATGCATGCCGCAGGAAGCCGGCACGTGCGGGAGTTCATGGAGCCGGGGTTCCCCACCGTGCCCCTCGACACCGACGTCCGGGACGTGGTCCACCTCCTCAGGGAGAACCACGCGGTCCTCGTCGTGGACGGGGGCCGGGTGGCCGGTGTCATCACCAAGCATGACCTCATACCACTTTTTTCGTGACCTTTACCCGGGAGACAAGGTCCCTGAGCACCTTGGCCGGGTCCTCGGCCTTTACCACCGAGGACGCGAGGAGGACCCCACTCGTCCCGAGATCGAGGGCCGTCCGGACGCAATCCCCCGACTGGATTCCTGCCCCGGTAAGGACCTTGACCCCGGGGTTCACCTTCCCTGCGGCTTCCACCGAGCGCCTGATGATCCCCGGGTCGGCCGTGCATACCGAGATGCCGCTCCCGATAAGCTCGGGTGGCTCGATGGCGACGTAGTCCGGCCCGAGGGCGGCCGCAGCTGCGGTGGTGGGATCATTGTTCGTGCAGACCACGGTTTCGAGCCGGGCCCCCCGGGCGGCCTTGACGCAGGCCTCGATCTCCGCGAGGGTGAGGCGCCGCTCCGAGTGGTTGATCAGGGTACCCGCGGCCCCGGCGTGCCGGACCGCCTCGGCGGTGATGTGGCCCGTGTACGGGCCCGGCGGCACCCCATCGATGTGCTGGGCAAAGACCGGTATCTCGAAGTGGTGCGAGATGGGATGGATCTCGGTATAGACCGGGGCCATCCCGATCCGCACCCCGCTCTCCTCCATGACCGTCTCCGCCGCCTCGGCGATAAGGTGGCCGCGGTTCCCCATACCCTGGGGCAGGGCCTTGCAGTTGATGAGGATGAAGGGTTCCGGCATAGGTTCTCCCGTACATCACGGAACATCACGAACTATATAAAATAGTGAGATCACTAAGTAATTAGGGGCTTCTTCCGCCTTGGCGGATAAGGAATGACGGGTTTTTTCCGTTGTCACCACAAAATGGCGTATTCCCTGATGGGTTCTCCAAGGGGCGATAGAAGAGAACGATTTGCGCCCGGGCATGAGGGACGGGGAGGCGACCAGAGGGCATGACCAGGCAGGGCGGGGATGAGGAGAAATGGGCGATCTTCGGCGGGGGGGAGGACCCGGAGGACCTCGTCCAGGACGGGATCGAGCTCTATTCGCTGGGGAAGTACGCAGATGCCCTCGACCGGTTTGATGCGGCCCTCAAGAAAAACCCCTCTGACCCGACGGCCTGGCTGAACAAGGGAGGGACCCTGACCGTCCTCGGGAAGTACAGGGAAGCCCACGACGCCTTCGGGCAGGCACTGAAGCTCGACCCGGCAAACCCCCTCGTTCTCAGGAACCGCGGCATCACCGAGATCTACCTGGGGAGGGTGGAAGATGCCATTGGATCCTTTGAACGGGCCCTCGAGATCGATCCCTATGATGTCACCGCCCTCCTGAACCGCGGGATCGCCCTCGTGAAGACGGGCCGGTACGAGGAGGGTATCGAGTGCTTTGACCGGGTGCTCGATCTTGACTTCCGGAACACCGTCGCCTGGGTCCAGAAGGGAAAGGCCCTTGCCATCATGGGGAAGGCAGGGGAGGCGATCGAGCTCTTCGAGAAGGCCCTCGCCCTGAACCCGCAGGATCCCGAGGCCTGGCTCCACAAGGGGCTCGCCCTCGTGAACATGGACCGGAAGGACCAGGCCCTCCTCGCCTATGACCGGGCCCTCGAGCTCTCCCCCCACCTCCTTCCGGCCATCACGAGCAGGGGGATCCTCCTTATCAAGAAAGGCGACTACGAGGGAGCGGTGAAGGCCATGGACCAGGCCCTTGCCCTCGACTCGGGCGACCCGAACGCCTGGTTCGGGAAGGGGGTGGCCCTCAAGATCCTCGGCCGGTATGATGAGGCCCTTTCAAGCTTCGACCGGGCGCTCGCCATCAACCCGGACGACGCCTCGGTGTTCCAGGGCAAGGGAGACCTCTTTGTCCTTTCCGGGAAGTACAAGGAGGCCCTGGAGTCGTACCTGAAGGCAAAGGAACTGGACCCCTCCCTCGCGGGACCGCTCCAGGGAGCCATCGAGCGGTGCATTTCCTTCGTCCAGTTCAACCTCTCCCAGTGGCGGGACCAGGGGCTCTTCCTCCTCTCGCAGGACGAGCCCGTGGAGGCCATCCGGTTCTTCAACAAGGTCCTCGACGTGGAGCCGGAGGATGCCGAGGCGCTCCTGAAAAAGAGCGAGGCCCTCGTCGCCCTGGGGAGGAACGAGGAGGCCCTCGCGAGCCTGGACCGGCTCGTGCAGGTGAGCCCGAAGGATACCGGCGCCTGGCTCCTCAGGAGCGAGGTCCTCATAAAACTGGGGAGGCCGGAAGAAGCGGCCGTCTCCCTCGACGGGGTGATCCGGGACCACCCGGAGATGCAGGACGAGAAGGTGGGGGAGGCATACATCCAGTCCGGCGATGCCCTGACCGCGAAGGGGACCTATACCGGGGCCCTTTCGGCTTACGAGAGCGCCCTCGCCCTCGCGCCTGGCAGCTCTCCCGCCCTCGTGGGAAAGGGGCGGGCCCTCGCCATGCTCGATCGGCCGGTCGAGGCGGCATCGGTCTTTGACCGGGCCCTCCAGGTCGAGCCCGGGAACCCGGACATCTGGGTGCGGAAGGGGATCGTGCTCGACATGATGGGCCGGTTCGACGAGGCGATCCAGTCCTACGAGCAGGCGCTCACCATCAGGCCCCATGACGCGAACGCCTGGTTCAACCTCGGGATCACCCTCCTCAACAAGAGCGAGTTCGAGGAGGCGGTGAAGGCCTTTGACCAGGCCCTGGAGACCGATTCCCGGAATGCCGAGGCCTTTTACAACCGGGGCGTGGCCCTCCTCGGTTTGAAGAAGTACGAGAAGGCCCTCATGTCCTTCAACAAGGCGGTGGAGATCGACGATACCGTCCCCGAGTTCTGGCACAGCAAGGGCTGCGTCCATGGCATCCTCAGGGACTTCAACGAAGCGATGCGGGACATCGACAAGGCCATCTCCCTCAACCCGAAGTTCGCGATGGCCTGGCGGTCCCGGGGCCTTTTCCTCCAGTTCCTCGGGAAGCTCAACGAGGC
>DATKKN010000116.1:0-2308 GCA_035542895.1 Methanomicrobiales archaeon | reverse complement strand
TCAGTAACCACGCTCCTCCACGCCGAACATCCCGAGGGTGACCGGCTTATAGGAAATCTTCACCTGCTCATGCTCCAGCGCCGCCATCGTGTGGGCAAGGAACCTTTCGTCATCGCGCATCGGGTAATCCCTCCGGAAGTGGGAGCCCCTGCTCTCTTTACGGGCAAGGGCCCCGAGCGCCGCTGCCTCGGCGAGCCGGAGCATCCCCTCGAACTCCAGGTACCTGACCAGGGCCTGGTTCACGGCGGTCTCCTGGTTCTTCACGGAAACGAGGCGGCACCGTTCCTGCAGGTCCCGGATCCTCCGGGTACCTTCCTCCATGGCCGCGCCTTCCCGGAAGATGCCGAAATGGCCGAACATGGTTTCCTGAAGTTCCCGGATGAGCGCGAAAGGGGAGGGGCCGCCCTCCCTGCCCAGGATCTTCCGGATCTTCATTTCGGCATCCCGGACCGCCGATTCGACCGGGGCGGGAGAGGGCACGGCGAGCCCATCGAGATCTTTTCCGATGGCCTCGGCCGCGAGCCGGCCAAAGACCACGGTCTCGAGGAGGGAGTTCCCCCCGAGCCGGTTCGCGCCATGGACGCTCACACAGGCGCACTCACCGGCAGCATAGAGCCCGGGCAGGCCGGTCCTCCCGCCCGTATCCACGTCAATCCCGCCCATGGAATAGTGCTGCCCCGGCTGCACGGGGATCGGGTCCTTCAGGGGATCCACGCCGGCGAAGTCCATCGCGATCTGCCGGATCCCGGGCAGCCGTTCCAGGATGACGTCGGGGCCGAGATGCCGGATATCCAGGTGGACATAACCGCCGGGAAAGCCGTTCCCTGCCGCGATCTCCTGCTCTATGGCCCGGGCGACCACGTCCCGGGGGGCGAGCTCGAGGGCATGGGGGGCGTACCGGGCCATGAACCGCTCGCCCATGCGATTGACGAGGTACCCCCCCTCGCCCCTCGCCGCCTCGGAGATCAGGATGTTCGTCCCGTACAGGGTCGTGGGATGGAACTGGACGAACTCCATGTCCTTGAGGGGAGCCCCTGCCGCGAGCGCGATGGCCATGCCGTCACCGGTGTTGATCAGGGCATTTGTCGACCGGGAGAAGACCCGGCCGAACCCCCCCGTGGCAAGGAGCGTTGCCCGGGCGGCAAAGCCGTGGACGGCGCCCGCCATGACGTCGAGGGCGGTGCAGCCGATGCACCGGCCGCCCCTGGTGACGAGGGAGGTGACGAAGCACTCCTCGAAGACCGGAACTCCTCTCCCGAGGACCTGCTGGTAGAGGGTGTGGAGCACGTGGTGGCCGGTGCGGTCCTCGGCATAGCAGGTCCTCGGGAACCCGGCTCCGCCGAAGGGCCGCTGGGCGATCCTCCCGTCCGGGAGCCGGGACCAGACGGTCCCCAGGTGCTCGAGCTCGAAGACCGTCGCAGGCGCCTCGCGGCACATGAGGGCGACGGCATCCTGGTCGGCGAGGTAGTCGGACCCCTTCACGGTATCCTGCGCGTGCCGCTCCCAGCTGTCCCCTGCGCCGTCGCCGTCCCTGACGTTTCCCAGGGCGGCGTTCATCCCGCCCTGCGCGGCGACCGAGTGCGACCTGAGGGGATGGACCTTCGAGATCACCGCGACCGAACGGCCGGCCCGGGAGAGCCGGAGGGCAGCCCGGAGTCCGGTGAGCCCTCCCCCGACGATGACCGCATCCCATGCCGAGATCTTCGCATCCATCCTTCCCGTTCCCTTCTGGACTGGTATACCCCGTCTCCTTAAAATAGCTCCTGAACCGGAGGGGGCAATACCCTTTTTATGCCCCTTTTCCCAGATCAAGGCGGGGATCATCTTGGGAGAAGGCGAGGTATCGGTTCTCATCGGCGGAAAGGCCGGCGAGGGGATCAGCAGTGCGGGCCAGGTCATCGCCCATCTCCTCGGTCAGCTCGGGTACCGGGTCCATATGCACTTCGACTACCCCTCCCTGATCAAGGGGGGGCATAACTTCGCCATCGTACGGGGCGCGCCGGAGCCCATCGGCGCGGCGAGGAACCAGGTGGACCTCATCCTCGCCCTGGACCAGGAAACCCTGAGGCTCCATGCCCCGCGGCTCCCGGGTCGGGGGGTCGTCGTCTATAACAGCGACACCGTGAAGTATCTCCCCGGGATCGGGGTGCCCATCGGTTCCATCCTAGCCGCCGAGAAGGCGCCCCCCGTGATGGGGAACTCCGCCATACTCGGGGCCTTCGTCCGTGCCGCAGGGATCGGGTGGCCCCTTGCCGAGCGGGTGTTCACGAAGTCCTTCCGGAAGGGGACCGGCCAGAACCTCCGCATC
>DATKKN010000115.1:0-7029 GCA_035542895.1 Methanomicrobiales archaeon | reverse complement strand
TGCACGAGCCAGGGGAAAGAGTTCATCATCGGCACCGAGGTCGGCATCCTCCACCGGCTCGGGCAGGAGTGCCCGGAGAAACGGTGCTTCCCCCTCTCGGAGAAGGCCGTCTGCGTGAACATGAAGAAGACGGACCTGCAGAAGGTGTACAACGCCCTCGAGCGCATGAGCCCCCGGGTCACCGTCCCGGGGGAGATCGTGGGCCGGGCCCGGAAGGCCATCGACCGGATGCTCGCCGTCCGGTGAGGATCTTCACCTAACCCCGCGCCAGCTCCGCCACGGTCGCGACGAGGAGGTCGATCTCCTGCTCCGTGTTGGAGAGGTACACGCTCGCCCTGACGGTTCCGTCTGGGAGGCCGAGGCGCTCCATGAGGGGCTGGCAGCCGTGATCCCCGGCACTCACCAGGATGTCGGATGTCTCGTCAAGGTGCCTTGCGACGTCCCGGGGGTCCATCCCGGCGACGTTGAAGGACACGATGCCGGTGCGGCGTTCCGGGTCGGCCGGCCCGTACACCGTGACACCGGGGAGCCCCCGGAGCCCGTCGATCATCCGGTTCGCGAGGCACACCTCGTGGGTCCGGATGCGGTCCATCCCGATCCGTTCGAGGTAGTCCACGGCGACGCCGAGGCCGATTCCCCCGCCGACGTTCGGGGTCCCGGGTTCGAACCTCTGGTATCCTTCGGCCAAGGTGTACCCATCTGCGGAAACCGCCCCGACCATGCCTCCTCCGACATGGAGCGGTTCAATCGCGGGATCCTTCATCCAGAGCACGCCGGTCCCGGACGGGCCGAGCATCCGGTCTCCCGGGAAGCAGAGGAAGTCGCACCCGAGGGTCGAAACGTCGACGGAAAAGTGCGGGACCGAATAGGTGCCATCGACGAGCAGGAGCACACCGTGGTCACGGCAGATACCGGCGATCTCTTTGACCGGAGTGATGCTCCCGAGGACACCGGATGCCTGCGTGACCGCGACGAGCCGGGTTCTGCCGGTGAGGACCTCCCCGAGCATGGTCAGATCGAGGGTTCCATCCGACCCGAGGGGCAGGATATCGCACTCCACCCCCTCCTTCCGGAGGTGCAGCCAGGGTACGAAGTTAGTGGACTCCTCGAGGACGGTGGTGACGACCCGGTCCCCTGGATCCCAGGTGAGGCCCCGTGCCACCAGGGTGACGGCCTCGGTCACGTCGCGGGTGAAAACCAGTTCGCCCGCCATTGCACCGATGAACCGCTTAACCTTTTCATGAGCATCCCAGTACTTCTGCGTGGCGACCTGTGAGAGCCGGTGCACCCCTCTCCCCACGTTCGCCCGGTAGTGGCGCTCGTACTCGAACATCGCCGCGAGGACGGGCTCCGGGGAGATGCTCGTCGCGGCGCTGTCGAGGTACACGAGGTCGGTGATGAGAGGGAAGTCCCCCCGGATCGATGCACCGGGAACGGGTGCCCGCCTCTCCGGCTCCGGCCCGGCAGCAGGGCCTTCCGGTGCAGCACCCTCCCCCGGGGGGCTCCTGCGCTGCCCGGGAACCGGCTTCAGGCGTTCCCTGTCGAGGGCGATGCCGTGCCTTCCGCAGAGCTCCCGCATCTTCGGCGGGAGGTCCCTCCATCTCCAGAGCCCCCACCGGGCGTACTCGGGAGGCAGGTTGCGGGACGCCGACCACCGCTCGAGGAAACGGTCCCACCTCTCCGCGTACTCGGGGTGCATCCCCCTGAGCAGCTCGTGCTCGCTCTCGAGCATCGCCGGGCAGAGGTAGCACCCGATCCGCTCGATGCCCCGGTCGTAGAGCGGGTTCACGGGGAGGTCCTGCCACCAGAGGTACAGGAAGACCTCGAGGGCACGCCAGTTCCGGATCGGGGAGATGTTCAGCTGAAGGGGGTTCGCCGGGTTCTGGCTCGTCGCTTCGAGATCTGCCCGGTTCCAGGATTCGTACCACCGGTTTCCCTGGACCGTGACGCAGGGGCCGGTTGTGGCGAGATGGAGCCTGAGCGGCTGGAGCTTCAGGAGCTTGCAGCACCACCGCAGGTCCTTTGCCGGCGGGCCGGCCTTCTCTGCCGCCGCCCAGAAGTCCCCCCCCTTCCGGATGATTTCGACCCCCTGCTCCTCGACAAACTTCACGGTCTCAGGGAACTCGATCCCGGTGTCGATGAAGAATGCCGAGGGGATCCCCGCCTTCCGGGCGAGGGCCATCGCGGCCATCGAGTCCTTGCCGCCCGAGAAGGAGACGTTCGCGCACGGCCGGTCCGCGAGGTGCTGCCTGATCTCCCGGATGGCGTTACGCTCCAGGTTCTTCAGGTGGCGCCGGTTCCGGTCGATGGCGGTGTCCCAGCCCGGGTCCGGCGGGCTCCGGGGGCTGACCGGCCCGACCTCCTTCACCCGCAGCTGTCCTTCCCTGAGCACGCCGGTGCCAAACCCGTTCCGGTACCTGACCAGCACGGTCCCGTCAGGTTCGGCCGTCCTGACGGGAAACTTCTTCCCCCCGATCCGGCGCCTGTCCCAGTCCTCCCGGGGTGCAGCCTCCCCGAGGTCGACGACCCCCCGGGTCGCCCGGCCCACGACGAAGGGGAGCCCCCGGGGGGCGAGATCGAACCTGAACCTCCGGCCAACCGGATCGAAGGAGAGCCACCCGAACCGCTCCCCGTGGATGATGACCAGGTCGTTCCTGTCCACGCCGCCCGCCTTGTTGAGGAGGATGATCCGGGGAAGGGGCACCGGCCCGAACCGCTCCTCGACGAGTCCGCGGAGCAGGGCGAGGTCAGCGGCGAGGGCGGGCCGCACGTCGTAAGGGGCCTGGAGCGGGACCCTCCTTCCCTCGGCGCCGCACCCGCAGGTCCGGGCGATCAGGGGGACGTTGCAGCGATCGCACCAGTAAAGGATCCTCTTGACCGGCGGTTCGCGCATGGCTGAAAACAATGGGAGGGTTCAGCCCATAAGGGCAGCGCCGGCGGGGTGGGCCGGGATCAACGCTCAGCCGGCGGCCCCTCGCCGGGGATATCGCACTCCCCTTCCTCGACCATGTGGAGGACGATCTCCTCCGCCCGGCGGTTCCCGAGCCGCTCCGCCACCCTCGAAAGAAAGATCTCGATGAAATCCGTCGGGACGCACCCCAGGCTCTCCTTCCCCTCGAGGATGAGCCCGGCGAGGTAGCCGAGTTCCTCGTCGGAAAGCCGCCCTATCCTCCCCGAGAAGTCAGCCCCGTCCCGGGAGAAGTGGTTCGCCACCGGCGGGAGGATGGAGAGGAAGGCATGGCCGGATCCCGAGCAGATCTCCTCCCCGCACTCGGGGGCGAGTCTCTTCAGGATCTCCCGGTCTCGGTCAGAAAGGTCCCTTGGCATAGGCTCCGGCAATCAGGGTTGAAGGGCGGGCGGTACCTCACTCGACATGGATGATCTGGACGGGGCAGGCGTCGGCCGCCTCGACGGCGCATGCCTCCAGGTCCTCGGGGACGTTCCCCTCGGAGTTGCTGCCCGCGCGGTTCGGTTCGGTGATCTCGCTGAAGTGGTCCTCAGGGTTCTCCTCGAAGAGGTCCGGGCAATGCTCCCAGCAGGACGCGCAGCTCGTGCAGTCGTTCCGGTCGATCTGAACCTTCATTCGCGTACTCTCCTCTGTACCGTAAAGTGGAAAGAGAGCACCCGCCCTGATAAACCTGCCGAACTTCGCATGTCCACCCCAAAGTTAGAAGAGGGGGAACGAAGAATCATACCCCGGAGAGGTTCCATGAGCAATGCCACACCGGGATTTATCTTCCTTTGCATCACCCTCATCCTCATGGGGATCTTCGCCGGGTGCCTCGGGGCGCAGGGACCGCCGGAGCGTCTTTCTGGGGTTGAGGTCCGGGACTACCAGGGGAAGCCGCTGTCCTCGGTGAACGACTTCCGGGAGAACTCCATCGCCGGCCCCCAGCACGTGAACATCACCGGCTACCGGCTCACCATCGACGGGCTGGTGAACCAGGAGAAGGTCTATACCTATGACCAGGTGCTCGGCGGCTTCCCCCATTACGAGAAGGTGGTGACCCTCTCCTGCGTGGAGGGCTGGGACGCGACCATTCTCTGGGAAGGGGTAAAGGTCTCTGACCTGATCGATACCGCTGGGGCCGATCCCCGGGCAAACACCGTGATCTTCACCGCCGTTGACGGGTACAGCACTTCGGAGCCTCTCGATTACCTCAGGGCAAACCGGATCCTCCTTGCCTACCGGATGAACAACATCACCATGCCCGCCGAGCGGGGCTACCCCTTCGAGCTCGTCGCGGAGGACAAGTGGGGGTACAAGTGGATCAAGTGGGTCACGGATATCCGGCTCTCCGACGATCCCACGTACCGGGGCTACTGGGAGAGCCGGGGGTACTCGAATCTCGGGGACCTGAACAGTTCCTTCTTCGGGGACTGACATGGCGCGCCGGGACCTGCAGAGGGCGGTGGGGTGGCTCCTCCTCGCCCTCGCCCTCCTCCTCGTCGTCACCGGGCTCGGGATCACCGAGTACCGGACGGTGGAGGCGGTCACCTTCGGGCTGCTCGGGAAGGCCCTCTCCTTCCAGCTCCACAGCCTCCTCTGGATCGCCTTCCTCGTCGTACTTGCCACGCACCTGCTCCTCTCCTGCCGGGCCGGGAAGAAAGGGAAGGACTGAGCAATGCTCGAAAAAGGGGGGAAACGGCCGGGATATTATGGATTTATAATCTCCAGCAGAGAATGAACGGGTTATGCCAGCTGACGAGAAGAGGGAGGAGAATCAGGACTGGAGAGAGACGAGGCGCGAGTGGAGGCGAAGGCATGGCGGGGCCTTCCTTATCCCGGCAGGGGTGCTCATCGGACTCGGCATCGGGCTGATCTTTAACCAGGCGGGTGCCGGTGTCCTCATCGGACTCGGCCTTGGGTTCCTGGGGTCCGCGCTGTTTCCGGCACCATCCCGCGACGTTCCGGCTGGTCCCGTGCACCCGACATGGGGGCCGCGATGGATCATGGTCATCATAGGCGTGTTCCTCGTCCTTCTCGGTCTGTCTATCTTCGAAGAACTGCCCCTCCCATGGACGTACATCTTCGCGATCCTCCTCATCCTCATCGGGATCGGGTTCATCCTCCGTGGTTTCGGCAGGATGCGCTGAACCTGAATCAGCCTTCATTTTTCCTTCCGCAATCGCAGGAGTGCAGCCCCAACCTCAGGGGCATCCTCGCATTATCCGGGGTTCCTTTGATCCTGCCACCTCAAGGGATATAGGGATCCCCCGTAGAATAGAGATAAAGGAGAGCATCGGGTGAAGTGGGGAGGTAAGAGCGGGTGAAGATCACCATCGCACAGGCGAACCCCACCGTCGGGGACTTCCGGGGCAACCTGGCGAAGCTGGAAAAGGTCCTCTCCAGGGTCGAGGCGGATTCCCCGGACCTCGTGGTGTTCCCCGAGCTCTTCCTCACGGGGTACCCTCCGCGGGACTTCCTCGAGCGGGACTGGTTCCTCGCGAAGGTGGACCGGGCCGTCGATGAGGTGCTCGGGATCTCCCGGGAATACCCCGGGCTCGGGATCCTCGTTGGCGCACCCCGGCCGACAGGTCTCCCCGCGGGAAGAGGGCTCTACAACTCGGCCCTCCTCATCGAGGAGGGAAGGATCCTCTTCACCCAGAACAAGTCCCTCCTCCCCACCTACGATGTGTTCGACGAGGCGCGGTACTTCGATCCCGCCCCGTCCGTGGAGGTGGCGGGGTTCCATGGCCAGGTGCTCGGGATCTCCATCTGCGAGGATGCCTGGAACCTGCCCGGGTCGCGGCCCGCGAAGCCCTACCCCTCCGACCCCCAGGAAATCCTCGCCGGAAAGGGGGCGACCATGCTCATCAACATCTCCGCCTCGCCGTTCCAGGTGGGGAAGGAGGAGGTCAGGTTCGGGATCTTCCAGGAGCTTGCCTTAAGGCACCGCATCCCGGTGGTCTTCGTAAACCAGGTGGGCGGGAACGACGAGCTCGTCTTCGACGGGAAGAGCATGGTCTTCGACGGGCTTGGCAACCTCTCGGCAATCCTTCCCGGCTTCGAGGAGAAGGAACTGACCATCGACCTGGACCATCCCCCGCTCCTCTCCCACCCGCACCGGCCGGAAGACGAGACCGGGACCCTGTACCGGGCCCTCGTCCTCGGCCTCCGGGACTACATGAGGAAGTGCGGATTCTCGCGGGCGGTGGTCGGCCTCTCGGGCGGCGTCGACTCGGCGGTGGTCGCCTGCCTCGCCCGCGAGGCAGCGGGCCCGGAGAATGTCCTCGGCGTGACCATGCCCGGCCCGTATTCGTCGCCGGGGAGCGTCACCGACTCCCGCGCACTCGCAGACAACCTCGGGGTCCGGCTCGAGGAGATCCCCATCACGCCAATCTACGAGGCGTACCTCGCCACCCTCCGCGGGCAGCTCGGGGAACCCCGCGAGGTGACGGTCACCGAGGAGAACCTCCAGGCGCGGATCCGGGGCAACCTCCTCATGGCCCTCTCGAACGAGTTCGGGTACCTGGTCCTCTCGACGGGGAACAAGAGCGAACTGGCCGTGGGTTACTGCACCCTCTACGGCGACATGTCCGGGGGCCTCGCAGTTATCTCGGACGTGACAAAGACGATGGTCTACCGGCTCGCCCGGTACATCAACCGGAAGGGGACCGTCATCCCCCATGAGATCCTGGAAAAACCACCTTCGGCGGAGCTCCGGCCCGGCCAGAGGGACGAGGACAGCCTCCCTCCCTACGAGGTCCTTGACCCCATCCTTCACCTCTACATCGACGAGTGCCGCTCGCCGGAGGAGATCACCCGGGAGGGTTTTCTCCCCGAGACCGTGCGATGGGTGGTCAGGACCGTCGACCGGAACGAGTACAAGCGGAGACAGGCGGCACCCGGCCTGAAGGTCACCGAGAAGGCCTTCGGGATGGGGAGGCGGATGCCCATCGCGGCCCGGTACCAGGACGCGACGGACTGAAGGATCCACGGTTGCAGGTTTTCCGTAGTCCTTTCACCCCGATCGGCCGTTCAGCCATTTCTCCGCGTTTTCCGACCACAAACCTGTTCACCCGGCA
>DATKKN010000114.1:0-3201 GCA_035542895.1 Methanomicrobiales archaeon | reverse complement strand
CCAGGACCGATCCCGAGATCGCCGGGGTGCTCGAGAAGGAGCGCCTCCGGCAGCTGAACGGGCTCGAGCTCATCGCCTCCGAAAACATCGTCTCCCGTGCCGTCCTCGAGGCGCAGGGATCCATCATGACCAACAAGTACGCCGAGGGGTACCCTGGCAAGCGGTACTACGGCGGATGCGAGTACTATGACCTTGCGGAGAACCTGGCCCGGGACCGGTTGAAACAGCTCTTCGGGGCAGAACACGCGAACGTCCAGCCCCACTCGGGCACCCAGGCGAACATGGCGGCCTACTTCGCCTGCATGAAGCCCGGCGGGACCCTCATGTCCATGAGCCTCTCGCAGGGAGGCCACCTCTCGCACGGCTCGCCGGTGAACTTCTCGGGCCAGCTCTTCCGCATCGTGCCGTACGGGGTCGACCTCGAGACCGAGATGCTCGACTATGGCGTCGTCGAGTCCATCGCCCGGAAGGAGAAGCCGAATGTCATCGTCTGCGGGGCGAGCGCCTACCCGAGGACCATTGATTTCAAGGCTTTCCGGGAGATCGCCGATGCCGTGGATGCGAAATGCGTGGCCGACATCGCCCATATCGCCGGCCTCTGCGCGACGGGGGTCCACCCGAGCTCGGTGAACGTCACCCACCTGACCACGACGACCACCCACAAGACCCTACGGGGGCCGCGGGGCGGGGCCATCATGTGCGGGAAGGAGTTCGCACAGGCCGTGGACAAGGCGGTCTTTCCGGGGATGCAGGGCGGCCCGCTCATGAATACCATCGCCGCAAAGGCGGTATGCTTCAAGGAGGCCCTCCGGCCCCGGTTCAAAGACTACAACCGCCAGATCGTGAAGAACTGCCAGGTCCTTGCCGAGGTTCTCATGGGCGGGGGCCTGCGGCTCGTCTCCGGGGGGACGGATAACCACCTCCTTTTGATCGATCTCTCGGACAAGGGCATCACCGGCCTCGAGGCGGAGAACGCCCTCGGCTGCGCCGGGATCACGGTGAACAAGAACACCATTCCCCGGGAGACGAGGAGCCCCTTTATCACGAGCGGCCTCCGGATCGGGACTCCGGCGGTCACCTCCCGCGGGATGAAGGAGGCGGAGATGCGCTTTGTCGGTGCGAAGATCCTCCAGGTCCTCAGGGACATCAAGGATGACAGGGCCATCGCACGCGTGAAGGGAGAGGTTGTCGCCATGGCGAGCCGGTTCCCTATCTACCCGGAGTGATATGATCCTTGACGGTCGCACTACCGCCGATCGCCGCCTTGGAAGGCTGAAGGAGGAGATCCGGGCATCAGGGATAACCCCGAGGCTCGCGACCGTCATCGTCGGGAATGATCCGGGATCCCGGCTCTATGTCCGGATGAAGCACGAGGCCAGCGAAAGGGTGGGGATCGGGTCGGTTTCGGTGGAGTTGCCCGGGGAAGCCACGACGGAACAGGTCGAGGGGGAGGTCCGTGCGCTGGGGAAGAACCCGGCCATCGACGGGATCCTGGTCCAGCTCCCCCTCCCCCGGCACCTCGGCCAGGAGGCGATTATCGCCTCCATCCCGCCGGAAAAGGACGTGGACGGGTTCACCCCTCTTTCCCTGGGGCGGCTCTTCTCCGGCCGTCCACTCTTCTCTCCCTGCACCCCCCTCGGGGTGATGACCCTCCTCGCCGAGTACGGGATCCCCCTCGAGGGGAGCGATGCCGTGGTCGTGGGGAGGTCCCTCGAGGTCGGCCGGCCCATGGCCGCCCTCCTCCTGAATGCAGGTGCGACGGTCACCGTCTGTCACTCGAAGACCCGGGACCTCGCGACGAAGACGAGGTCCGCGGAGATCCTGGTTTCTGCCGTGGGGAAGCCGGGTTTCATCACGGCGGGCATGGTCCGGGAGGGCGTTACCGCCATCGACGTCGGGATCGGTATGGTCGGCGGGAAGCCCGTGGGGGACTTCGATTTCGGGGCGATCGAGCCCCTCGCCCGGGCAATCACTCCGGTTCCCGGCGGGGTGGGCCCCATGACCATCGCCATGCTCATGGAGAACACGCTTTCGGCGGCCCGGGTGAGGCGATGCCGGCCTGCGTGATCAACGGCATTTCCATCGGGGAGGGATCACCCGTCAGGCTCATGGGGGTGATCAACTGCAGCCCCGAGTCCTTCTACCGCGGTTCATACGTTCCCCCGGAGGACGCCCGGGAAAAGGCCCTCTCCATGGCCGCGGACGGGGCTGAGATGGTCGACGTGGGGGCCCGGGCAACGGGCCCCGGATCCCCGCCCCTTTCGGCGGAGGCGGAGCGGGAGAGGTTGGTCGCCGCCCTCGCCTCCCTGGAAGGGAGCGGTGTCACGATCTCGGTGGACACGAGGGAGCCCGTGGTCCTCGCGGCATGCCTCCGGTACGACATCCATGCCGTGAACGACATCGGGGGGCTCTCGGACCCCCGGTTCGCCGCCCTGGTCAGGGACTCCGGACTCCCCGCCATCGTCATGGCATCCCGGGAGGTCCCGGGTGATGCAATGGGGCTCCAGGCGACCCTGGACACCCTCCAGCTCGTGGAGACCCGGTGCATGGAGTACGACATCGACGAGTTCATCCTTGACCCCGGCATCGGGCGCTGGGTGCCGGGACGGACGGGCCGGGACGATTGGGACCTCGTCAGGCACTTCGGGGAGTTCCGCGCCTTCGGCCGGCCGCTTCTCGCGGCCGTTTCCCGGAAGACCTTTATCGGGGAGCTCCTGGGGAGGGGCCCCGACGAGCGGCTCGCCGGTTCCCTGGCCATCGCACTCCTCCTGTCCATGGCGGGTGCCTCGGTGGTACGGACTCATGACGTCAGGGAGACAAAGGACGTGCTCAGGGTGCTCGCCGAGGTGAAGGGGAGATGAACACCGGCTTCCGGGTCATCGGCGTGAGGACCCCCCTCATCCTTGCCGGGGACGATCTCCCCGCGGTCATCCTCGCCGCCGCGAGGGAGAGCCCCGCGGGCGGGGTGGCTGACGGGGACATCCTCGTCATCGCCGAGTCACCCGTGGCAACCGCGGAGGGGCGAGCTGTCACCCTGGACCGGGTGAAGCCATCGGACCGGGCAATCGACCTCGGGAGGCGGTACGGGATGGACCCGCGGCTCGCCGAGGTGGTCCTCGGGGAGAGCGACTCCGTCGTCGGCGGGGTGAAGGGCTTCCTGCTGACCCTTTCGCACGGGACCCTCCTCCCGAACGCCGGCGT
>DATKKN010000113.1:0-12838 GCA_035542895.1 Methanomicrobiales archaeon | reverse complement strand
CCCGCAGCCCTCCGGGCAAGGGAGCATGACTACGATCCCTACCGGCAGGTAAGGGCGCGGCTCTCCCAGTTCCAGGCCCTCGGGCACCCCGTGGACAAGGCCGAACTGATCGTCATGGGAGGCACCATGACCGCGAGGCCGCCCGATTACCAGCGGTGGTTCGTATCCGAATGCCTCCGGGCCATGAACGATGCGGCGGGTTCCCGGGTCCCGAAGGGAGACTCGGCTCCGAGTGAACCGAGGCTTCCCCGGGGGGTTGGGGGCCCTCGGGGCAGAGCCGGGATCGCACAGGGGGGAGAGGGGCCCCTCCGGGCAGGTTCCACCTCCCCGCGCACCACCTTCGAGGATATCGCCCGGGAGAACGAGGCAGCCCCCGTGCGGTGCGTGGGCATGACCTTCGAGACCCGCCCGGACTGGTGCGGGGAGGAGCACGTGAAGAGGATGCTCTCCCTCGGCGTCACCAAGGTCGAGCTCGGCCTCCAGCACACGGACGACCGCATCCTCGACCTGAACCGGCGGGGCTGCCACCTCGGCGATGCTGTCGGCGCAAACCGGCTCCTCCGTGATTCGGGGTTCAAGGTGGGCTTCCACGTGATGCCCAATCTGCCGGGCGCGGCCCTCGCCGATGACGAGGCGATGTTCCAGGCGCTGTTCTCTGATGAAGGTCTTCGCCCCGACTTCCTGAAGATCTACCCCACCCTCGTCACCCCAGGATCCGGCATCGAGGAACTCTACCGGAAAGGCGAATACGAGCCCTACCCCGAACCTGTCCTCGTCGACCTCGTCGCCCGGGCAAAGGCCATGATCCCCCCCTACGTCCGGCTCCAGCGGGTGCAGCGGGATATCCCGAGAAAGCTCATCACTGCCGGATCCATCCACGGGAACCTCAGGCAGATGGCAAAGGCGCGCCTCGCGGAGCTCGGGTGCTCCTGCCGGTGCATCCGCTGCCGGGAGGCCGGGAGGAGGGTACCAGACGGCGAACCCGCCGTACAGGTCATCACCTATCCCTGCTGCGGCGGGACGGAGCACTTCATCGGTGCCGTTGCCGGCGATACCCTCATCGGGTATGCCCGGCTCCGTTTCCCCGGGACCGGGGGGGCTCTCGCCCCGGAAGCCTCATCCCTGCTCCGCGAGCTTCATGTCTACGGCCCGCTGGTCGCCCTGGGGAAGGCTGCAGGAACCCGCGAATGGCAGCATCGCTCGTTCGGAGGGATACTCCTTGAAAAGGCCGAGGAACTCTCGCGTGACGAACGCTTCCGGCGGATCACCGTCCTCTCCGGGATCGGGGTCCGGCCCTACTACCGGCAGAGGGGCTATGAGAGGCGCGGGCCCTATATGAGTAAGGATCTGGCATGAAGCCCGCCACCACCGAGTTCCTGAGGCAGCGGTTCACCGAGTACTACCGGAAGGAGCGGATCCAGGCCCCTCCCTCGGTGGGGGAACGGGAGTTCGGGTTCATCCTCTTCGACCCCGATTCCCCAGACGTCCGGATGAGGCGGCATATGGGCTTCGGCAGCGCCCGGGAGCTCACCGGGTACATCCAGTCCATCGTCCCGCGGCATGCCTTCTATTCGAGTGCATACTACACCACTCCCGGGGCGGGGACCATGGGGGAGAAGGGATGGACCGGCGCAGATCTCATCTTCGACCTCGATGCCGACCACCTCATGCGGGGCCCGTACCGGGCGATGCTCGACCGGGTGAAGGAGGAAACCGGGAAGCTCCTGGCGATGCTCACCGGGGAGCTCGGCTTCCCCGAGCGGGATATCCACCTCGTCTTCTCCGGAGGCAGGGGATACCATGTCCATGTCCGGGAGATTGCCCTGCGAGGATGGGGGAGCCAGGAGCGGCGGGAACTCATCGACTATGTCTGTGGCATCGGGATCGACCCGGCCGTACTCCTCTCCGGCCCGCCCGCCGGGGGCGCGGGATGGAAGGAGAGGTATATATCCACGATCTCCGAGTACCTTCTCTGGCTGAAGGGGCTGGGGCGGGAGAAGGCGGTGGAGCATCTCATGGAGCTGCCCGGGATCGATAAGAAGAAGGCCCAACGGTTCCATGACGCCATCGATGCATACCTTGAAGGGCTCGGGAAGGGGGACTTCGATCCCCTTCTCGCAAACCAGGTCTTTGCCGCTATCGCGGGGAAGGAGGACGGGAAGTTCCGGGAGCTCCTCCGCGGCCGTGCGGCCCTTGCCGACGAACCGGTCACCACTGACACGAGGAGGCTCATCCGCATGCCCACCTCCCTCCACGGCGGGAGTGGGCTCCGGGTCACTCCGGTCCCTCTCGGGGACTTCGGCTCCTTCGACCCTCTCCTCGATGCGGTGGTCTTCTCGGACCGGAAGGTGAAGGTGGATGCCGGGATGAACCTCGCCATGGAGATCTCGGGGAACACGTACCGCGTGGAGAAGGGGACGAATGCCGTCCCCGAGGCACTCGCGGTCTTCCTCTGCGCCCGGGGGATGGCTGAGATCGCCGGGGAGGCAGGCCATGGCCCTCGATGACCTGCGGATCATCATCCTCTCCGAGCGGGAGAGCGGCCGGCTCTCCGAGGTCCCGCCGAACCTCCACGACGAGATCCGGGGCCATGTCGCCTCCCTCCAGGAACAGGTGTACGGGAGCGCCGACCCCTTCTCAGACAAGGCCCAGACCCTCATCGAGGAAGTGAAGGCGGTTCTCGAGATCACAAACGACATCTTCCGGATCCGGTCGCGGAAGATCCTCTCCCTCGCCCTCGTCCAGGTTGAGGCCAATGCCACCGACCGGGAGGAGCTCAAGAAGATGCTCCCCGCCGAACGTGAGATGTTCGACGGGATCATCCGGGAGCTCGAGAAGGGGAAGGCAGCGCTCTCGGCCCAGGTCCCGAGGGGTGCTCCCGCGGGTGCGGCTCCGGTTGGAGTCGAAGTGCCCGGGGAGCACGGCATCCCCGAGACGGCGGGAGCGCCGCAGGAGGCCATGGTCCTCGTCCGGATCCTTGCGGACATGGAGCCCTTCATGGGGGTGGACGGGCGGATCTACCACCTGAAGGCCGAGGACGTGGTCACCCTCCCGGAGAAAAACGCCGGGGTACTCGTGGACCGGAACATCGCGGTTGACGTGATGAACCAGCCGGAAAGCTGATAATTGTCCCTTTTCATGGCCCGCCCGACGGTATCACATACCCTTAAATATCATGCCCGGGAAATAATTATGCTACTCGTTCCAACGGGAAAGGACGTTAAATCATGAAGATGCCGGTGAAATTCAATACATACTGCCCTTTCTGCCGCAAGCACGAGATCCACGAGGTCGAGAGGGTCAAGAAGGGCAAGACCCGGGGCCTCCACTGGATCGACCGGCAGAAGGCGAGGAGGGGGAAGGTCGGGAACATGGGCAAGTTCTCCAAGGTCCCCGGCGGAGACAAGCCAACGAAGAAGATCAACGTGCGCTACCGGTGCACGAAGTGCAAGAAGGCTCACCTACGGCCCGGCTTCCGGCTCTCCAAGTTCGAGCTCACGGAGTGAGACGATGGTCAGGCTGAACCGAGAGAACCGGAGCAGATTCTACCGGGTGAAATGCCCGGATTGCGAGAACGAGCAGGTCATTTTCGGCAAGGCGAGCACCAGGGTCGACTGCATCGTCTGCGGGAAGATCCTCGCCGAGCCGGCCGGGGGAAAGGCGCACATCACAGCGGAGATTCTCTCCGAGATCGAGTGATCCCCCGATGCCCGAGCGGGACTGGCCAGAGGAAGGAGAACTGGTCGTCTGCACCGTTGATGCCGTAAAGGACTTCGTCGCCTTCGTCAGGCTCGACGAATACGGCGGCCGCCAGGGGCTCATCCCCATCTCCGAGATCGCGAAGGGCTGGGTCAAGTACATCCGCGATCACGTGCGGGAGGGGCAGAAGGTGGTCTGCAAGGTCCTCCACGTCGACAGGAGCCGAGGGCACATCGACCTCTCGTTAAAGGACGTGAACGAGCACCAGCGGCGCGAGAAGATCCAGGAATGGAAGAACGAGCAGAAGGCCAACAAGTGGATCGGCTTCGTCGCCGAGGAGACGAAGGTCCCGGCGCAGGCCATCGAGGAGGCCATCCGGAAGGACTACACCCATCTCTACCGGGCATTCGAGGACGTGGTCGTCGAGGGGGAGACGGTCCTCGAGAGGCTCGCCATCCCGGCCCCGGCCCGCGCCGCCTTCCTCCGGGTCGCCGGCGAGAATGTCCGGAAGCCCCGGGTCACCGTCGCGGGGTACCTCCACCTCACCTCCACGAAGCCCGACGGGGTGAGCATCATCAGGAAGGCCCTCAAGGCAGCCCTTCCCAAGATCGAGGACGTGGACATCGAGCTGCTCTACGTCGGGGCCCCCATCTACCGTATCAAGGTGACCGCCCCCGACTACAAGCAGGCCGAGAAGGCCATCGAGAAGTCTGCCACCGCCGCCATCCGGGTGATGGAGAAGTCAGGGGACACCGGCGAGTTCGTCCGCAAGCAGAAGGCCGGCTGATCCCATGAGCGGCCGCCTCAGGCGCTGTCCCGTCGATTCCACCTATACCCTCTCCCTTTCCTGCCCCTGCTGCGGGAGGCCGACAGGCACCGCCCACCCGGCCAGGTACTCCCCGGATGACCGGCGGGCGGCGTACCGGAGGAGGGCACGGGGATGGACGAGATAGGGAGCGGGGAGGCCGGTGATGACGAGGCCCCCCGGTATATCGGCTGAGCCATGCTCCTCGATACCGACTTCCACATCCACTCCCTGTTCTCCATCGCCTCCTCACGCACGATGGTCCCCTCGTCAATCCTCGCGGGATGCCGGAGGAAGGGGATCGCCGCCGTCGGGAGCGGCGATGCCCTCCAGGGAGCCTGGCGGGAGATGTGGAGGAAGATACCGGCCGACGCGGAGATCCTCGTCATCCCCTCGGCGGAGGTCGAGGACCGGGACCGGGTCCACCATCTGATCCTCGCCGAGTCCTTCGGGACCTTCGAGGATCTGGCCCGCCGTTTCTCGCCGTCCGCCCCGTCCATCGGCACCATGGGGCGACCCCATATCAGGCTGCCGGGTGAGGAGGTCGCCCGGGCGGTTCACGAATGCGGGGGTCTCATCGGCCCGGCCCATGCCTTCACCCCCTGGACCGCCCTCTTTGCCTCCTTTGACCGGGCCAGGGACTGCTATGGCGGGGAGCGTCCCGACTTCCTGGAGCTCGGGCTTTCCGCCGACTCCTCCTACGGTGCCGGGATCAGGGAACTCAGGGGCATCCCCTTCCTCTCCAACTCGGATGCGCACAGCCCCTCGCCGGCAAAGCTCGGGAGGGAGTTCAACCGGATCGAGGCTCCTGCCCTTTCTGCAGGGGCGGTGCTCGGGGCGATCCGGAAGGGCGGGATCGTGTTGAACGCGGGGTTCTTCCCCGAGGAGGGGAAGTACAACCGTACCGCGTGTACCCGGTGCTACCGGCAGTTCACCCTCGAGGAGGCGGTGGGCCTGTCATGGCGATGCCCTGACGACGGGGGTCTCCTGAAGAAAGGGGTTTCTGACCGGGCACGGGAGCTCTCCGACGGTCCTCCCGGCCCCCGGCCCCCGTACCTCCACCTGATCCCGCTCCTCGAGATCATCGGGCGGGTCCTCGAAACGAAGAGCACCGGGGCGAAACGGGTCACCACCCTCTACGATTCCCTTCTCGACTCCTTCGGGAACGAGATCAGGGTCCTCGTTGATGTGCCTGAGGACGAGATCCGGGCTCTCCACCCGGGCGTCGGCGATGCCATCGCGAGGCTCCGCACAGGGAGAGTGAGGCTCTCCCCGGGCGGCGGCGGCCGCTATGGAAAATTCTCCTTCGGGTAGGTCTCATACTTTGGACCGGCCCAGAACCCTCCCCTTTCATCAGCGTGGTCTTTCCCCTTGCTGCAATCATGTGGTTGCCCTGACCGTGACCTCAGATCTCGATCACGCCTGCGTTCTCCTTCCCCGAGGCCGACTGGAGGGGCGGCACCACCGAGCCCAGTGCCTCCATCAGGCTCGTTACTTTCGGGTCCGAAAGGACCCCCTTGAGGGACTCCAGTTCCTTCAGGCTCCGGATCATGATGCCCTTCCGCTTCATCGGGCTGCCCCGGTCATCGACGGGGTTGATCTCGAGCGCAAGTGTCGGGGGCCGGCTGGTGGTCCGTGGCATCCGCAGGATGGTGACCCCGCGTAGCGAGGTGGCCTTCCGTTCCCAGTCCTTTCCTTCCTCGAGGAAGGCTTCCAGGGTTTCTCTGACGTTCATGCGGGTGACTCGTCAGGGAACAGGGATAAACCCGCGCCGGGCGCCCCGAAAGTGCAGCCGGACCCGGACCGGAAAGGGGGTACCCGCTGCGCCCCCTGGTGTCCGGAACGGGGAAGCTTCAATACGAATCCCTCCCCAGCGCATCAGGAGGAGAGAGGATATCATGGTTGAGGAACCGGCCTACCGGAAGTCCCTCGGCCTCGTGGAGCTCGTGAGCCTCGGGGTCGGGGGTACCATCGGATCGGGCATCTTCGTTGTCCCCGGAATCGCAGCCGGGATCGCGGGGCCCTCCTCCCTCTTCGCCTGGGTCATCGTCGCGGCATCGGCCGTCTGCGTCGCCCTGTCCCTCGCCTGGATTCAGTCCCGGTCCCCCGCGGGCACCACCTTCACCGCCATCTTCGAGCCGGTCTTCGGGGCCCGGGTCTCGGCGGCCCTCGTCTCGATTTACCTCGTGTCCTCGGTCTTCGGCGTCGCCACCATCGCGGCCGGCCTCGGGCAGTACATCGGCTTCTTCTCGGTCCCCCATGTCCTCGCCGCCGAGATCTTCGTCATCATGGCCTTCCTCGGGGTGAACCTGGTCGGGATCGCCCTCTCGGGGTGGACAGAGAACGTCCTCACGGCGGCGAAGATAGTACCCATCGTCCTCATTGCCGTGGCCCTCCTCCCCTTCATCCGGCCCGAAAACCTGGTGCCCGCCCGGGCCGCGTCCCTCCCGGACATCCTGAAGGTGGTCATCATCGTGTACTGGCCCTTCACCGGCTTTGAGATCAGCGCCATTCCTGTCGACGAGACCCGGGATCCCCGGACCATCTCCCGGGCGCTCCTCCTCGTCATGCTCCTCGTCTGCACCATCTACCTCGTTCTGAACCTCGCCCTCATCGGCAGCGTGGGATCGGCCGAGCTCGCGGCCTCCCCGGCACCCGTCGCCACCGCCGCGGGGCTGGTCTTTGCCGGGGCCGGTCCCCTGGTCGCCCTCATAGGGATCATCACCATGTTCTCGGCCCTGAACGCCTACATCGTCGGGACGTCCCGGGTCATGCAGAACATGGCGGCCCGGTACCGCCTCTCCCGTCTCGCCGGGCTCACCCGCCGCGGGATCCCCAAGAACACCCTCGTCATCTCCTGCATCCTCTCGGCCGGCCTCCTCTTCTTCTCCAACTCCTTCGGCCTCCTCGCCTCGGTGGCGGTGGTGACCACCCTCGTCCCCTACATCGCCATCTGCCTGGTGGCCCTCCGGCTCTCGGAGGAGCCGCGGGAACACATCCTCGGTGCTGCGGGGGCCGCCCTGACCGCGGCCATCCTCGTCCTCTACTTTGTCCTCTGATCGGGCTCGGGCGGGGGCCCCGGGGGGAGCCTGGTCTGGTTGTTGTTGTCTTCGACGAACACGGCGACGGAGATGACCGTGGTCCACTTGCCGGTCTTCTCACCCTGGGCAGACTGGCAGATATGGGTGGCCTTGAAAATCTTCCCGCTCCCCTTGTAGATCTGCTCACGCTCCTGCCACGCGAGATCCGGGTCAAACTCGATGCCCAGGGTTGTCGCGAGCATGGTCGCGGCGAGGTCCTCTGCGTATTCCCCTGATTTCTCGGCGGTCTCGCCGAATGTGTGGTGCTCGGAGAGGTACCCGTACTCGTCCGGCGAGCTCGGGCGTGCGAGGCCTATTGCCGCCGAGATGAGCCGGTTCGGCTCATTCGTATCGCTCCTTGCCATCACGACGAAGACGATCTGCCCGGGCTGGAGCATCTTCAGGCCCTCGTCCGCCGGGACCTGTTTGCATCCCGGCGGGAGGATGCTCGACACGTGGACCAGGTTGAACTTCTCGATCCCGGCTTTCCTGAGTGCGAGCTCGAAGGAGGCCAGCTTGTCCTTGTGGATACCGACCCCCTTCGTGAAGAAGATCTTCGCGGGAACCATTGACTTAGGTTATTCCTTTCAATTTTTTAAATGTATGGGAACGCCGGAGCGGGAAAGAAATCGGTTTTATCGGGGCAAAAATGTATTTTTGCGGTTAAATCTTTTTCGTTTTTCAAAGAAGGGGAAACAGGAGTTTTTCCGCCTCGCCGCAGGCGGATACCGGTGCATTCTCCATTCCAGCATATCCGCCGCGAGGGTATCGGTGGAAACGGGATAACCAGCCCCTGGCGGCAGCAGGGAATACTTTTAATCTCTCTCTCCCATTACAGAGTGGAACAGAGGACGAGCGATGACCGAGATCGAGGCCGCGACCCGCCGGGGGACGGAGCAGCTGAAGAAGGCCATGGAGACCATCACCGGATCCTTCCCGAATCCCGAGACCGCCTACCACCTCCCCATCTCCTACGCGCTCACGGGGATGGACGTCAGGGACGGGCCGACCGCCCGGCAGGCGTATGCAAAGGCCGGCGGGAATCCCCTCGTCGCCTGCGAGTGCCTCCTCGCGGCGCGGACGGCGGCCGCAGGGCCCGAGGGCCCACCCTACACCGGTTTTATCCCGGACACGGTCATCCGGAAGCTCGGCTACTCCCTCGTTGACGGTTCCATCCTGGGGATGGCCCTCCTTACGGGATCCCCGGCCTCCGCCGATGAGGCTGCCGGGATGGCCCGGGAGCTCCAGGAAAAGTACATGCTCACCTTCCTTGCGGGAGACATCATCCGCACCCTCTCCTCGGCGGGGGTGAAGACCGGGCTCGACTACCGGCTCGTCCCCCTCGGTTCCCTGCCCCTGCACGGCATTTACTTCATCGACATCGTCGCCCGGGTTGCCATGATGTTCGGCGGCGTGGTCCCGGGTGACGCGGGGAGGCTTATCGCCTACGCTGCCGAGAGGGCGAAGGTCTTTACCATCGTCTTCCCGGGCCTTTCAGACGAGGAGATCGCCTTTACCGACACCCTCCGCGCCCTTTCCATCCCTGTCCTCACCACCGGCGGGTACGAGGGAGGGGCCTGGATAAAGGCCACTCCCGGCGACGTGGTCGGCCGCGGGATGGAGGCAAAGGACATCCGGGTGAAGGTGACCGCGATCCCCATCCCCATGGGCTGCTCCCCGGCCTTCGAGGGAAAGAGCATCAGGAAGGAGGAGATGTACGTGGAGTTCGGCGGCGGGAGGTCGCCTGCCTTCGAGCTCCTCCGGCTGCGGGAGCCGGGAAAGGTGGTGGACGGCCGGGTGACGGTGATCGGCCCCGAGATCGGGGAGATGAAGCAGGGATCGGCAGTACCTCTCGGGATCCTTGTCGAGGTGGCGGGAAAAAGGATGAGGAAGGAGTTCGAGCCCGTCCTCGAGCGGCGGATACACAACTTCGTGAACTACGGCGAGGGCTCCTGGCACGTCGCACAGCGGAACCTCATCTGGGTCAGGCTCTCGAAGGAGGCCGTGGCAAAGGGGGTGAAGGTGGAGCACCTGGGGAGGCTCATCGCCGCGAAGTTCAAAATGGACTTCCCCGAGCTCCTCGACGCCGTCCAGGTGACCCTTTTGACCGACGGGAAGAAGGTGCTCGAGATGATGGAGGAGGCCGGGCGGATCTACGAGGAGCGGGACCGGCGGGTGCTCGGCATGAAGGACGACGAGGTGGACATCTACTACTCCTGCACCCTCTGCCAGACCTTCGCCCCGAACCATGTCTGCGTCATCACCCCCCAGCGGCCCGCCCTCTGCGGGGCCATCAGCTGGCTCGACGGGCGGACCGCGTACGAGATCTCCCCGTCCGGTGCGAACCAGCCCATCAAAAAGGGTAAGGTCATCGACGCCCAGAGGGGGGAATTCGAGGGGGTGAACGAGTTCGTCCGGAAGGCCTCCCACGGCGAGGTGAGCCGGTGCTCCCTCTACTCCCTCATGGAGTTCCCCATGACCTGCTGCGGGTGCTTCGAGTGCATCGCCGTGGTCCTTCCCGAGGTGAACGGGGTCATGGTCGTGAACCGGGAATTCACCGGTGAAACCCCCTGCGGGATGTCCTTCTCCACCCTCGCGGGCACCATCGGGGGTGGCGCCCAGACCCCGGGCTTCGCCGGGATCTCGAAGGGCTTCATCCTCTCCGAGCGCTTCCTCCAGGCCGAGGACGGCATCGAGCGCCTCGTCTGGATTCCCGCCATGCTGAAGGAAGAGCTTGAACCCCGGCTGAGGAAGCGCCTCGAGGCCATCGGGAAGCCGGACCTCTTCGGGAAGATCGCCACCGAGGAGGAGGCGGAGACCATCGAGGAGCTCCAGGAGTTCCTTGCAAAAGTGGATCACCCGGCCCTCTCCCTGAGGCCCCTGATCTGACCGGAGGAGCGGCAATGGGAGACATTCCCCCCGAGACCGGGGCAGGGGCGGGCGTGGCCTCCGGGGCGGGCGGGGCGCAGTCCTCCGGGGCGGGCATGGCGCAGTCCTCCGGGGCGGGGGCCATCGACGTGGTGACCCTCGGGGCGACGGCCAAGGAAGGGGGGACCCGGTCGATCTCCTACCGGATCGGCGGCTGGAGCGACCTCCCCTTCCTCGGCCCGCGACCGCCCGGCGTGCGGTCCCCCCTCGTGGCCCTCGAGATCTGCGATGACCCTCGGATCTGGCCCGCGGTCATCACCCGCGACCTGGGGGACCTCGCCACCGACCCCGCGGCCTGGGCCCGGGAGGCCGAGAGGAGGTTCTCCGCCGACCTGGTGAGACTCGTCCTCACCTCGACGCGGGAACAGTCCTTTTCAGACCTTCCCGCCATCGGGCGAACCGTCGAGGCGGTCCTCTCGGCGACGACCCTCCCCCTCATCATCGAGGGATCGGACGAGCCCGGCCTGGACCGGGAGGTGTTCCAGAGGTGCGGTGAGGCAGGGGCCGGCGAGCGCCTCCTCCTTGGCACCGCCGAGGCCGACCGGTACCGGTCGGTGGCTGCAGCGGCCCTCGCCTACGGCCATTCGGTGGTCGCCCAGTCCCCCATCGATATCAACCTCGCGAAGCAGCTGAACATCCTGCTCCGGGAGATAGGGGTCCCGCACGACCGGATCGTCATCGACCCGTATACCGGAGCCCTCGGCTATGGCTTCGAGTACTCCTACTCGGTCATGGAGCGGATCCGGGACGCGGCCCTGAAGGGGGACCGGGACCTGGCAATGCCCATGATCAGCCAGGCACCTGATTCCACCGTGGTAAAGGAGGTGAGGGAGGCGCCCCCGGAGTGGCAGCGGGAGATCGCGGTCCGGTGGGAGTTCGGGTTTGCCCTCCCTGCGGTCATCGCCGGGGCGGATATTGTCTCGGTACGGCACCCGGAGACCGTACAGCTCCTCAAGGAGGCTTTCCGAAACCTTCTCGCCGGGACCCCGGAGGGGGGTGGTCCGGGTGGCGCTTAAGGCCCTCGAGATCTACAAGATGCTCCCGAAGAAGAACTGCAAGGAGTGCGGCTATCCCACCTGTCTCACGTTCGCCATGAAGCTCGCGGCAGGAAAGGCAGATGCCGACACCTGTCCGTACCTGGACGCGGGGACAAAGGAGCTCCTCCGGGGGGCGACCCGGCCGCCCATGCAGCTCGTGAAGCTTGGCGTGGGCGAGCGGCAGGTCTCCGTCGGGGACGAGATCGTCCTCTTCCGGCACGAGAAGGCCTTCTACCACCCGCCCGGGCTCTTCTTCTCGGTCTCTGACCTCTGGGACAGGGAGCGGATCGTCGCCGCCGCGACCCGGGTGATGGACGAGGAGTTCCTCCGGGTGGGCGAGAACCTCCGCTTCAACGGCCTCGCCATCAGGAACGAGAGCCGGGATCCCGCCGCATTTGGCCGGGCCGTTGCCGCCGTCGAGGAGGAGGCCGAGTTCCCCGAGGTCCTCGTCTCGGAATCACCTGAAGCCCTCGCCGCCGGCCTCGCCCGCTGCGGGAACTACCACCCGGTCATCCATGCCGCGACGAGGGCGAACCATGAAGAACTCGCAGCCCTCGCGAAGCGTTACGGGTGCCCCCTCGTCATCCGGGCCGGGGACCTTGGGGAGCTTGCAGGCCTTGCAAAGGCATGCGGCGATCTCGGCGCGAGAAACCTCATCCTCGACCCTGCACCCGCGAACCTCGGGGAGTTCATCGTGCGATCCACCGCCATCCGGAGAAAGGCCATCGACCGGAGCGAACCCGACCTCGGGCACCCGGTCTACCTGGACGCGACCGCATTCGTCCCCGAAGAAGCCGCCATCGTGGTGGGCATCCTCAAGTACGCCGGGGTCATCGTGACCTCGGTCCTCCCTCCTGCGACCGCGAGGATGGCCCTCACGCTCCGGCAGAACATCTACACCGATCCACAGAAGCCCATCCAGATGACCCCGGGCCTCTACCGGGTCGGGGAGCCCGGCCCGGATTCCCCCGTGCTCGCCACTGTGAACTTCTCCCTCACCTACTTCACCCTCCTCGGGTATCTCGAGGCCTCACGGATCCCCTGCCACCTCCTGATCCTGGACACCGAGGGGTTCTCGGTGCTCACCGCAGTCGCCGCGGGGAAGTTTTCCGAGCGGCTGGTGAAGGACTCCCTGGACCGGTACCAGGTCGCCGGCCAGGTGAGGCACCGCACCCTCATTATTCCCGGGTATGCCGCACCCCTATCGGGCCGGATCGAGGAGGTGACCGGCTGGAAGGTCCTTGTCGGGCCGAGGGATGCGGCCGACATCGGCGAGTTCCTGGAGAAGG
>DATKKN010000112.1:0-2730 GCA_035542895.1 Methanomicrobiales archaeon | reverse complement strand
ATGGTTTCTCCTGTCCTTAAAATTTCCCGAATTATATGAACAACCCTTATATTGCTTCTCCTCCCACCATCTCTTTAACCGCATACAGGCCTCGCGTGAGTTCATGTTCGAGCAGGATGTGGTGCAGCCCGGATCTCTCCTCGGTTACATCCTCTCGCTCCTCGCTCTTTCCTGGGGGGTCACCGCCCTCGCGGCCCTCGGTGTCTTCCCCTCCTTCTCCCTCGTCCTCGTCCCGTTCCTCCCGGGGATCCTCGCCCTCCTCTTCTTTTCCCTGGAAGGCCACCCCATCGAGATCCATGCAAGGCCCCTCCTCCAGCCGGTCACCGCTCCCGCGGTTGTCCTCGCGGTGGCCTACCCGGTCCTCCTCATCGGGCTCGCGGCCTTCGTGGCCCTGGGGACGGGGCTCGGGTTTCTCAACGCAGGTGCAGGGTCCGGCGGGGGGATCCTCGCCGGGGCGGTCCTTGTCCTCTCCGCCTTCGCGACCGCGATCCCTGCCTCCCTCGGGCAGGAGTACGGGTACCGGGGATACCTCCTCCCTGCCCTCACGTACTGGCAGGGCAGGCTCGGGGCCACCTTCTCGGTCGGGATCGTCTGGGGCCTTGCCATGGCCCCGGTCTCCTGGCTCGTCTTTTCTGCCTCCGGCACGGCGGACCCCGCGATGCTCGCCCTCCTCGGCCTTGTCCTCACCGTGGCCATCGCCTTTGCCTTCTCCTGCTGTTATTACCTCTCCCAGAACATCCTCCCGGTCATCCTGATGAACATCCTTCTCGTGCTCGGGACCACAGCCGTCTTCGGGGTGCCCTGGAACCCCGCCGGGGCCGGATCCGGGGGCCTCGTCGGGGTGACCTGGCCCTCGCCCCTTCCCCTCCTCCTCCTCGTCGCCCTTGCCTTCGTCCCGGTCTTCGCCTGGATCTTCTCTGCAATGGATGGCGAGATCGAGGGAGATGCCCTCTGATCCGTTGGTTTTATACAAAAGCGGCCCATGTCTCTATGGAGTCCCCGTGAGCGAACCGATCATCGAGGTGCAGGGCCTCTCCCATTCCTTCGGGGAGGTACTCGCCGTTGACTCGATCTCCTTCACCGTCCGGAAAGGGGAGATCTTCTCCTTCCTCGGGCCGAACGGCGCGGGAAAGAGCACCACCATCAACGTGCTCACGACGCTCCTCCCGGTCCAGAAGGGCAAGGTGCGCATCGCGGGGAATGACGTGGCCGCCGAACCGGAGCTCGTCCGGCGGTCCATCGGGATCGTCTTCCAGGAGGAGACCCTCGACCGGGACCTGTCCGTCTGGGAGATCCTCGAGTTCCACGGGAGGCTCTACAACATGCCCCGGGCCGAGCGCCGGGCAAGGATCGACGAGATGATCCGGCTCGTGGAGCTCGGGAAGAAGCGGGACGTCCTCGTCAAGCACCTCTCGGGAGGGATGAAGCGGCGGCTCGAGATCGCCCGCGGGCTCATGACGAGGCCGCAGGTCCTCTACCTGGACGAGCCCACCCTGGGGCTCGACCCCCAGAGCCGTCTCCGGGTCTGGGACTACATCCGGCAGGTGAACCGGGAGGGAACCACCATCTTCCTCACGACGCATTACATGGACGAGGCCGACAGCCTCTCGGACCGGATCAGCATCATCGACCACGGGAAGATCATCGCCTCGGGGACTGCCGAGGAGCTGAAGAACGCCCTCGGGGCGGATATGATCTACCTCGAAACCGGGGACGATGCGAAGACAACCACAATCCTCCGGAGCCTTCCCGAGGTGAGGGATGTGAAGCCCTCGCTCCGGGGGCTCTCGGTCACCCTGAATAACGAGGGGACAAAGACCCTGCCCGTGATCCTGGACCGGCTGAAGGAGGGCGGGATCGAGATCCGGTCGGCTAACCTGAAAAAGCCGACCCTGGACGATGTCTTCGTCCACTTCACCGGGAGGGAGATCCGGGGATGAGGATTTCGGAGGTGATGATGTGGCAGCCGAGTTCCTGACGATCTACTGGCGGGACATGCTCCGGTTCTTCAGGTTCCGGGCGCTCCTCTTCTCCTCCCTCGTCCAGCCCGCCCTCTGGATGGCCTTCTTCGGGGTGGCCTTCACCGGGACCCTCAGCCAGCTGGGGGCACCGGCCGCCGCTCCCCCGGGGTCTCTCAATGTTTCCTACCTCACCTTCATGGCCGCGGGGATCATGGCCCTCACCACCCTTTTTACGAGCCTCTTCGGGGGAATCAGCCTCCTCTTTGACAAGCTCTGGGGCCTCATGCGAGAGATCCTGGCAAGTCCCCTCCCCCGGCCCCATATCCTCATAGGGGTCAACCTCTCGGGGATGACCAAGTCCTTCATCCAGGTCCTCATCATCATGGTCTTCGGCATCCTCATCGGCGTGAGGTTCTTCCCCGGCTATTCGCCCGTTCATGTGCTCGCCTCCATTCTCGGGATCCTCCTCTTCGTCGGGGTATTCTCCTTCGGTTTCCTCTCCATGTCCTCCACCATCTCCATGCGGATGGACAGCCCGGAGAGCCTCCAGGCGGTGATCACTCTCCTGTCCCTGCCGCTCTTCTTTGTGAGTAACGCCCTCTACCCTGCGCAGGCCTTCCCGCCATTCCTCCAGGCGGCCGCAGCCATAAACCCCCTCACGTACGTGGTCACCGGGATCCGGTACTTCGCCATCGGGCCGGACTTCTATGCCCTGGGCGGCCATTATGTTTACACCATGATGGACGTCGGGTTCGCCCTCCTCGCCCTC
>DATKKN010000111.1:0-3555 GCA_035542895.1 Methanomicrobiales archaeon | reverse complement strand
ATATGAGAAGGACGTGAAAACCCTGGTAAAGCGGGCCCGGGGGATCCCGGAGGGCGACATGGAGAAGGCACTCGAGGTCGCCGGGGAAATCGGGGCGGCGGTCATCGGGGGAAGCCCCTGCTGCGAGAAGTTCATGGCAGACGATCCGGAAAAGGGCGGCCTCCTCGATGACTGGCTCGTCGAGATCGAGACGATGCGGGACGCGATGAAGTCCCTGAAGGACTTCGACGAGTCGACTGCGGAGGATGAGTGATCGCGGGCCGGGCGAGGTTCGCGGGCAAAAAGAAGCTCGAACGGGCGACCGGCCTCCGCCTTCCCGAGCAGGTCTTTTCCGGCGCTTTCCTCGAGGCCATCTCCTCCGGCATCAACCTCCGGTCCCTCGAGGGCTCGCTCCGGGACCAGATCGGGAACATCATCCACGACTTCCTTTCCTGCGGCTGCCGGGACGCCCCAGACTGCGGCTGCCCCGAACGCCGGTTTGCAGAAGGGATCATCGGGCTCCGGGAATCCGGCCTGGACCACCGCCAGATCGCCGACCATCTCCTCGATGAGTACGGGATCTCCATCTACCCGGCCGATATCCTCTCCTTCCTCGAGGATTCGGTGCACGGCCTCGAGGCCCTGAGGGACGTGGCGCGCCTCGCGGGCGAGGAGTCGCTCACGGCAGGGTGCGAGGAACACATCCGGCGGATCGTGCGCTAACCGGGCCTTCCCCCGTTCTGTAGCGGCCCGGGTTACCTCTTCCTGAAGAAGTAAATCCCCGCGATGACGAGGGCAACGAGGCCGAGGAGGATCCCGGAGACCACGAGGACGAATCCCGGCGACCCGGCCCCCGGGAACGGGTTCCCGGGGGTCGTCTCAGGTGTGGCCGCCCCGGTAGCGCCGGTTGTGACCGGAATGGTCGTGGATGGGGGAGGGGTATTCTCCGGGGTGGTGTTCCAGACGGGCTGGGGGATGTTGGTCGGCGGGGTGGTAGGTGCGGAGGTCGCCGGGGGGATAAAGGAGAAGTCATAGAGCTTGCTGTTGGAGGTCCCCGCAACCGCGTAATCCCCCCCGGTGGAGAGGGAGACCCCGTTCACGGCCCCGTCGAGGACCGTGCTCCAGGTGACATCCCCTTTCGCATTGAGGAGGGAGATCCGGTTGTCCGCCGACCCGACGGCGATCATGGAGCCATCGGGTGATATGGCCACCGAGAGGGGGGAGAAGGTGAATCCCTTCTTCCAGACGAGATGCCCCTCCCCGTCCAGGAGATAGATCATATTGTCCTCGGAGGAGGCGATGGTGAACGAACCGTCCCTGGTGATGGAGATATCCCGGATATCCCGGTTCGCGGTATAACTCCAGAGTAGTGTCCCGGCCCCGTCCAGGAGGTAGATATGGTAATCCCGGGAGCCGCAGGCGACCCTTTTTCCGTCGGCGGAGATGGCCGCGGCGGCCATGGCCCCGTTCCCGGTGTAGCTCCAGAGGAGGCTCCCGTCGGGCCCGAGGAGCCGGATCCTCTGGTCGGATCCGGCCACGGCAACCCGCTCCCCCCGGAGGGAGAGGCCGAGGCCGTTCACGTCTGCACCCGTGGTGGTCTTCCAGGCGAGGCCCCCGTCCCGGTCGAGGAGGTAGACCATGCCGCCGATGACGCCGGCCGCGACCCGGGACCCGTCCGGCGCGATGGAAAGGGCCGTCAGCTTGAGGCCGACGGGATAGGACCAGAGAAGGCTACCGTCGCTGCCGAAGAGGTAGACCTTTGCGTCCTCCGAGATGGCGGCCACCTCGGATCCATCGGGCGTTATTGCGGTCCCGGTAACCCCGTGCCCCGCGATATAGGTCCAGAGGAGGGATCCCTGGGGGGCCGTCCCCTGGGCAGAGACCGGAAGGCCAAGGTGCGTGAGGATGAGGAACATCGCAAGGAGGGATCCGGCGATGGTGCGTCTTCTCATCCTGCGGCGGCCTTCCCCGGCGGGGGATGCGCCCCCTCCTGTGGATGCCATATGAGCGAGGTATCCTGTTTCCCGTATTTATGGGTATCCCAGTTCCCCACCAGGACCTGCGAGCCGTTCCGGATGAAATGGTTTTTATATTTCCTTCGGATGCTTAGAGAGCGAGAGCAGGGAGGCAGGAAGATGCAGTACAGCTCGGCCCGGATGGGCAGGATCCTCGTTGCACGCGTTGACCATGGGGAGGATCTCCTCCGCGAGATGCAGAATATCCTCGAGAAAGAGGACATCTCCCGCGCCGTGATGCTCTTCCTCGGTGCCATAGGGAAGGGTTCCCTCGTCACCGGCCCCGAGGAGCCGGTCATTCCTCCCACCCCTCATTTCATGAGATTCGGCGGGGGATGGGAGGTGGTAGGTGTAGCCACCGTCTACCCGGGAGAGGATGGGCCGGCGATCCATCTCCATGGGTCAGCCGGCCGGGGGGACCGGGCACTCACCGGCTGCCTGAGGGAACGGGCGGAGGTCTACCTCCTTGTCGAGGTCGTGATCCTCGAGCTCCTTGACCTCCCCGTCGCGAGGAGGCGCGACAAATCAACCGGCCTCGACCTCCCGGATTTCGGGAACTGAGGTCCCTCACCGCCGTCGAATGGGGAGAGACCGCCGTCAGGGATCCAACCCGGTTCGGTCCGTTCCCGGGGAATTTATTTATATTGTATATGATAACAGGTAGACAGCGGGTAAAAGAAGCCGCTTTGGTTAATAATCATTAATTAATAGGTATTTTAATGTAAAGTGCATGAATCATAAGGCACCAGAAATAGAATATTATATATAGTAAGAGAGAGAATTGTTCTTTAAATCACACGGGGGAAAAAGGGGGAACACAAATGAAGATCCTGGCAGCATGCATCGTGTGCCTGGTCTGTCTCTCCAGCCTCGCGGTGCCGGCCGCCGCGGCCGACGGAGGCGTGGGGGTCAACCCGGCCACCATCACGGAGGCTCTTGGGCCCGGGGAGACGAAGACGATCCCTATTACGGTAACCCTTCCGGGGAGCGTGCCGAAGGGGGATGTGGTCTTTGCCTTCGATACCACGGGGAGCATGGGCCAGGTCCTCGATGCCATGAAGTCCCAGGGCATCCAGGTCATGAACGATATCCGGGGGGAAATCCCGGACACCCGGTTCGGGGCAGCCTCCTTCATGGACTATCCCTATGGCTATACCTCGTTCCTTGGCTATACCTGCAAGGACGGGAACAATATAATCCCCTGTGTCTATGGCGACCCGGGCGACTATGCATTCCTGAAGAACATGGACCTCACCTCCGATATTTCCGCCATCTCTTCCTCGATCAAGGGGATCCCCAAGGGAAGCGGGGGCGACTGGCCCGAGGACTATGCCCGGGTGATCTACGAGTCGCGGAACTTCAGCTGGAGGCTCGATGCCAAGAAGATCTACGTGATCTTCGGCGATGCCCCTCCCCACGCTGCCCCCAACGGCTCGACCCTGCAAAAGCCCTGGGATGCGGGCAGGCTCTTTATCAGGGACGACGCGCCCTATGGTGGCGACCCGGGAAGGGATCAGGTTGCTTACACCGATGACGACATCGACTATGATCTCGCGATCCA
>DATKKN010000110.1:0-4864 GCA_035542895.1 Methanomicrobiales archaeon | reverse complement strand
GGCAATCGACCTCGGGAGGCGGTACGGGATGGACCCGCGGCTCGCCGAGGTGGTCCTCGGGGAGAGCGACTCCGTCGTCGGCGGGGTGAAGGGCTTCCTGCTGACCCTTTCGCACGGGACCCTCCTCCCGAACGCCGGCGTTGACCTCTCGAACACGCCCCCGGGGACGGCGCTGCCCCTGCCGGCCGACCCCGACGGGAGCGCGATCAGGATCCGGAAGGCCATCCGGGAGCGCACGGGGAAAAGGGTGGCGGTGATCATCGCCGACTCGAGGACCCATGCCATGCGGCTCGGCTGCTCCTCGGTGGCCATCGGCTGCGCGGGGATCCGGGCGGTCATCGACGAGCGGGGGAGGGCCGACCTTTACGGGCACCGGCTCGAGGTCACCCAGCGGGCGGTCGCTGACAACATTGCCTCGGCTGCGGTCCTCGTCATGGGGGAGGCGGACGAGTCGGTCCCCTGCGCCATCATACGGGGCCTCGGCCTCCCCATCGTCGACGAGGTCGGCGTCCCCTCAATCGCCGCCGACGAGTGCCTGTTCATGGGGGTTGCGCTTCACGCCGACCCGTCCGTCCTCCGTGGAAAGGACAAAACCTAGCCGCTCCAGGTACCGCCGGGAGGCTCCGCTCCCCAGGATGAGCACCTCGACGAGGTCCTCCACCTCGTCGATATCGTCGTGGATCCGGAAGGAATCGATGATCTCCACCGAGAGGCCGAGATCCCCGATGATCTCGAGGTGTTTCAGGAAGCTCCCGCCATAGAAGTCCACCCGGAAGCCCGCCGGGTTATGGAGGAAAATGGCATTCGTCCCCCCGCCCCGGCCCGGCACCATCGCCGCCCTTGCCTTCGTGGTGACGAGCTCGGTGATGTTCGCCGGGGTGATGAGGGGGAGGTCCGCCATGACGATAAGGGTCGGGTCGGCCGACTTGGGGAGGATTTCGTTCAGGGCCTCGTTCAGGTGCCCGGGGTGGACGATGGTCTCGACCCCGGTCCGGCAATACGGGGCGGTGGAAAGGATGACCGGGGTGCACTCCGCTTCGGTCACCGCGTCCAGGACGTCCCCGAGCATCATCTCGGCAAAGGCCTCCCGTTCTTCCTGGCTCATCACCGGCGAGAGCCGGGTCTTCGGGTTCCTAGGCTTGAAGGGGATGATGGCGCGGACGGTCATGGGTACAGGGGTGGGGGTGAGGATGAGAAAAACGCTTCCATGAGTGGCCCGGGATCCCGCGGGGACTCACGGGGGTCTAACGGAGGTGCCAGACGACCAGGTCCTTGTCGCAGTCCCAGTCGTCGGGCGAGCGGTAATACCCGGAGAATGCCCAGGAATCCTCATTCCGCGGGCAGAAGGTGAGATAGGCCCTGGACAGGTTGAAGGACTGGGGCACCTCGAAGATGAGCACCCCTGATCCGTCATCGTCCTTGTCGATAAACCGGTCCCGGTACAGGCTCCCTACGTCGCGGATGTAGTAGCCCTCCATGTTGGGAATGTCGGTGGCGTTCAGGACGCCGTAGGAGTCGGCGCCCTCCCAGACCTCGAAGGAAGAGGGGAGAGGGGTCATGAAGATGGAGGACTTCCCCTCCTTCCGGATGCCGTTCATGTAGAAGTCCACGCCGACCATGAGGAACTTGGAGCCGGGCGAGGCATCCAGGTGGAGCTGCGGGTTTCCGCTCTTCGCGGAGGTGTAATAGATACCAGTCCGCATCTGGGTACCGGACACCCCGACCGAAAGGGCATGGAAATCGACGTTGTCGGTGAAGCTGTACACCGCCTCCCGGGAGAGGGGGCTATTGAAGGTGCGAACCGTGGGAACCGGGGCCGGCGTGGGAGTGGTCGTGGTCTCGAGTACCTGCGTTTCGACCGGCGTTTCTGTCACCGTCTCGAAAAACGGTGGGGTTACCTGGAGCGCGACCTCTCCCGGGGTGACCGCGGCCGGGGTTGCCTGGGCAGGTGCCTGCACGGGCACCGGCAGGGGGACAAAGACAATGCAGCCCGAGAGAACCACCCCGAGGATGAGAAGGAACCCCGAGAGGACAAAAGAAATCCTTGCGGCCAGGAATGCCACCCCCTGTTCCCTATGGGATTGTCGGGCGCGGGAGTATTTATAAGCATGGCGCACCGGGGTGGGACGCCGGTCCCGTGGGTGCCCAGTTTCCGGCCCGCCATCCTGCCAGCTTCATGAGCCGGAACGGAGGAGTACTACTCTATGGCCCGGGTCATCACCTTCTCGCGGAACGTCTTTCTCCCCCTCACCACGGTGTGCCGCAACCGGTGCGACTACTGCGGCTTCCGGACGCCGGTGCGGGAAGGGTGCGTTCTCGCCCCGGGAGAAGTGGAAAAGATCCTCGGCCACGGGGCCGCCATGGGCTGCACCGAGGCGCTCTTCACCTTCGGCGAGCGTCCCGAAATGGAGCCCGGGTTCACGGAGATGCTCCAGGGCCTCGGGTACGGGTCCATCGTAGACTACTGCTCCTCGATGTGCAGCAGGGCAATCGGGATGGGCCTTCTGCCCCACACGAACGCGGGCCTTCTCACGTACGAGGAGATGGAACGGCTCCGGGAGGTAAACGCCTCCATGGGGCTCATGCTCGAAACCGTGGCCGGGATCCCCGCTCACCGGCACTCGCCGGGGAAGAGGCCGGAGGAACGGATCCGGATGATTGAGGACGCGGGAAGGCTCCGCATCCCCTTCACCACGGGCATCCTCGTCGGGATAGGGGAGACCATGGGGGACCGGGAGGAGGCCCTCATGGCCATCCGGGACCTCCACCACCGGTACGGCCACATCCAGGAGGTCATCGTCCAGAACTTCTGCCCGAAGGAGGGGACCCCGATGGCCCGGTGGCCGGGGGTAACCACCGAGGAGATGTGCGTGACGATAGAGGTCGCCCGGGACATCCTGCCATCCGAGGTCGCCGTCCAGGTCCCGCCGAACCTCGCCGATGCCGCCTCCCTCCTTCCCTGCGGCGTGGACGACCTGGGAGGGGTGTCGCCGGTCACCCCCGACTTCATCAACCCGGAGCACCGATGGCCGCAGATCGGGGAGCTGCAGAAGCTGGTCGGCGACAGCGCCACCCTCAGGGAGCGCCTGTGCATCTACCCCCGGTTCATCGAAATGGGGTGGTACCACCCCTCCATCGAAGGACTTATCAAACGGCTTGAGCAACAGATCAAGGGGGGAGAGACTGGGTGAAGAAGGGAGCGCTCCTCTACAGGGGGAAGGCAAAGTCGGTGTACCTCACCGACAACCCCGACGAGGTGTCGGTGGAGTTCCGGGACGACATCACGGCATTCGACGGCGGAAAGATGGCCGTGCTCGGGGACAAGGGGGTGTACAATGCCGCGGTATCGGCCTTTTTCTTCGAGTACCTGGAGATCCACGGCGTAAAGACCCAGTACATCCACATGCTCGACCGGCGGACGATGCTCGTCCGCAGGCTCTCGATGATCCCCCTCGAGGTCATCGTCCGGAACGTCGCCGCGGGATCGCTCGTCAAGCGGTATCCCTTCGAGGAGGGGACGGTGCTCAGCCCGCCGGTGATCATGCTCGATTACAAGGACGACAGCAGGCACGACCCGATGGTGAACGATGACATCATCTTTGCCCTCGAACTCGTCACCCGGGAGGAGCTCCTCACCATCAGGAAGCTGGCCCTCAAGGTGAACGACCTCCTTCGCACCTACCTGGCCGGCCTCTCCATCACCCTTGTTGACTTCAAGCTCGAGTTCGGCAGGTTCAAGGGGAATATACTCGTCGGCGACGAGATATCCATGGACTCGATGCGGCTCTGGGATGCAAAAACGAAGGAGTCTCTCGACAAGGATGTGTACCGGTTCGACAAGGGGGACGTGATGGCGACCTATGCCGCCGTCGCCGAGCGGATCACCCCGGGGGCCCTCCACCGGTTCGAGGCCGAGAAGGCGGTCTTCTCGGGGGAGGGACCGGAATGAACTTCGACGTCGAGGTGAGGATCTCCCTGAAGCCGGGGATCCTCGACCCTGAGGCAAGGGCCATCCAGCACGCCCTCGCGGATCTCGGCTTTCACACGACGAAACTCGCGACGGCCCGCATCTTCTCGCTCTCGGTCGAAGCCGGGAGCCGGTTGCAGGCAGAGGACATGGCCAGGCAGATGTGCGAGCGGCTCCTCGCGAACCCCGTCATCCACCGCTACGAGGTGGAGGTCAGGGAATGAGGTTCGCCGTCGTCCAGTTCGGGGGCTCCAACTGCGACCGGGACGTCGCCCACGTGCTTCAGGATGTCTGCGGGGTGGATACCGACCTCCGCTGGTACAAGGAGGGCCTCGGCAAGGGCTACGACGCCGTGGTTATCCCGGGGGGCTTCTCGTACGGCGACTACCTCCGGGCGGGGGCAATCGCCGCACGGACGCCCATCATGGAGGAGATCCTCAGGCACTCCAAGAACGGGGGCCTTACCCTCGGGATCTGCAACGGGGCGCAGATCGCGGCAGAGAGCCGCCTCGTCCCCGGGACCTTTGCCATCAACGCCTACCCGAAGTTCCTCTGCCGCCCGGCCCATCTCCGGGTCGAGACGAGCGGGACCCCCTTCACCTCCCTGTACCACGAGGGAGAGGTGATCCGGCTCCCCATAGCCCACAAGGAAGGGAGGTACATGGCCGACCCGGAGACCCTCGCCGCCCTGAACCGGGAGAGACGGGTGGTCTTCCGGTTCTCTGACCCGAAGGGCAGGGTCACGGAGGATGCAAACCCCAATGGCTCGATGGAGAATATTACCGGGATCCTCGGGAAGGGGGGAAATTTTCTCGCCATGATGCCCCATCCCGAGCGGGCCTCGGAGGAGATCCTCGGGTCAGTGGATGGGATGCGGATCTTCCTCTCCATGATCCG
>DATKKN010000109.1:0-5485 GCA_035542895.1 Methanomicrobiales archaeon | reverse complement strand
GATCTCGACGATCCTGCCGACGGAGCCCGAGTGCCTCCCGCCGATGACCATGGCCATGTTCCCGACGGCATAGGGGAAGTGGTCCACGATGGAAAACCGCTTCTTCCCCTCTGCCTCGGCGAGGTTGAGCACGACGGAGTCCTTGGGCTTGTAGCTGTTGTCGGCAATGATATTCGCACCGAACACGAAGTTCAGCTGGACCCGCCCCTTCGAGATCACGGTCTTGTTCCGGATCTTGGCGAGCCGGGTCTTCGCATCCTCGGGCAAGATCTCAATGGAACGGTACCTCCCGCGCTTGTCCGGGAGGATCCGGTAGTGCTTCCCGATGCCGGGGACCGAGACGATGTCAAAGACCCCGATCCCCAGTGCGGGGTCCTTGCAGGCCTTCCCGTTCACGATGACCGAGCCTGCGTTCAGGATCTGCCGCACCTCCCGCATGGTCCGGGCAAGTCCCATGTGGTCCCGGAGCCAGACGCCGACCGGCATCGCATCGGCATTGTGCGGCCCGGGCGCGGTCTTCACGACGTAGGTCCTGGTCTTCTTGCTCACGTGCCAGGAGTCCGGGGCGGCATACCGCTTCAGGTGCGCCATCACTCCGCCTCCCCGAGCTTCGCGGCCCTGAGCTTGTCCTTCAGGTTCAGCTTCGTGATCCGGACCTTGGAGGGGTGGACGGGCCTCGGGACCTCGGTGTTGTCCGCCTTCGTTATGGAGACCCCGTGGACGAAGAGGGCGCAGTGCTTCACGTCCACCTCGTCGACGATGCCCTCCTCGCCCTTGTTGTCCCCGCGGAGGACCTTCACGGTATCGCCCTTCACGACCCGGAGGTGCCGCCGCTTGTACTGCTCCCTGAGCTCCTTTGCGAGGGATGCCGAGAGGGTCCGCCCCCGCTCGTGATGGGGCGCCTTCGCCTGGGCCTTGCGCTGCTTCCTTGGCTGGGAACTGGTCGTTGCCATCTCCTCACCTCAGACGATGATGGTGGCCATGGACCCGATCTTCGGGAACCGTTCTGCCACCTCGCGGGCGACGGGGCCCTTGATCTCGGTCCCCTTCGGCTCGTTGTTCTCGTTCACGATGACCATCGCGTTGTCCTCGAATGAGACCCGGAGGCCGTCCGGCCGCCGGAACTCCTTCTTCTGCCGGATGACAACTGCCTTCTCCATCTTTTTCCTCATGTCCGGGGTACCCTTCTTCACCGAGATGGTGGCGATGTCCCCGAGGCCGAGCTTCGGCTGCCGCCGGCGCACGCCGTGGTACCCGTCCACCGAGATGACCTGGACCACCCTCGCGCCGGTGTTATCGGCGCAGACGAGCCGGGTCCCGGTGTTCAAGGCCCTCGGGATGTACGACTGCTTTGCCTTCATGCCTTCTCTACCTCCACGACCACGAAGGACTTGGTCTTCGAGAGGGGACGGCACTCGGCGATGGTCACCAGCTCCCCGGCCTTTGCCTGGAGGCAGGGCGGGTTATGGGCATGGATCCGCGAGCTTCGCTTCTCGTATCGGTTGTATTTCCGGATGTAGTGGAGGTATTCCCTCTCCACCACCACCGTACCTTTCATCCGGTCGCTCACGACCTTGCCGGTGATCACCTGGCCGCGCACCGGCAAGCTGCCGTGAAACGGGCAGTTGACGTCCGTGCACTCCGTCGCCGGGGCAGGGACATCCAGACCTACACTCTTTGCCATGATTCTAGAACCTCTTCACACTGGTAATTCTCTTCTCGGGCTGGGAAACGAGGGCCGACCCGGAAACATCCAGCACCGTGCCGTCGGGGATCCGGATCCGGAAGGTCGCGTGGGCCTTCCCGACCCGCTTTGTCCCCCGCGGGGTCTCGATGGCGATCATGTTTTTCGTCTCGTCGACGATGCGCCCGGCGATCCCTAGCTCTGCAGGGTTACTTGCCTGCACGACCTCCACGGGGAGGCCGATGAGCTCGTGGCGGAGGATGTTTCCTGCCGTGATCATGCCCTCTTCCTCGTCCCCTGCTCGGTGAGGATCCGGGCGATGGTGCGCCGGATCTCCCGGATCCGCCCGGGGTTCTCGGCCGCGCCGCCCGCGCTCACCTTGCCGTACTTCTGGAGGAGCTCCATCTGGAGCTTCTGCATGTTCTCCTGGAGTTCCACGTCGGAAAGCTCGTGGACCTCCTTCGCGCGGAAGATCGCCATCAGGCACCCTCCTCGATGCGGTCGAGAGCGTCCGGGGCCTCGGGCACCGGCTCGGCCTCGGCCTCCATCTCCTCGCCGACCTCGGTGACCGTGACCTTGGGGGCCTCTGCCGGCTTCTCGATCTTTTTTACGACGAAGCTATCCGGGAGCTTCGCGTCCGGGGGCACGATCTTCACCTGGACCCCGATGACCCCGAGCTTCTTGATGGCGATGGCGTACCCGCGCTCCACCACCGTTCTGCTCGGCTCACCGGCATGCTTGATGTACCCTTCCTGGAATTTCTGGACCCGCGCCCTCGGGCCGGTGAGCTTTCCGGCGATGATGACCTCGCAGCCCAGGGCACCCGCGTCCATCACCCTTCGCATGATGCTTGAACCGGCCTTCCGGAAGTACCAGCCCCGCTCGATGGCGTTTGCCAGGCGCTCGGCCATGATCTGGGCATTGAAGTTGGGGTTCGGCACCTGCTGGACGTCGACCTGCGGGGTGTCCACCCCGTAGTTCGCCGCGAGGTCCAGGGTGAGCTGCCGGATCACCTTGCCGCCCTTCCCGATGACGATTCCCGGCTTTTCCGCAAAGACCGTCACCTGGGTCCCGAGCGGGGTCCTCGCGATGTCCATGCCCCCGAAGCCGGCCCGCTTCAGTTCCTTGGTCAGGTACTTCTCGACCCGGACCCTGCGGACCCCCTCGGAGATGAACTTCCTCTCGACTGCCATACCTAGCTGACCTCCTTCACGACGATCTCGATGTTCACGGTCTCCCGGTTCTTCGGTGTCGCCCTGCCCATGGCCCTCGGGAAGAAGGCCTCGTGGCGCCTCCCCCGGTTCGCCTGGACATGGACGATCTTCAGGTTCCCGGCGTCAAGGCCGATGTACTCGGCGTTCTTCTTTGCCGCGTTCAGGAGCTTGATGTAGACCTTTGCCGCCTTCTGAGGGTATCTCCCCGAGTACCAGTGCGAGAGGCCGCGCCGGTGGGGGACCTTCTTGTTGTACACCCGGAGCGGGATGGCCTTCTCGAGGGCCACCACCTTCTCCAGGTACTCGATGGCATCGTCTGCCCGCATCCGCCTGATGAACCGGGCGATCTCGAAGGCATGCTTCGGGGAGATATCCTCCTCGTTCGCCTTTGCCCGGGCGAGCTCCTCCCCCTCGATCTGCAGTGAATAACCTGTGCGTGCCATGGCCATCACTTCAGGGGGACGTACTTGCTCGACCGGGTGGCGCCGATACCCGCGGCGCCGTGGGCGACCCTGTGCCTCGTCAGGGCGAACTCCCCGAGGTAGTGATAGACTGCCTCGGGCTGGATGTCCACCTTCTGGAACTCCTTCCCGTTGTGGATCTCGATCGCCTTTCCCACCATCTCGGGGGTCACGACCATGGACCTGAGATGGGTGCGGATCTTCGGGTCATTGGCCCGCACCCGGGAGAGGAGGTCCTCCTCGTCGCGGGTGAGGCCCCGCTGGAACTTCCGCCTGACCCTGGCGGGCATGATCTTCACCTGCTCCGAGGGTGCCATCTGGGCGAGCTCGCCGATGGTAAACCCGCGGTAGGTAAACTCCTCGCGCCGCCGGGGCAACCGTTTCTGAGTCTTTTTCACCATCCGCTCTCACCTCACTTCTTCTTGATCCCGGTCCGGCGTGCGGCCACGGAACCAACCATCCTTCCGGGCGAGGTTCCCCTCGCGATGGTCTTCGGGCGCCCTGCATGCTGGTGCGATCCGCCGCCGAAGGGGTGGTCGATGACGTTCATCGCGACCCCCCGGACGATGGGCCACTTCGTCGCTCCCGTCTTCATCTTGTGGTACTTCTTTCCGGCCTTGACAAAGGGCTTCTCGCCCCTCCCGCCGCCGGAGACGATGCCTATCGTCGCCATGCAGTTCGGGTGGAACCATTTCAGCTTCCCCGAGGGCATCCGGACGCCGACCTTGTTGTCGTCGGAACGGCCCATCACGAGGGCCTGGGTGCCGCCCGAGCGGACGAACTTCCCGCCGTCGTTCGGCTTGGCCTCGATGTTGCTGATCATGGTCCCGACCGGGATCTCCGACAGGGGAAGGGTATTCCCGCTCTTTACCTCGGCACCCTTGCCCCAGGCGAGGCTGTCCCCTACTCCCGTGCCTTCCGTTGCGAGGACGTAGGTCCTCTTCCCGTCCGCGAGGGAGATGAGGGCGACGGGGCCGTGCCTGGCCGGGTCATGCTCGATATCAACGACCTCCCCCCGGGTGATGCCGTCATTCCTCCCCGCATGGTGCACCTCGGCGCGGTAGAGGTGGGAGGGGGCGCGCCAGGTCGACCCGCCCTTACCCCGGTTCTGTGTCTGGATTCTGTGTCCCATCTCAAACCACCTACATGATGCCCAGCCGGGAGAGGATCTCCTCGGCCGCCTTTTCGTCGACGAAGGTGATGATGGCCTTCTTCTCGCCCTTCGCGTTCATGAGCGTCCGGACCGAGGCCACCTCCTTCTCGAAGGTCTTCTCTATCTCCCGCTTGATCTGGGGCTTCGTCGCGGAGTTCTCGACGAGGAACTGGAGCTTCGCGTCCCGCTCGAGCGTCATCATCGCCTTTTCCGTGACAAAGGGGAACTTCAGGATCATGAGAGCTCCCCCAGCTGCTTGACGGCTCCCGCCGTCCAGACGGTGAGCCTCCCGGGGTGGGTCCCCGGCGCGAGGTGCTCGGCATTCAGCTCGGACACGCTCACGGCGTCGACCCCGGCGAGGTTCCTCGCCGCCCGGAGGGGCTCGCTCTTCGTGACGATGAGGAGGCTCTTCCTCTGCTTGTAGGGCCGCCCCCGGATCTTGCCCCGGCCGGGCCGGACCTTCCGGCTCGCCTGGGAGCGTTCAACGTCGGGGTACACCCCGGCCGCCTGGAGCGCCGCGATAACGTCGCTTGTGCGCTCGAGTTTCTCGAAGGCGTCCTCGATGACGACCGGGAGCTTCGCCTCGTACCGGTGACCCCGGGCCTTCACGAGCTCCTCGTCGGTTGTCGCCGCGATGGCCGAGAGGAGGGCCTTCCGCTTCTCCTTCTTGTTCACCTTTTCGATGAGAACTTTCACGGGCACCGGGGGATGGGCCTCGCGCCCGCCCCTCGCCTGCGGTACCCGGGCAGCCCGTGAGCCGTTCTTGATCCTCGGCACGTGGGAGACACCCCGGCCGCTCCCCCAGGAGTGGGCCGAGGTCCGGATGCCCGCATACGGGTACGACCCGTGGGGCTGGTACCGGGTGCTCTGGATGGCGAGGACCGCCTTCTTGATGAGATCGGGCCGGAAGTCCTCGTCAAAGGCCTTCGGGAGCCGGATCTTCTTCTTGACCTCTCCCTTGAGATCGCGTAAT
>DATKKN010000108.1:0-5033 GCA_035542895.1 Methanomicrobiales archaeon | reverse complement strand
ATGGGTCAGCGGTTCAGGCTGAAGGCCGGTTTCGACTTCTCCGGCTTCTCGCCGGAGACGAGGGCAATCCTTGCGGCCCTCAAGAAGTACGGGATGATCCTCGCGGACAACGGGGGTGCATGGTTCATCACGGGGGTGCCGGATGATCGGTGGGACAATGACAGACTCGTGAGCGAATTGTCACGGGTGAAGGGGTCCGATTTCGAGGCGGTGGACGTGAGCTCCCTCATGGTATCCCCTGACTCAGGAGAGGCCAGGCAGGAACCTTCGGCCGGGAGGAATCTCTCCTCCTGATGCCGGTCAGCCGTGGTTTCAGGCTGCCTGGTTTGCAGCATTCTTCCTTTCGGCGCCGGGGCGGAGGATCCCCTGAACCCCGTTCCCATAACCCTTTATCGCGAGAAGGCCAATACATGGTGAAGTAATACGGACCGGTCGTCCTCTTTTCGATGAATCATCATCAGGGCGGGTGTATCAGGTTCCCTGGAATGGAGACATGGAGACCGAATGGAAATGGAGACAGCATCCTTCAGGAATCTCGCCCTCTCCCACGAGCTGGAGCGGGCCATCGCAGACCTCGGGTTCGAGGAGCCGACCCCGATCCAGGCCCTCGCTATCCCGGTCATCAGGTCGGGTAAGGACGTCATCGGCCAGGCCCACACGGGGACCGGGAAGACCGCCGCCTATGGCATCCCCCTCCTTGAGGGGATAGATCCCCATAAGAGGACCATCCAGGCCCTTGTCCTCTGCCCGACGAGGGAGCTTGCCATCCAGGTCTCGGAGGAGCTCACGAAGCTCGCGAAGTACAGGCGGGGCATCATCATTCTCCCGGTCTACGGCGGCCAGTCCATGGAACGCCAGCTCTCTGTCCTCGCGAGAGGCGTCCAGGTGGTCATCGCCACCCCGGGCCGGCTCCTCGACCATATCCGGCGCCGCACCGTCTCCCTCGAGCAGGTGAAGTACGTGGTGCTCGACGAGGGAGACGTGATGCTCGACATGGGCTTCATCGAGGACATCCAGGCGATCCTCGCCCGGACCCCGCGAAGCCGGCAGACGGTCCTCTTCTCTGCAACCGTCCCCGACGCGATCCGCGACCTCTCCCGGGCGTACATGCGGGATCCGCAGATCATCAGGGTTGTCCACGAACGGCTGACAGTTCCGGGCATCGAGCAGCGCTACTACCAGGTGACCGAGCAGGAGAAGCTCGATGCCCTGTCCAAGCTCCTCGAGGAGTTCAATCCGGAGCTCTCCCTCGTCTTCTGCAACACGAAACGCCGGACGGATGCGCTCGCGAGGCGCCTGCGTGCGAGGGGGTACCTGGCGGAGAAGCTGAATGGGGATATGACCCAGGGCCAGCGGGAACGGGTGATGGCGAAGTTCCGGAAAGGTGAGATCGGCATCCTCGTCGCCACCGACGTGGCAGCACGGGGGATCGACGTGGAGGGGATAGATGCGGTCTTCAACTACGATGTCCCGAACGACCCGGAGTACTACGTCCACCGGATCGGGCGGACCGCGCGTGCCGGGAGATCCGGGCAGTCCTTCACCCTGGTCACCGGGATGGACGGCGAGAAAATCCGGGATATCCAGAGGTATGCGAAGGTGAAGATCGGGGACCAGGGGCCCCCCCGGAGAGAACCGGCTGGGATCCCTGCCACCGGCCCACCGGGGGAGATCCGGGCCAGGATAGAAAGAGGCGATCTGGGGACCTCGAGGGCCCAAATCGAGCGGTGGATGGAACAGGGATATACCTCCCTCGATATCGCCGCGGCTCTCCTCGAGATTGCCCGGCCGGCGCTCGACAAGCCTGGTTCCAGGGGCTCCACGGGCAGCTCCAGCCATCGTCGATAACCCTGATCCTCGATGACCTTTTTCCTTTTTTTTCGGTTCGCATGAATGCCCGCTACCCTCATGAGGGGGCGGGATGCATGGATGAACAGGCTGGAGAAGGCATGACATGGCACGGCTGGCCCCGGGTCAGGTTGCACATCCCTGACTCCCGGGACCGACCTCGCGATGTCTCCGGTACGGCCGCCCGGGAGGCGCCGGCCGCCGATGCGGTCACTGCCCTGGCCCCGCTGATCATCTCAGCCTCGCGGTCCACGGACATCCCCGCCTTCTATGGTGAATGGTTCAGGGATCGGCTCCGGAAGGGCTATGCGAAGTGGATCAACCCATGGAACGGTTCCTCGATGTTTGTCTCGTTCCAGAATGCCCGGGTCTTTGTTTTCTGGTCCAAGAATCCCGGACCATTCCTCTCCTGGCTCGCCGAGATGACCCGGCTCGGATACCAGTACATCGTGCTCTTCACCCTGAATGACTACGAGAAGGAGGGGGTCGAGCCGAACCTTCCCCTTCTGGAAGATCGCATCCGAACCTTCCAGGACCTCTCGCGCATCGCCGGCAAAGGCCGGGTCGTATGGCGGTGGGACCCCCTCCTCCTCTCCGATCGCCTCGATGTGCCAGGCCTGCTGGACCGGGTCAGGCGTGTCGGGGATGCCATCGCCCCCTTTACGGAACGGATGGCCATCTCGTTCATCGACATTGCGAGATACCCGAGGGTCGCCCGGAACCTCAGGAGCCGGGGTTGTGGGGATATCCGGGAATTCTCCCCGGCCGAGGAGCTGGAGCTCGCCGCGGGACTCCGGGACCTGAACCGGTCCTGGGGGCTCACCATTACCGCATGCGGGGAGGAGCGGGACTTCTCGGAATATGGAATCGGACCAGGCCGGTGCATATCCCGGGATCACCTCCTTCATGAATTCGGGGGGGACCCCGTCCTCCGGCAGTTCCTGGATCCTCCACCCGAAGGGGAAAACCCGGCCAGGACTCCCGGTTTCCTGAAGGATCCGGGCCAGCGCAGGGCATGCGGCTGCGTCGTCTCAAAGGACATCGGCCAGTATGCCACCTGTCCACACCTCTGCGCCTATTGCTACGCAAACACCACTCCGGAAAGGGTGAAAAAGAGGTACGGGGCGTACCGGATCAGGGCGGATCAGGGTACGTATGGGGAATCTATCACGGAATAGGGGGAAATTGCGGACGAGTGCCAGGTGGTGGCCAGGATTACCATCGCCCTTTCCCGATCAGGGAGCCCGCGTTTCCCGCCGGAAAACGGAGAGGCACCGTTCAAGCGCCCCGACGGCGATCTCCTCCATCTCGGGGGCGAAGGTGCGGAGGGCCAGGTTCATCTGGTAGATCCCCGAGATCGCGGGTCCCTGTCCCGGGGACTCCTCCCCGGCGAAGAAATAGAGGATGAAGAGGTCCGCGAGGTTATCCTGGTCCATGGTGGACGAGGCGGAGATGTAGGCACAGGTCCTCCGCGAGACCTTCGCACCAAGGGTGGCCCGGATCGTCTGGGCGAGCGGGAGCAGGATCTCCTCCCTGACCTCCTCGTCGTATTCTCCCGCGGCGCTGTAGTGCGGCTGGATGACGACCTGGCACGAGTCCGAATCCGGGCAGTACCTCATCCTCACGATGAAGGACATCAGGTACCTGGCAGCCGGTGCCGATGCGAGCAGGCCGAAGGCGGTCTCGAGGACATGCTGTCTTCCGGCACGCAGCCGGGGTGCAGGAATCCCCCCCTGGCCGGAGGGGTTTCGGATGTCGGTTTCTGCCATAAGAACCCTGCAATACACTATTTTGTAGTTATACTATATATATACTCCCATGCTTCACAATCATGGAATGCATTTTTAAGCAGTTATAATGAATATAAAAAGATGATTTTAACCTCAATGACCAAAAAGCAAATTAAATGTGATTATATCTAAGAAATAATACTTTTCATGATGATTCATATAATGGACCCCTGTTCCGATGGAGCGACTTCCCCGGAAGAGAGAACACCAAAACGGGCAGCACCCGCACCGGGATGGCACTTCCCACGACTGAAAACCGGAGGCTCCTCATCCGAAAAATCGATATCCATATATGGTTTCCAGTCCCAAGTCTGATGAATGGCATCCCGGAAACGGAAAAGACCTTCAGATAAAGCAGAGAAGGAAATCGGATTCCTCTGTTTCCGGGTTCCCTGCCCGGATCCGGCATTGTTCCGGCGCCATCTTCTCATCCTCGCGGTCATCTCGATCCTTGCCAAGTTTGTCGTTCCCTTCGTCACCACCTCGGTCTTCTCCTCCTTCATGGACTTCTTCGATATCGGGTACTACCTGAAGGATGCGACCCAGATCTGGATGGGGAAGATACCCTACCTCAATTTTGACTATTATTACCCGCCGCTCTCCCTCTTCTCGACGCTCCTTCCCTTCCTGGTTGCCCTTGTCTTCAACAGCTCCATGGCCTACGTTTTGACCCACCAGATCCTCATGTGCCTCTTTGATCTCGGGACCACCCTTCTGGTGTACCTGATTGCCCTCAAATTTTATGACGAAAACCGGGCATTCATATGTGGAGTTCTTTCCGCGACGGGGATATCGGCGGCGTACTTTGTCCTCACCAAGTACGACGCCTTCCCGACCTTTTTCCTCGTCCTCTCCCTGGCCCTCTTCCTGTACGGGAAAGAGTCGGCAGCCTATGCCTCCTCTGCCATCGGGTTCCTTGTCAAGTGGTTCCCGGTGGTGGCATATCCCTATTACCTCATCTACGAGCACCTGCAGGGTAAGGACTTCCGAGTTCTCGCCCGCCGGATCCTGATCGGGGCCGTTCTCGTGCTTGCCTTCACCATCCCCTTCATCATCCTCTCCCCCGCGGGATTCCTCAGGTCCTTTACCATGAACGTGGCCGTGACCCAGGCCCAGTCCATTGTCTTCTATCTCGATTATATAGCGAATGCCCTGGGCTTGCCTCCCTTCTTCGGGGGTATTATCGTTCCCCTGATGGCCCTGATCCAGCTCTCGCTGCTGGCCATCTACTGGAAGGCCGGTACCCGGGATGCACGGGTGCTCTGCTCCTTCATCTTCTTCGCCGTTGTCCTGGTCATGGTCTCCAACCACGTGTCCAGCCCCCAGTACATCGTCTGGGTTACGCCCTTCATGGCCCTCCTCCTCGCCCGGTCCCTCCCCGGTATCCTCCTCTTT
>DATKKN010000107.1:0-9788 GCA_035542895.1 Methanomicrobiales archaeon | reverse complement strand
GGTGCGGGTCTTCATCAGGGCGATGGGGATCTCCCGCAAGGACGCGGCGAGGGTCCTCCGGGACTTCACCCGGGACGGGAAGGTCCCCGAGCCGGTGCGGGTCGCCCGGCTCGTCGCCCGGGCCGCGATGCGCTGGCAGGGGGAAAACCGGCCCTGAAGGCCGGTGTGCCAGGACTCAAGGGGGAACCCGGCGCATTCCTCCCCTGCCATGTCATGGGACGAGAATGGTGTTGCCCGGAAGGATGATGTCGCCCGATCCAGAGCTTATCTCAACCCTGACCCGATCCCCCTGCCGGAACGTACCCTTGTTGAATTCGATCCGGATTTCCTCGCCCGGGTCCCAGGACTCGCCTTTACAGCCATCTCCTTCCAAGAGGCGCACCCCTGCCGGATGCTGCCTGACGAACTCATAGCCGTTCATGGTGGGAATACTCACCGGCACACGGGCCTCGTTCCGGTAGAATACAGGGATGAGGTCGTTATTCCCGAGGGGCCTTGTCCCTTCGTGCCTGAGCACCACGCAGCTCCTCCAGCAGTTCGGATAAGGCGAGGCGATCCCCTCCCGGTACACCTCCCTGATCCTGATCTGCTGGGGCTCTCCGATGGCGCCGGAATGCAGGCCCGACGGGAATCCGGCGAGCATGAGGTACACGAGCGCCGAGAGGACCACGGTGATCCCGACGAGGAGCGTCGCTCCTATCACCGGAGAGATGGCAGGGGAGGACCGCCGGGGAGCCATGGACGATCTGGAAGTGACTCCCGACGATGATAAAGGTTACGAAGGGGCCCCGGAAGTGAGGATTCCGGGTTCGTGTGCAGCTCGAGCGTTGAGGGAAAAATCATGTCAGGGAGGAAAAAAGGAAGGTTCTAGTCCCCGGTGTGCTCCTCGATGGCGAGCTGGTACATCCAGTCGAGGAGGAGGTTACAGGAATTAATCACGCACTCCCGGTCGCAGCAGATGCAGGGGATGAGCTCCCCGCCGGCGAGGATGAGGGAGGGCCTGACCGACTTCTTCACGGCCCGGAGGGTGTAGGTCTTGATCCCGTCGCCCTTGTACTCGATCCGCTCGACGAGGCCGCTGTCCAGGAGCTTCTTCACGATGCGGGAGCACTTGCGGCTGTCCACCTTAAGGAGCTTCCAGAGCTCGCTCTGGAGCACGCCGTCCCGGCTGGACTGGATGATCCTGAGGGCCTCCTCTGCGAGATCTGCCATGTCTTCAGACTACCGGCGAGATGGTCAGGATGTTATTCCCGCGGATGACCACGGTGCCCAGGTTCCGCCCCCGCTCGTTCCCGACGAGCTCGATGGTCTCGTCCAGGTGGATGTTCAGGTACTCGTCCACGGAGATGAGCCGTCCCTGGAACCTCCGGTCCTCGTCCTTGATCTCCACGGTGATCCGGGAATCCACGAGGGAAAAAACCTTTTTTATCGGGAGCACCATGCTGGTTGGCATCCTCGGTAATCTGGTTGGTGCGTGCTTATTAAGGTTTCTTCACGCTCCTCCCGATGGAAACGCCTTTTCCGGAGGAATCCGGAGGGAACCGGTTGCGTTCCCCTTCCTCCTCCGGCCCCGGCCCTTTTGGCAAGAATGAAATAATCAACCCGCCCAGATCTCTCCAGCCGGAGGGCCGGAAATTGGAGTTCGGGAAGAAAGTGTTGATCCTCGGATACGGCGCGGTGGCGAAGTGCACCCTCCCCATCCTGCTCTCCCACGTGAACATCCCCGCGGGCAACCTCACGATCCTGGATTTCGAGGACAAGGAGGCGGCCCTCGCCCCGTGGACCGCGAAAGGGATCCGGTATTTCCAGCGCCGGATCACTCCCGAAAACCTGGGTTCCGTTCTCTCCGAGTACCTCGAGCCCGGCGGGCTCCTCATCGACCTCGCCTGGAACATCGACTGCTGTGAGATCGTGCAGTGGTGCCATGACCACGAGGTCCTGTACGTGAACACCTCCGTCGAGGTCTGGGACTCGTACGGCGAGCGGTTCACCGCGAGCCCGTACGAGAAGTCCCTCCATGCCCGGCAGATGCGGCTCCGGGAGCTCGCGAAGGACTGGGAGGACGCCCCGACCTTCGTAGTTGATCACGGGGCGAACCCCGGGCTCATCTCCCACTTCGCGAAGCAGGGGGCAATCGACATCGCCCGGAGACTGACCGCCGACGGGCTGGCCCGGGATCCGGAGAAACTGGAGTCGCTCATCCGGGAGGGGGACTTCGCCCGCCTCGCCAGGGAGATCGGCATCAGGGTCATCCACTGCTCGGAACGGGACACCCAGATCTCCTGCCGGCCAAAGGAGGTGGGGGAGTTCGTCGGGACGTGGTCCATCGAGGGGCTCCGGGAGGAGGGGACCGCCCCGGCCGAGATGGGATGGGGCACCCACGAGAAGCAGCTCCCCCGGCTCGCGTACCTGCCGCCCTGCGAGCCGAAGAACCAGGTGATCCTCGCCCAGATGGGGATCAACACCTGGGTGCGGTCCTGGGTCCCGGGCGGCGAGATCGTCGGCATGGTGATCAGGCACGGGGAGGCCTTCGGGATCTCGGACCGGTGGACCGTCTGGGAGAACGAAAAGGCGGCCTACCGGCCCACGGTGCACTATGCCTACGTTCCCTGCGACGCGACCATCGCCTCCCTCCAGGAGCTCAGGGGGAACAACTACGAGCTCCAGCCGAGGCAACGGATCATGTCGGACCGGGACATCGTCTCGGGGGCCGACATCCTGGGGGCCCTCCTCATGGGGCACCCGTACAACTCCTGGTGGACGGGGAGCATCCTCTCCATCGGGGAATCCCGGAGGCTCGCGCCAGGCGAAAACGCGACGACCGTCCAGGTGGCCCTCGGGGTGGTCTCGGCGGTCATGTGGATGATCGGGAACCCGAGGAGGGGCTTCTGCCTGCCCGACGACATCCCCCATGACTTCGTCCTCTCCGTGGCAAAGCCCTGGCTCGGGGAATTCTATTCCGGGCCATCGGACTGGACCCCGCTCTCGGGGAGGGCGGTGTACTTCAGGGAGAACCCGGCGAACGACTATGACCGGGAGGACCCCTGGCAATTCAAAAACTTCTTATTCGTGCAATGATGCAGGATACGTAATGGCAAGCGCAGGAGACAGGGGGGGTGGCATGAGGAAGGAGGGGGGTCCGGACGGGGTGCCCCACCTGGACGAGGCGGGGAAGGCCCTCCTCCAGGACCTGGCACGGGAGCACGGGACCCCGATCTTCGTCATCGACCATGCGAAGATACGTGAGAACTACCGGGAATTCAGGGATCACCTTCCCAATATCCAGGTCTACTATGCCGTGAAGGCGAACTCGAACCCGCGGATCGTAAAGACTCTTTTTGATCTTGGATGCAGCTTCGATGTCGCATCCATGCCGGAGTTCATGCTCGTCCATGAAAATATCAGGGACATGCCCGACAAGGAGCGCCAGGACTGGATCTGGGACAAGATCATCTATGCCAATACCATCAAGCCGATCGATACCCTGGAAGCCCTGGACAAGTACAAGCCCCTCGTTACCTTCGACAATATAGAAGAATTGAGGAAGATCAGGAAGCACGCACCCAACGCCGGCCTGGTTCTCCGGATCCGGGTCCCGAACACCGGGTCCATGGTCGAGCTCTCCTCCAAGTTCGGCGCGGCCCCGGGTGAGGCAGTGGACCTGATCCTGGAGGCGTTCAAGACGGGACTCGTCGTCGAGGGCCTCTCGTTCCACGTCGGCAGCCAGTGCACGAACTTCGAGAACTATGTCCAGGCCCTCGAGCTCTCGGCAAACATCATCAGGGAGGCAGAAACGAGGGCGGGGCAGAGGATCAAGATCCTCGACATCGGCGGCGGGTTCCCGGTCAAATACAACCCCGAGGTGAAGTCTCTCCGGGTGCTCACGAGGAGGCTGAACGCCGAGATCAAACGGCTCTTCACCCCGGACACCCAGATCCTCGCCGAGCCGGGGAGGTTCATGGTCGCGAATGCCTGCTCCCTCGTTGCAAAGGTCATCGGGAAGGCCGTCAGGGACGGGAAGAAGTGCTACTATATCAACGACGGGATCTACCACACCTACTCCGGGCAGATCTTCGATCACTGCACGTACCCGGTCCTCGCCTTCAGGGAGGGGGAGAAACAGATCTCAGCGGTCTTCGGGCCGACCTGCGATGCCTTCGATACCATCACCCTCGGGGCAGAGCTTCCTGAGCTCGAGATCGGCGATCTCGTCTACTCGGAGAACATCGGCGCCTACTCCCATGCCTCGTCCACGTACTTCAACGGCTTCCCGCCGGCGAAGGTGGTGCACATCAACGAGTGATGAACGGGGTGTCGCCGGGGAAACCGGCTTTTTGAATCCAAAAAAGTGATTTTCTTACTATCTATTCCGGTATCTTCTCCCACCGGTTCCGGAGGGTCTTCTCGACGGTCGGGAGAGTCGTGTACTCCATCTCCGATAGGGAGAGCCGGTGGGGCTCGAAGGGACCATGGGCCCGGAGGATGTCGGCAAGTTCGTTGCACCGGGCCCGGACCCGGTCAAAGGCCACGTCGTCGAACATGTCCACGGGTCCGACGAGCCTCCCGTTTGCCACCTGGAACCCGAGGCAGAGGACCCGGGGCGGGCCATCGAACCGGGTGCAGACGGCATCGGGGAGCCCGACGGGCATGAAGGGCCCGTGGTGAGAGCCCCGCATCCAGCCGGCGACGATGATGGGGGTCGCGAAGGGTTCGAGGACCTCGCCGACGGCGGGGAGGCCGCTCTGGGCCCGGATCATCATGACCGGGTCATCCTTGCCCACGTATTTCCCGGCGATCAGGGAGAGCCGCTGGGTGGAGGTGGAGGCGGCGATGACCCCGTCCTTCCGGAAGACATGCTTCACGACATAGCGCGACGGGGCGCCTATGTACGCGAGGAGGCTGTAGGACTCCTCCGGGGTCCGGAACATGATCCGTCGCTTCTCGATCACGTCGTGTACCTCGAAGATGAACCCGTCGTGCATCCCCGGGTCGATGACGAGCCCCGAGGTATTGAACGGGTCGGCGAAGATCTTGTAGAGGTAGAAGTTCCATGCCCCGGGCTCGGTCTTGTCGGCCATGAAGCAGAGGAGAGGGTCCGAGCCCCGCTCCTCGAACTCCATCTCGGCGACCCCCGGGCCCATCCCCTTCACGTTCCCCGAGAAGGCATCCGAGAGGAGGTCCTGCCCTGCCCCGTAGAGCTTCATGCTCTTCGCGAGCTTCGCGCACTCCAAAAAGACGGTCCAGGCAAGCTTGTGGATCTCGGGGTTGTCCACGCCTTTCGTGTGGGTCATGATGAGCTCGAGGTCGTCACCGCAGTGGGTGACGAAGGAGTCGGTGAGGAGCTTCCCCTCCTCTCCCTTGAGCATCTTCTGGGCCTTCTCCAGGAGGAGCGGATGGGGTCGGGAGTGGCCCGGGTAACTCCCGATGTCAGCCTTGATCAGGGAAACGGTGGTCTTGACCATACCAAGCACCTAGCTAGTAACGCATCCTGAGACTATATCTTTCCTTTGATTTTGCGGGCGACGAACGGAGTGAGTCGGCGGCGGACAGAGTCCGACGCACGACGAACGGAGTGAGTCGGCGGCGAACGAAGTTCGACGCTCGGCGAGTGTAACGAGGTGAGAGGCACATCTCAATGTGCCGATGGCGAACGGAGTTCGACGCACGTGAAAGAAGCGAGCCGGCGGCGCCCACAATGCGACGGATGCACGTATCATTGGACCGCAACGGCAGCATGGGTCATGCTGCGTTGCCCCGGGGTGGCGGGGGGAGAAGAGTCGAAAGGAAAAATTACCGGGTTATTTCCGGGATCCTCCGGAACCTGACCTCCAGCACCCCATTCCGGCAGGTCATGATCATGGATCCCGGATCCACCGGTGGGAGGCCGGCCCGGCCCACGAACTCCCGGGCGCCGTCCGTGGCGGCGACCCGGAGTTCACCTTCCTCGAGGTCGATCCGGACCTGGTCCTCCGATATGCCGGGGAGCTCCCCGAGCACGAGGATCTCATCCTCCCCCTCGTGAACCTCCATCCGGGGCTCGAGGGTCCCGCCATCCTCCTGGCCCGGGGGTAATCCGACCGGGAAGGGGCCTCCCCCCCGGATGACAATCGTGAACCCCATGGGCTGCGCCCTGAGGTTCCCCTGTTCCATGCTCTCGCGGATCATCTGCTCCAGGAGTTCCTGGAGCCTTCTGAATGCATCGCCGGGTGTGTCTTCCATTTACCCTACCTTGCCGGGAGAGGCATCTTTTCCGGGAGTTTCTCGCGCTTCTCCAGGATCTTCTCCAGCCTCTCCCTGCTCTTCTTCAACTCCTTCCAGTCCTTGCGCCGGGCATAGATCCGGGCCCGGAGTTCCTCCATCGCCGTTGCCATTTCCTTGGAGGCCGATGCACCGGATGCCGAAAGCTCGGCCCTCTTCTCCACGGCAAGGGCGCTCTCCAAAGATTTCCTCTCCTCGGCATTGAAGATCATCTCCCAGGAGCGGCGCTCGTTTTCCTCCAGGGTGTCGGCGTCGAGGGATCCCTTGACCCTCCCGAACGCCTCGTCGAAGTGCTTCTGCGTGATCTGCACCTGCTTCACTGCCTCCCGCCGCTCGGCATCGGTCCTCCCTGCAAAGGAGGCGACGATCTCCCGCATGGCGGCGAGCTTGGCCTCCCGGACGAGGGCCTCGATGTCGGCCCCGACGTATCCATCGGTCCGTTTCACCAGCTCTTCCATGCTGATCTCCGGTGAGAGGATGGCCTTCGCGCCCCCGAGGTAGACCTCGAAGATCTTTCTCCTGCCCTCTGCATCCGGCGGCGGGACGTAGATGACCCGGTCCAGCCGGCCCGGCCGGAGGAGTGCGGGGTCGATCATGTCCGGCCGGTTCGTCGCCCCGAGGACCACCACGTTTTTCAGCTCCTCGAGACCGTCGAGTTCGGTGAGGATCTGGGAAACCACCGACTCGGTGACATGTGAGGAGCCCATGTACATCCCCCTCTTCGGGACCAGGGCGTCCACCTCGTCAAAGAAAATGATGGAGGGCGAGGCCTGCCGGGCCTTCCGGAAGATCTCCCTCACCCCCTTCTCCGACTCTCCGACCCACTTCGAGAGGAGCTCGGGGCCCTTCACCGAGATGAAGTTGCACTCCGACTCGTTCGCGACCGCCTTTGCGAGGAGCGTCTTCCCCGTCCCCGGCGGGCCGAAGAGGAGGATCCCCTTCGGGGGCTTCGTCTGGAGCGCGGTATAGATCTCGCCGTACCTGAGCGGCCACTCCACCGCCTCCCGGAGCTCCTGCTTCACCTCCTCAAGGCCCCCGACATCGGTCCATTCCACGTCGGGGATCTCCACGAGCACCTCTCGCATCGCCGAGGGCTCGACGTGCTTGCGGGCCTCCTCAAAGTCGGCCTTCCGCACCCGGAGCTTCTCCAGGATCTCCGCCGGAATGGCCTCGTCGATCTTGATCTTCGGGATGACGCAGCGCAGGGCGAACATCGCCGCCTCCTTCACGAGGAGGGCGATGTCGGCCCCGACGAACCCGTGGGTGGAGTCGGCGTACTCCCTGAGGAAGTTCTCCTTCCGGTACGGCTCCTCGATCTTCCGCTTCTCCTCCTCGAACCGCCGGGTGTAATCGGCGTCCACCGCCTTCATTTCCTCGCCGGTGAGGGTGACTTTCGCGGGATCAAAGGTCGCGCCGGGCCTCGCCTGCCGGTCGAACTTCTCCTGCTTCTTCTCGGTGATGAGCTTCTCGCGGTAGTAGTCCAGGTCGAGCTTCTTTGCATTGAAGTCCTCCTCGACCTTCGCCTTCTGCTCCTCGGTGAGCTCCACCTTCTCCAGGTCGAGGGGAACGCCCCGGGTGTGGATCTGGAAGATCTCCATCCGGCCCTTCTTGTCCGGGATGCCGACCTCGATCTCCCGGTCGAACCGCCCGCCCCGGCGGAGGGCCGGGTCGATGGAGTCGGGGAGGTTCGTCGCGGCGATGACCACGACCTGGCCCCGGCCCTTGAGCCCGTCCATGAGGGCGAGGAGCTGGGCGACGACCCGCCGTTCGACCTCCCCCGTCACCTCCGCCCGCTTCGGGGCGATGGAATCGAGCTCGTCGATGAAGATGATAGCCGGGGCGTTCTGCTCGGCCTCCTCGAAGACCTCCCGGAGGTGCTTCTCGGACTCGCCATAGAACTTGGACATGATCTCCGGTCCCGAGAGGGTGACGAAGTGGGCGTCCACCTCGTTTGCCACCGCCTTTGCGATCAGGGTCTTCCCCGTCCCGGGCGGGCCATAGAGGAGTACCCCCTTGGGGGGCTCGATCCCGATCCGTTCGAAGAGCTCGGGGTGGCGGAGGGGAAGCTCGATCATCTCACGGACGAGCTGGAGCTCCCTCCCCAGGCCGCCGATGTCCTCGTAGTGGACGTCGGGGACCTCCTTCTTGCCCTTCTTCTCCTTCCCCGGCTCGTAGGCCTCCTCCTTGAGCTCGATCTCGGTGTCGTCGGTAACGACGCCCACGCCCTTGGGGATGACCTTCGCGATGACGAACGTGAGCGGGTTCCCGAGCACATCCACCCGGACCGCCTGGCCCTCCTGGACCGAGCGGCCCCGGAGGAGCCGGGAGAGGTACTGTTCCCCGCCCACAAGCCGGATGGGCTGAGTGGGCTGTATGACGACCTTCTTCGCATACACGACCTCGATCTTCCGGATCATCACCTTCTCGTCGATGCCGGTACCGGCGTTCGCCCGGATGGTGCCGTCGATCCGAATCACCGCCTTCCTCGTGTCCTCCGGGTATCCCGGCCAGACCACGGCGGTCGCCTTCTTCCTCCCCTCGATCTCGATGACGTCCCCCGAGACAAGGGCGAGGGCCTTCATGATGTCAAGGCTGATACGGGCGATGCCCCGGCCCGGGTCCCCGAGGTACGCCTCCTTCACCGTGACTTCAGCAGAATCCTTCGATGTCATTGTAAAAACTTCCTGTGAACTTTACCTTAAGTTAGGGTGCTGTAATATATAATGGTATCTTGACCATGATAACCAGTTTACCGCCGTAAATCCTCCTCATCCCGGGGATCCCGGAAATCTCGCAGGTCCGGGATGTGCACGGGTTCCCGACCCGGGCAACTGGGCTCCGGTTCGGGGGAGGTTCCGGCAGGGTTGCTCTCCCTCCCTGGCCTCTACCCCCTCCGGTACGCGACGAGCGTGACCCCCATCTTCTTCTCGGTCTCCCTGAGGTCCTCAAGTTCCCCCTTGGAAAGCTCCGAGAGAGCGGGCATTTTCTCGTGGGCAAGGAGGATCACGTCGAGTTCCCCCTCGAGGTCCTGGACCTTCCGTATCTGGGCCTTCGCGAGCTTCGCGAGGCCGGGTCTGATCTCCATCATTTCACCTCGTGCCATCCTCTCCCCGCAGTCGATGATAAAGGTTTCCCGTGCCGAGGAATTTATTGTTCGACAACCAACCGTTTCTCAGATGCCTTCCTCCCCCCGCCTCACCGGCCTCCTTCCCGTCACCGGCTCCGATCCGCAGGTCCTGATCCTCGGCTCCTTCCCGTCGGAGATCTCTCTCCAGAAAAAGGAATACTATGCCAATCCCCGGAACCGGTTCTGGCATCTCATGGAGGCGCTCCTCGGGATCGCGGCCGCATTGCCGTACCATGTGCGGACTGTTCGTCTGAAAGAGAAACGGATCGCCCTCTGGGATGTCACGAAGGAGTGCGAGCGGGAGGGGAGCGATGACGCGGCCATCAAAAACGAGGCCATGAACGACATCCCGGGGTTCCTCCGCGACTACCCATCCGTCTCCGTCATCATCCTGAATGGCAAG
>DATKKN010000106.1:0-17614 GCA_035542895.1 Methanomicrobiales archaeon | reverse complement strand
GGCTCCTGATCCTGGAGAATTCCCGCCCCGCACGATTTGCCGTTCGTGCCCGGGAAAATTAGAAATGGGGGACTGGTGGCTGATGCACACCGGTCCAATTCAGCGGCGGGACCGCCGGGCCCAGCCAATCACGAGAAGTATCGCGGCGATGAGAGGCAGGATCTCCGGCAGCGGTACGGAACTGGCCGGGCTAGGGGCAGCCTGAGTCCCCCCGGTGCCCGGGGAGGCGGCTGCGGGGGTCGAGGCATCGAACATGTAGACATCGGCGTTCCCGTTCCGGTAGTCCTCCCAGACGATCCGGTCGCCCCAGATTGCCGGCGAGCGCTGCACAACCTGGTCCCGGGTCAGGGCCTGTTCCTTTCCCGTGGAAATGGTGAACATATAGATGTCGGGATTCCCGTTCCGGTAGTCCTCCCAGACGATCCGGTCGCCCCAGATCCGGGGGTTCCGCTGGTCGGCCGGATCAGTGGTGATCCGCTTCTCGGTCCCGGTCGCGATATCATAGAGATAGACATCGGCGTTCCCGTTCCGGGTGTCCTGCCAGACGACCAGGTCACCGTAGATCCAGGGGTTGAACTGGCTCGTGTTGTCGTTCGTCAGCCGGGATTCGGCCTTTGTCTCGATATCATAGAGGCGGATGGTGCTCGTGCCGCTGCTCGTATCGGTCCAGACCATCCGGTTGCCCCATATCGCGGGAGAACGCCGGGACCCGGCACCGGAGGGGATCTTCACCTCGCGCCCGGCTGATGCGTTGTAGACCGCGATGTCATTGTCCGCGTTCCGGGAGGTTTCCCAGACGACGAAGTTTCCCGATACCCTGGGGAACTTCTGGTTGGTGGCCCCCGTGGAGATCAGGCGTCCCGTCTGGGTGAGGAGATTGTAGATGTAAATGTCGGGGCTCCCGTAGGTGAGGTCCACCGCCGCGATGATGTCCCCCCAGATCGCCGGGGACTTCCGGTCCTTCGGGCCCTTGGTGATCCGGGTCTCGGTCGCGGTATTCACATCGTAGAGGTAGATATCCAGGTTTTTTGTATTCCGTGCATCGGTCCAGACGATCCGGTTTTCCCAGATCGAGGGGGAGGTCTGGTCGGCAGGGTCCGAGGTTATCCGGACCTCGGCCGCCTGGACGGCGGGAAAGAGAAGGATGAGGAATATGAAAGTCAGGCATGCAAGTATGAGCCGCGGAGACATACGCATCAATCTCCTTACAATTCTATATAAAATGATTGCTTTTTATTTGTGAGAGATTCACTGAAATCATTGCTTTTTGTGAATTATACGGGTTTTTCTGAGGGACAACCCCGGGGAACCCCGGTATGCCTTCCGCCGGGAGACCCGCATGCCCGAAGTTACCTGAGGATTGATCCATTCCTTTATGGATCCCGGAAGGGACTCCCTGAGGAGGACATTGCCTGCACACCGGCCGGCGGCTTCGCGTCTGTTATTTCCGGGGGCCCACGGGGAGGAAGAATCACATGCCGGATGACATCATATGCTCGATACGCCATGAACTGGAACGGGCCGCGGAGGTGAGGAACAGGGAAACCTCACAGCGGTTCTTCAGGGAGCCCGTGGCCTGCTATGGCGTAAAGACACCCGTGGTGCGGAAGATCGCCGGCAGGTATTTCCCGGCGGTGTTGGGGAGGGGAAAAGGGGGGATCTTCGCCCTCTGCGATGAGCTTTTCTCGACCGATACCTGCGAGGAGGCGTTCATTGCATCGGAGTGGGCTTACCGCTTACGGGATACATACGAATCCGGTGACATTGCCATCTTCGAGGCCTGGATCGAAAAATATGTGAACAACTGGGCTAAGTGCGACACCCTCTGCAACCACGCCGTAGGGGCCTTACTCGAGCGGTTCCCCGGATGCGCGAAGGACCTTGAACGCTGGGCCGCGTCCCCGAACCGCTGGCTGAGGCGGGCCGCTGCGGTTTCGCTGGTGCTCCCGGCGAGGAAAGGCATGTTCCTCGTGCATGTCCTGGAAATATCCGACCGGTTGCTGACCGACGGGGATGATCTGGTCCAGAAGGGATACGGATGGCTGCTCAAGGAGGCGGGCAGGAAACACCAGAAGGAGGTTTTCGATTGGGTGATGCTACACCGGGATGTCATGCCAAGGACAGCCCTCCGGTATGCGATGGAGAAGATGCCCCGGGAACTCAGGGGCCAGGCGATGGGGAGACATCATGAAAAGATGGTGAAGCGGGATGAGGATACCGGTCGTTCACGCCGTAAAGGTCGCCATCTGGCATAACCAGGCCCCACCCGAGTTTGCACCGGTGACACTGTAGTAATCCCTTCGGATCACCGTCTGATCCGCGATAAAATTGTTCGAAAATGTGCTTCTTGGAGTCAAAGGCGGGTTTACCGTGGCGGTACCCTCACTCATCGCGAACCCGTAGACCAACTCGGTGTCCTGCCTGGTGGCCACCGGCCCGCTGTTCAGGACCGTTCCGGTGCCGCTCTGCGCCGATACCTGGTCGAGGGGATTTACAGGTGCCACGCCCGAGTACTCGGCCGCATACGACTGGGTGCCCGAGATGGCGGGGGAATAGGTGACCGTTATGGTGATTGCAGGACCTCCGCCATTGATATTGGACGAATAGTACGTCGCCCCCCGGTAACTGGTGCCACCCCAGTTTGTCGGGCCCACGGCAAGGTAGTAGGTATTTCCTTTGGTATCAGTTACCGATGAGACACCACTGGTCTGGGGCTGCCAGTAGAAGCTGACGACTATGAAGTCCCCCGTGGTGCTGGGTCCGGGGAGGGTGACCGATGCAGAACTGGAGGCGGCAGCCCGGACAAATGTCGGACAACGTGACACCATTTTGGTGAGATTGGCGGAAATGAGGACAGTACCACCTCCCCAGGATCTGTTGGAGACCATGACCATCTGCTTTGGCATGGTGGACGGGGTGTAGTTCAGGACCTTCCCCTGGGACCAGGGCTCCGGGCTGTTGCTCCCGAAGAAGGAGGTCCGGTCCACGCCGTCCAGGAAGATCTGGTACTGCCCCTTGCTGAGGGATTCCCCGCCCTCGTGGGAGATAAAGATGGTATGGCTGCAGTTCCCGATGGAGACGAGCCCGGAGATCGAGGGGATTGCGGTTGGGGGGGGCCCGGCGATGAGGGCCAGGCTCACGAGCCCCATTACCCCGACGGCGATACCGATGAGAACGATGACGCTGACCACCTCGGAGACGCCCGGCTCGAAACCCGTCACTCTCTCTCCCCCGGACTGCATTCTTCGCCAATTATTGGCTCGGCAGGAAAGGTATATATTATCTCTCAGTGATTGCGCGAGGGAAGGGATGTGAACTCGCGAACGCCTGCGCGACCAGTCTCTCAAATGCACTCCTGAGTATATCCTGAAAAGAAACGGTTAACGACTGAAAATGGAACGTTGCATCAGGGTCGGGCGATCCCAGGATGCCCCGATTCAATCCCGGGCCGCCCATTACAATTAATGCGGTACGGATGGTGCGTATAGTCCGAAGGTAAATTTGAGGTTGAAGCCGTACCGCAAGGTATTTCATTCGTAACCGGGACATTTATAGATTTCCTGTTTAGTCTATATAGCTCTATATTTGAGTTACCTGTAAGTATATATAAATGCCACGCTTCTTCGTCCGGCCGTGGGAATTTCAAGAAGAGGGGGTCGGCAGGTCCATGAGGACCCGGAGTGGACCGGCCGGATATCTAGTCATTTAGGGATCTCGGGCAAAGGTGAGAAGGTTCTCGCCAGCAATGGCGGTCGCCGGGTGGGGGATGGTAAGAAGCCCTCGCACCAAATCCGTCGGTGAGTGCACGCCCTGAAAGAGGAAAATGCGAGGGGAGGGATTTGAACCCACGAACTCCTACGAGACTGGCCCCTCAAATGGGTCACATTCCAGTTGATTATTGTTCTTCGGGTTATTGGCGGAGGGGACCCGGAAGGGGCCTTGATTTTCCCATACAAATACAATTTACTTGATTAAGATGAATCCAAGGGAGTTATTCATCGAACGCACATATGCCAGTTCTATATCAACCCCGTGCGGGATAATAAATGAAATCCAACCGTCACTCTTATCCCCTTGTTCAAGATACACATCTCCGAACTCCTCGGTTGGCAGCGCGGTAGATAGTGAATTATAACAATCAGAAGTATTTACAACACAGGCTTTGAAATCACGTTCGGAGACATGTATCGGCGACTTCCCCTTTTCATTGGTAACAACCGGATTAATGAGTAAATATTCGAAATTTTTCTGGGGCACTTTATTCGCACGCACTTTTGCTGCGAGATCATTCGCATAAGGTCCGCGAGCATAGTCCAGAATCCTGATGTTAAGGATTTCTGAACCAACCACAACGACAAGTGGTTCATAGGTCTTTACGGTCTGAACTTGTTGGGAAGAAGCCAGTGGAGTCTCAGATGGAGTCGTCGGGAGAGGTGTAGAAATGTAGGGTTCTATGTGGCCTATTTTTACCCAGTTAGCGTCTATAATGTCTCTTTTTCCCCATGAGGAATATTCTCCAAGAACTTCCCCGCTGCTCCGGTTGTAAATGGTATACTGGTATTCATCGGCCTTTGGATAATAGGCGAGAATTATCCAAATTATATTATTATTCATTGATTCCCAGTTGATGAGATCCCCTGCAGCATATTTCGGTGAAGCTGGCAGAGACGATGAACGGTTATAAACACTGGTGTTAACCGCGCTTTGGATTGACGCGGTGGGCTTAACGGTGGTTGTCGAAGCATGCAGGGGAGTGGTGTTGCCTGCCGAACTGTTTTGACCCTGACTGGAGTTCATTCCATTTTGAGCATTTTGTAATTTTGTGTGAAGGTCATAATCCCATTTGGATACATAAGAACTAAAAAATATAAATGCACCGATACTTATGAGGAATATGAAAAGAAAGAAGGCGATGGAAACCTTCTTCCTGTTTCTCTCTCTCTCCTGAACCACCTTAGGAATAGATCTGGTTTTCTCCGGAACCGCTGGAGGGTATTTCCATACAGACAATGGTTCATTTTTTTCCTTAATCTTCAGGATAATTGAATTTATGCCAAGTAAAATGAACCCCATCAGGCATGAACCCAGTAATATCGTGGCTATTATCAGCCCGGACGTATACGTCGCCTGGAGCCTGTTACAAAGATCCTGATTGGCAGCACGATACGGCATATAACCGGGATGCGTAGAAGGAGACTGAGTGGTGCTGGAAAAAGGCATATTACATATCGATAACGCATCGGTAATTGTCAGATGTCCATCCAAACCTTGCAATTGGGTAATTGGTACCCAAAACAGCAGGGCCAATTGAAAAACGCCGAGAATAAATATACAAACCAGAGCTTTTCTTAGTGTTATGGGAGACATTCTGTCACTTATCGTATTATGTTCTCAATGACAGTTCAAAAGTATCTCTGACCGATTATCCTCGAAGAGTTCTTTGTGGCATGGTAGAGTGATATTAAGAAAGCATGATAAATAATTATGCACGGGACAAAACCGGGTAATGCGAAATCGATACTATGACATAAATCCACGTAAGAATCGAATATATTTCATCATGGATCCTTCGATCCTTAAAAAAGGTTATTTTCCCTGGTCGTTATTTTCCGGGGTATCAGGCATTGGATCCAATCTTAAATAAGCCTCGGGTGGGGTTGAATCCGTAATCTCTTCCCTCGCAAGACGTCCAGGAAAAAGGATGGGATGCGAGGGGAGGGATTTGAACCCACGAACTCCTACGAGACTGGCCCCTCAAGCCAGCGCCTTTGACCTGGCTTGGCAACCCTCGCGCGTAAATAACTACACCAGTGGATCACAAGAACCTTCTCCTTCGATGTCCTGACCATGACTTTCGGACCGGCGTCACCGTCTCCGGTCCGTCCGTGCCTCAATCGGGCCACGGATGTATATTAATATACACGACCCCAATGCTTCTCTATGTGGTCCCTCATCATGAAGGAGTTCGCCGACTCGCCCGCCCAGGCCCGGGTCGCGAAGTTCCTCCTCGAAAACGGCTTCGGGGTGAATGACGACGGGAAGGTGGTGGCGAACGGCGTGGAGATCCCGGCCACCCATATCGCCGGGGTCATCGGGGCCGACCGGCGGGTGGTGGATGCCACGGCCCGGAGGATCCTCACGGTAAAGGCCCTCGCCCAGGTCTTCCGCAACCTCCGGGGAACCCCCGACCTCTCCAGGGTAGCCGAGGCCCTGGGGCTTTCTGCCTTTACCGTCATCCCGAGGAACGCCCAGGAGCGGGGGATCGTGAGCGCGGTCCTCCGGGTTGTCTCCCGCCGCAGCCTGACCATCCGGCAGATCTTCGTGACCGATCCCTATTTCGCGGAGGAGCCGAGGCTCGTCGTGATCATCGACGAGAAGCTGCCCACGGGACTCCTCGAGGAGATCCGCGCCCTGGCCCAGGTGAAGCAGGTAATCATCTGAAGGCCTTCCCCCAAGGGGTGAAACAAATGGATCGTCTGAGGTCCCTCGTCAGGAGCTGAGTTGCTTGACTACTAAAGGCCCCGGCCTGGAGCGGAGTTATTTAACTTCTGAAGGATTCCATCTCGAAGTAAAGCCTGCAGATCCTCCTCCGGATTCTTTTTTTCTGCCGAAGGGCACTCTCCAGCGTGCCCTCGATTGTCCCTATCTCGTCCCCGCGGACCAGATTATCTGCGTTCGCCACGATCTTCTCCTCGGCGGTCGCCGGGATGCAGTCCCTCGCGAGGAGTCCCCCGAGGGAACACTCGTCGGCGGTCATCCCGGCGCCGATGTGGCGCTCGATGATGGAGACGATGGCCGGATCGAGGCCCAGTGTACGGGCGAGGTCGGCACCCCGCTGGGCATGGTCGATCCCGTGGGTCTTGCCGCGGCCGATATCATGGAGCATGGCACCGGCCTCCACGAGGTCCCGGTCGACGACGGGATTTTCAGAAAAGCTGAGGGCGAGGGTGGTTACCGCCCGGACATGGGCGACGACCCGCCGGTCGCATCCTGCCCTGACGAGGAGCCGCTCCCACTTCACCACCAGGCCTTCGGCCTGTTGGCTCACCACCGGGCCTTCGGCCCGTTGGTTCCCGCTCGGGCTCACGCCCTTCGCGCTCTCCCCCGGGCTCTCGCCCTCGGGGTCACCACCTCGCTCCGCTCGGTGCTTCTCCCTCCGGCTGATGCCTCCGGGGTCCTCATTCATACCCGAGGCATTCGCGGATGGCGGAGATCCGGCGCTTCAGGGCGAAGAGGAGAGCCTCGTTGTCGAAGTGCTCGACGGGCTGGGAGCAGCGGGGGCAGGCGAAGTCCAGCTCCATGACCTCGTTGAAGGTGAAGGTCCCGCAGGTCTTGCAGAGGTAGAAGTCGTTCTCCTCCTCGAAGCACTCCCGTGCCTCGAGCTTCTCGAGCATCATCTTCATGTCCTCCATGACCGCGGCCGGGACACGGTCCAGGCGCAGGGTCCAGAGGTAGGTGAGCCAGCCCGTCTCGGTGTTCTTGAGCCTCCGGTATTCGGCGAGCCGTTTCTCATACAGGGTGTAGAGGGTATGCCTGACCGAGTTCAGGTTGATCCCGGTTTTCTCGGCAAGTTCCTCGTCGCTGTTCTCCCCATCTTCCGGGAACTTCTCCAGGAGATCGAGCCCCTCTTCGCCGATGAGACGGGTCAGGTACGCCCGGACCGCCTCGTCCTTCAGGATCTCCGCTATGGACATCATCTCCCCATATATCGCTCCAGCTGTTTAAGGGTGTTGCCAAGCACCCGGAACGCCTCTCCCCGGTCTCTTCCCCAACCCAGGACGCTCACCACGGCCTGGCCCTCCTCGTACTCGGTACCGGGCCAGGGGATGTCGGTGATCCTGGGGGCGAACCGCGAGAGGTTCTCCCGTACCACCAGGTCCCCGTTGGCGAAGAGAATCCGCCTGGCCGCGTACTGCATCGGCCGGAGGGAAGTCTGCGGCAAAATACCGTTGCAGGCGTCGACATGGAGGGAGAACAGGTTCGCCCCGGTCGAGATTTCGACGGTGTCAACCGTGCCCTGGAACCGGGGGTTCACCTCGACGGCCCAGGTATCTTTGCCGAGGACGAAGTCGATCCCGACCGATCCCCGGCAGCCGCTCGCCGCCGCGGCCTTCTCTGCAAGGAGCGACATCATCTCAGCGAGGGGGTGATCCAGGGGAGTCACCGATCCGATGAACCCGAAGGGGGAGGCCTCCCCTCCCCGGAGGATTTGCTCGTTTGTCGCAAGGGCAACCGCATGCCCCCCTCCATCCGCAAGGCATGAAACGCTCGCCGGCACCCCCGGGACCTGCTCCTGGAGGATGCCCTCGATGCCGGGGCTCTCCTCCCGCCACCGGGCAAGGTCCTCCCGCGAGCGGATGACGGCATTCCGCCAGCCCCCTGCACCGCTCCTTGGCTTGACTATGTACGGGAAATCCTCTTCGCCGGCAAGGGGTGGTACGGGGATGCCCTCTCTTTCGAAGAACCACTGGATCTCAAGCTTGTCGAGAAGCCGGGCCGCCGTCCGGGTGTCGGTCCCGGCGAGGGGGATGGGAGGGCCGATGGCCTCGGCGCCCGAGGTGGGTACGAAGGTGTCGATGGCATGGCGCCCTGCCATCTCGGCGATCCGGTCGGGGAGCTCCTCCAGTTCCTCGAATTTCAGCCGGTCCCTCGTGTACCAGGCCAGGTCCTGGTCGCAGAAGTGGTCGACAGCGTAGACGGTATACCCTGCCTTCCATGCAGACTGGGCGACGTGCCGCGTGGCGAACCCGGCGACGAGGACGCTCCCGTTCACGACCCGGTCCTCTTCCCGTCCCTGCTCGGGTAGATCCTGAGCACGGCGTCAGGGTAAGAGCGGTTGAGCTCGGCTCCCTCGAAGAGGTGGTCGAGGAAGACCGCCGTGGCCGAGACCTCGGAGTGCGGCTGGGTGGTCACCGAAACATTGTAGTCCGCGAGGCCGTAGATCCCGCCCGGCACCTTCTCGGCACCGATCACGATGAGGAGCTTCTCCTTCCCGCGGATCTCCCCGATGACCTCCGTCATGGGCAGCCCGTACATGGTGAGGTGGACCACCGTCCCGCCCTGCTCCTTCCAGGCACGGACGCAGGCCTTCCACGAGACCCCGTCCTCGATAAAGAACTCCCCGCCCCAACGGGCTACCACATCCCGGATGCTCTCTGCCAGGCCCGGGTCCCGGGCCGCGAGGTACATGCCATCGGCACCGAAGGCCCTTGCCGCGAGGCCGACATGGGTTGTCACCCGCTTGTCCCGGAAGGGCCGGTGGCCGAGCCTGAGGATGCAGACCTTCTTCATCTAGGGCTTCCGCTCCTGCACGGATCTTGCCTTGATGATGCCATTTTCGATGACGAAGGGGCAGCCTTCCTCATGTCTCGCCTGGCAAAGGAGGAGCGATTCCTGGAACGAGAGCACCCTCACCGAGTCGCCCTTCCGTTCCACGAGAAATGCCCTCTCGAGCCGGCAGAGGGAGACCTCGACAAGGGAGGGATCGTATCCCGCAGCCTCGAGATCCCCCACCGTCCGCGCTCCCCCGTCCGTTATCGCGTGGTAGATCTCCCAGTCCAGGTCGTCATCCCGCACACGTACCAATCTCGGGGAGATGAATATATTTGTTGGCAGCAGGTAACAGCTCGGGAAAGGATATGGGAACCAGGATACCATTTCAGGGTATACAATGGACATCATATCGGCACTCTACGAGTTTTTCTATCCATCTCCGGACGATGACGCGGTGAAGTCTGGTCCCTCACCCCGGAGCGAGGCCTGGGGAGTATCTGATCGGGACGTAAAGGTTCGCATGCTGAAGAGGGGGGTTGTGGCCCTCTTCTTCACCGCAGGTGCCCTCATTGCATGGTATTCCCTCGTGGGAATACATGCCCTGTCGGACATCACCCCCCTCCGGATTGGGGTCCTGTGCCTCAGTGCCCTCCTCATGTATTTCAGCTCACTGGTCCTCGTCTATTTCAATCGGGGTACCTGGCGGATCATTCACCCCACGATCCGGACGGCCTTCTCATCACTGCGGCAGGGGAAGGCGCAACCCGTGCTGGAACTCCTGGCAATCGCAGGTGTTTATGCCCTCACTATCGGTTATCTGCTCTTCAGGTATACCCTCCATCCTCCATACGAAGTAACGGATTTCGATCCCGGGACGGCCCTCTCCTTCCTCTTTGTCATTGCCTTCATCCTGTTTGTTGCCATTGTCATCGGTCGTTACGCGGAAGTCCCCTGGCATCGAATCGGCCTTGTCACGGGCCTCGTTATTGCCGCGGTCGCCATAATTTTCTCCGGGCATAACTATATCATGGCGATCCTTTTGTCGGCCGTTATCCTCTTAACCGCCCGGTTTATCTCCATCAGATATCTTCAGAAATATGGGTAGAGGTGTCCCCCCGTGATTGATCCCATCGAGCTCGCAGAACTCGCGGACCGGATCCTCGCCATCGCCGGGGAAAACGAGAAGACCCTCGCGGAGGTCCTGGATGCCCTGGATGCCGAGGCACGGAATGCCCTCCTCTCCTCCGACCTCCTCAATGCCCTCCAGTCCTTTTACTACCACTTCCGGGAGATGCCCACGCTCCTCGGCCAGGAACGCCTGACCCTGCAGCCCGCGGTGGCCGCCCGGGAGGGGATTCCCTTCGAGGATGAAAAGGGGGTGGACCTGGTCTTCCGCCTCGAGGAGGGAGGCCCGGTTATCGAGCTGTCAGAGCTCGGGGAGATCCTCACGAAGTTCGAGGGGGCTTCAGCCTACCGGGGTGCCCGGCGCTACCTGGAGGAATGAGGGGGAACCCGGTCTTTTCCCCGCGTGATGATGTCCGGGTTCACCCTGGCCCGGGCGAGGGAAGGCGGGTTCCCCCAGCTGACGATTTCCCTGCCCAGGATGGCGACCACGCCGGTGATGTCGGTCCCTTCGAGCCGGGAGAGAACCGAACGATCCTCCGGCGAGATCTCATTGCAGATCGCCGTTGCCCAGGCATCGGAGGAGGCCACGTTTTCGGAAAAGACGGTGACCGCGTCGGCAACCCCGAGGCTCACCGACGGCCCCACCGTGGCCGACGAGGTGCAGATCCCCCGGATGCTTCCCGAGGGCGGGATCGTGAAGGCGAGCATGTCGGAGAGGGGAGAGGTACCGGCATGGAGCCCGACCCGGATCTCCCGGTCGGTGACGAGGGCGATGTCCCCGCCGTTGTCGATGATCCCGAACCGTGCCCCGGCGGCCACCATGGCCTCCACCCCCGACCAGGCGATGGCCCCCGCGACCGCGGCCATGGGCCCGACCCCCGCCCGCCGGGCCGCGTCCGCCATCCTCTGCACGACCACTCCACCGTCCTCTGGCATGTACGGGTCGTACGTGATGGCAAAGAAGGGATCCCGGGCGATGTAGGCCTCCAGCTCCTGGCGGGCTGCCAGGATCCCCTCCTTCGCGGCGGCGACCTGGGAGGTGCCGTCGGCGAGGATGGTCGCGATGGTCTCCCGGAACTGGAAATGCTCGCGGATCATATGCCCTCCCATGGTCAGGTTTCTCCCGCCACTCCTGATTAGCATATCCCAGAAGGAGGGTATATGAGTGATCACCGGGGGGAAGGCTTATGGCATCCTCCGGAGATGAGAGGGACTGAAACGCTATGACCGGAGAAACGCCCAACCGCCTGATCCATGAGAAGAGCCCTTACCTGCTCCAGCACGCCTACAACCCCGTCGACTGGTACCCGTGGGGGGAGGAGGCACTCGGCAGGGCGAAGGCAGAGGACAAACCGGTGTTTCTCTCCATCGGGTACTCCACCTGCCACTGGTGCCACGTGATGGCCCGGGAATCATTCGAAAACCAGGAGGTCGCGGCCCTCATGAACAGGTATTTCGTGAATATCAAGGTCGACCGGGAGGAGCGGCCGGAGATCGACCAGGTCTACATGGAGGCCGCCCTCGCGCTCATGGGAACCGGCGGGTGGCCCCTCACCATCGTCATGACCCCTGACGGGGAGCCCTTCTTTGCAGCGACGTACATTCCCCGGGAATCCGGGCTCGGGCTGGCCGGCATGCTCGATCTCCTTCCCGGGATCGCGGATGCCTGGCGGGAACGGAGGGAGGAGGTCCTGACCGCGGCAGACCAGCTCACCCTTCTCGTCAGGATGCGGCCCGGGGATCAGGGAACCGAGGGCGCCCCCACGGTCATCGCCCGGGTCGTCGACGAACTGAAGGCCGGCTTCGACCCGGAGCACGGGGGTTTCGGCGGCCCGCCGAAGTTCCCCGCACCCCATGCCCTGGTCTTCCTGCTCAGGACCTTCCGGCGCACGGGGGACCGGGATCTCCTTGCCATGGCGGAAAAGACCCTCCAGGCCATGCATGCCGGCGGGATCCATGACCATATCGGGTCGGGGTTCCACCGGTACGCCACCGACAACGCCTGGCGGCTCCCCCACTTCGAGAAGATGCTCTACGACCAGGCCCTCCTCGCCATGGCATACACCGAGGCGTACCTGGTAACCGGAAAAACCGGGTATCGGGATATCGCCGACGAGACCCTCGGGTATATGGTCATGGATCTCCGGAGCGAGGAGGGGGCCTTCTCCAGTGCCGAGGACGCCGAGAGCGATGGCAGGGAGGGAGGATTTTACCTCTGGACCAGGGACGAGATCGAAAAGATCCTCTCGGGCACCGAGCTTGCGGCCTTCGTGGAATATTACGGGATTTGCCGGGAGGGAAACCTTCCGCGCGAGGCACGCACGGGCCGGGGGGAGAATGTTCTCTTCATCGCCGCATCCCCGGAGCAGGTCGAGCGGGACCTGGGCATGAAGCCCGGCGAGCTCGGGCCTGTCCTTGCATCGGCGCGGGGGAAGGTGCGCGCCGCGAGGGCCCGGCGGGCGCGTCCGGCCCGGGACGGGAAGATCCTCACGGACTGGAACGGGCTTGCCATCGTTGCCCTCGCCCTTGGATCGAGGGCCTTCGGGTCCCGGGAATACCTCGATGCCGCGAAGAATGCGGCGGGGGTCATCCTCGCCCGGCTCACGACCGGCGACGGGGGCCTGCTCCACCGGTACGTGGACGGCGATGCCGCCGTTCCCGGGAATGCCGACGATTATGCCTTCCTCGGGTGGGCCTTCCTCGAGCTCTACCATGCCTCCCTCGATCCCGGATTCCTCTCGCATGCGGTGGCCATCACCGACAGGTTCCTCGCCCGTTTCTGGGACGGTGAACAGGGGGGCTTCTTCTTCACCCCCGACGACGGGGAGCGCCTCATCGCGCGCCTGAAACCCGTCCACGACGGCTCCGTCCCGTCGGCAAACTCCGTCACCCTCTCGAACCTCGTCACCCTGTTCCGCCTGACGGGCAGGACCCTCTACCTCGACCGGTCCCGTGAACTCGCCGCATGGTACCTCCGGGAGCGTGCCTCGTCCGCAACCGCCTCGACCTGGATGATGGCATCCCTGGACCTCGCCCATGCCCCCTCAATCGAGGTGGCCGTGGCAGGAGACCCCGATGCCCCGGAGACCCGGGCGCTCCTCGACGAGGTCCGCTCCCGCGCCCGCCCCGGGATCACCGTCCTCCTGAAGAGACCCGCCGGGGATGCCCTCCTCGAAAGACTCTCCCCTTTCCTGAAGGAATTTACCGCCGAGCCAGGGAAGGCCGTTGCCTATCTCTGCAGGAACCACGCGTGCGAGCTTCCCATCACGGACCCGGAAGCCCTCGGAAGAGCCCTCGATACACCGCTCAGGCAGGAGCCGGGGTGGAAGGAGCAGAACGGACAATGAGGCGGGCCAGCCACAGCCCGGAAAATTCCCGCCTGCCCGGACACTATTTATGAGATCAGGACATAACCACCCGGATCAGGGTCTTCCCCCGCGGGGTTGAGGCATGGCGGGAAATCTTCTCACGGAACCCGAAGGGTACGAGCTGCTCGAACGGTCAGGCATCCCGGTACCCGCCCACGGCGTAGCACGGAGCCCGGAGGAGGCGGCCCGCATCGCACGGGATATCGGGTTCCCCGTGGTCCTGAAGATCGTTTCACCGGATATCGTGCACAAGAGCGACGTCGGGGGCGTGGTCCGCGGGGTACACGATCCTGCCGAGGTTCAATCGGCCTACGAGGGAATCCTTTCGCGGGTCAAGGCCCGGGTCCCCGGTGCCGCCATCAGGGGGATCATCGTGGAAAAGGAACTCTCCCCCGGGCTCGAGATCCTCATCGGCGGGAAGATCGATCGCACCTTCGGGAAGGTCCTCACCTTCGGTCTCGGGGGGACGCTCGTGGAGGTCCTCCGCGACGTGGCAATCCGGCTCCTGCCCATCGGGACCGACGAGGCGCGGGGGATGGTCCGGGAGATCAGGGGCTACCGGCTCATCGCCGGGTACCGCGGCGAGGCCCCGAAGGACGAGGCCGCCCTCGTCTCCCTCCTCGTCTCCGCCGCGGGGATGTTCGCGAGGGAGGACATCTCGGAGTTCGACCTGAACCCCGTCATCCTGTACGAGAAGGGCGCATGTGCGGTGGATGCCCGGATGTACCGGGGCGGCGAACCCCCGGCCGCGCCGCGAAAGATCCACTGCGCCCTCGCCCCCGAGATCTTCTCCCCGGAGTCCATCGCCGTCGTGGGTGCCTCCGGCGAACCGACCAAGGTCGGTTATGCCGTTTTCCGGAACCTCCTCCCCTTCCCGGGAAGGCTCTACGCGGTGAACCCGAACCGGAGCGAGGTCCAGGGGAGGAAAACCTATCCCGCACTCGGTGCCCTGCCCGAGCCGGTCCACCTCGCGGTCATCGCGGTCCCGGCCCGGCTCGTCCCCGGAATCGTCGAGGAAGCCGGGAAGGCAGGGGCGAAGGCGGCGGTCATCCTCTCGGGCGGATTCGGCGAGACCGGGGAGGCGGGGAAGGCCCTCGAGCTGAAGGTGCTCGAGATCGCCCGGAGGTACTCGCTGCGGATCCTCGGGCCGAACTGCCTCGGGATCATGCTCCCCCACAAGGGAGTAAACACCACCTTCGGCCCCATCACGCCGCGGCCCGGCAGGGTCGCCTTCATCTCCCAGAGCGGCGCGGTCATCGCGACCATGGTGGACTGGTCGGTCCCCGAGGACTTCGGGTTCTCGGCGGTGGTGAGCGTCGGGAACCAGGCCGACCTCGGGTTCGAGGACTTCCTCTTCTACCTCGGCGACGACCCCGCGACGAGGGCCATCGTCATGTACATCGAGGAGGTGAAGGACGGGCCGGCCTTCGTCGAGGCCGTGGAGAGGGTCACGGCAAAGGTCCCGGTCATCGCGATAAAGAGCGGCCTTTCGGCAAAGGGGAAGGCCGCCGCCGCCTCCCACACCGGGGCCCTCGCCGGGAGCCACGAGGTGTACCTGGCCGCCTTCCGGAAGGCCGGGATCACCGCGACCCAGTCCCTGCGCGAGGCCTTCCTTCTCGCAGAGCTCCTGGCCTCCGAGGGCTACCCGGCGGGCCGGAGGGGCATCGTCATCACGAACGCCGGGGGTTTTGCCGTCTTTGCCTCCGATTATGCCGAGCTCTACGGGATCGATCTCGTCGACCTCCGCCCGGAGACCCTCTCGGCGCTCTCTGCCTTCCTCCCTCCCGCCTGGAGCCACGGGAACCCCCTGGACCTCGTCGGGGACTCGGGAGTCGAGCAGTACGCCCGGGTCTTTGACTTCCTGATCAAGCACCAGGAGTTCTGGGACATCGGGTTCATCGTCTCGGTTCCCGACGCGGTCCTCGATCCCACCCAGCTCGCCCAGGAGGTGGTCCGCTTCTCCCGGAACACGAAGAAGATGGTGGTCGGTTGTTTCCTCGGCGGCGCATCGGTCGCGGCAAGCGTCCAGATCCTCCGGACCCACCACATCCCGAATTTCGCCGACCTCGAGGATGCCTTCCGGGTCGTCGGGAGGGCCTGCGGCGTGAAAAAGCAGGGGAGCCCCCGGAACGCGGGGCAACGGGAAGATATTCAACAGGGCTGACCAAGGGTACCGGGATCAGGGACTCTTTCTCAGGGACACATCCATGAAGATCCTCCTCATCGAGCGGGAAGGCACCGACCTGTACAGCACGCTCTACGACTCGGATACGAGCAGGGCGATGCTACGGTTCTACCACCCTGTCCGCCACCCGGCCGGTGTCGAAATCACGACCGCTTCCCTGGGGAGTGCCCTCTCCCTCGCCTCTGAGCTCAGGTGGTACATCCAGCGATATGTCAACGAGGTCCTTTTCACCGAGGAGGGTACGGTGTACCTGACCTGGTCCCTCGCAGAATCCGTATATGAGCGGGGAGCCACCCTCACGCAGCCCTGGGCACACCGGCTCCGGTACCGCATCCACGGGGGGAAGGTCTACCGGTCCGCCTGGGATCTCGGCGCGTTCGGAGATGCCTCCCTGCCGGCGCAGGAGGGCAGTGAACCCTCCGTACCCTCTCCCCGGGATCAGATCCTCGAGGTCTGGAGCACCGCGGAGGAGCACGAGAACCCCGACCGCGGGGAGCCCATGGAGCCGGTGGGACAGGTTGAACCGGAGGGCCCGGGGGCACCGGGGGACCGCGTGGAAGAGAGAAACCCGCAGAAACCGGAAAAGCCGGAGGAGCCCGGTGACACCCCCCCGGAGGTCCCGTAAATTCGACTCCCTTAAAACAGATATATTTCCAGCCACCTATCATCTATCATGGCACGGAAGATCGCGACCATCGGGATCACCATCAACCTCGAGAACTACGAGAACCTGCGGCTGGAGGTGCAGGGGGAGGTCGGGGACGACGGGAATACCGAGGAGCTCGTCTCCTTCCTCGACGGGATGCTCGCGCGGCTCGGCCACGGGGACCAGGCAACCGCCGAGCGGGTGGAGGCCTACCGGCGGCGGGTACTCGCCGCGCCCGGATCCGTGGTGGTCGCGGCGGTGCCCGACTGGCAGGTCGAGGCGGCAAGGACGCCTGCGCCCCGGCCCGCCCAGGCCAGGGAATCACCCGAACCCGCTACTAGGCCCCCGGAACCGGCACCGGAGGAGGTGAAGGTCCGGCAGGAAGCCCCGGCCCCGATTGATGAACTCCAGCCGGCGACGGTCAGGGCAGGGCCGGAGGTAAAGGCTGCGAAGCTCGCGGCAAGGGCACGGTCCCTGCCTGAGCCAAAGCCTCAGGCGGCCCCTTCGCCCGAACCCCGGAGAGCCCCCGCACCCCCTGCACCCCAACAGCCAAGGGAGGCACCAAAGGAGGCGGGGAAGCCACAGGCCGGGGCAGAGAAACCGGCCATCGCCGAAGGGGAGGTGGCCTGCCAGGGATGCGGCCTCTCCATCACGAAGAACCAGGAGAAGCTCTCCCGGCTCCTCACGGGAAAGAGCCTCTGCAAGCGGTGCATGAACCCCCCGTGAAGTCGCACCCGGGCTTCGCCCCGGCGCTCCCCTTCGGGCCGATGCCCTCCGGGGGTCGCACCAGGACCTGCGGGCTGTCGCTCCTCGCCCGGGGCTATCGCCCCTTCGCGGTCACCATTTCGCTTCGCTCGGTGGTTCTCGTTCGGACTGCCGTCCTCACGTTCACCTCCGCACCGCGCACTGCCAAGGTTTAAAAAGAACCCGGCCCAGTCTCTAGTGGGATGAAAAAAAGCCTCCTCATGTGGGACGAGAGCCTCTTCCGCGAGCCGGAGGTCTTCGAGCTGGACTACG
>DATKKN010000105.1:0-2064 GCA_035542895.1 Methanomicrobiales archaeon | reverse complement strand
GGCCGAGCAGCTCCTCGAGGACCTCGAGAAGGAGACGGTCCCCTTCGGGCCGAACTTCGACGAAAGCCTGAAGGAGCCGCTCGTCCTCCCGAGTAAGCTCCCGAACCTCCTCGTGAACGGGAGCAACGGCATCGCCGTCGGCGTGGCGACCACCATGCTGCCCCACAACCCGGGCGAGGCCTGCCGCGCGGTCGCCGCCTTCCTGGACAACCCGTCCCTGTCCGCCGAGGAGCTGATGCAGGTTCTGCCCGCGCCGGACTTCCCAACCGGCGGCATCATCATGGGCACGGCCGGGATCCGCGAGGCGTACCATACCGGCCGGGGAAAATGCGTCGTCCGTGGCGTCGCCGAGATAACCGAGGAAGAGAAGAACCCCACGATCCTGATCACCGAGATCCCCTTCCAGGTGAACAAGGCCCGGCTCGTCGAGGACATCGCGGGCCTCGTCAAGGAGAAGAAGATCGAGGGCATCTCGGACATCAGGGACGAGTCAGACAAGGAAGGGATACGGGTGGTCGTCGAGCTCCGGAAGGGGGCGATGCCCGGCGTCGTCTTGAACCAGCTCTACAAGCATACCCCCCTCGAGACGAGCTACGGGATCATCCACTATGCTATCGTCGAGGGCCAGCCCCGGGTCCTCTCCCTCATCGATATCCTCCGCGAGTTCGTCGCCCACCGGATGAACATGGTCCGGAAACGGACCCAGTTCGACCTCTCGAAGGCCCGGGATCGGGTGCACATCCTCAAGGGCCTGCTCCTCGCCCTCGCCTCCATCGACCAGGTCATCGCGGCGATCCGGGCGGCGGAATCCGCCGAGAAGGCGAAGCTCGACCTGACCGCGAGGTTCGCCCTCGACGAGGTGCAGGCCGACGCCATCCTGAAGATGCAGCTGCGCACCCTCGCCGGCCTCGAGCGGAAGAAGATCAGGGACGAGCACGACGAGGTGGAGAAGGAGATCGCGAGGCTCTCGGAGATCCTCTCGGACGATGCCCATATCCGGGCCGTGATCCGGCGGGAAATGTCCGATATGGCGGCCGCCTTCGGGAACGAGCGGAGGACCCGGATCTCTGAGGAGGTCCAGGATCTCACGAAGGAGGACCTCATCGAGGACAAGCCCATGTTCGTCTCCATCACCGGGGAGAACTACATCAAGCGCATGGCCCTCGAGACCTACCGGAAACAGCACCGGGGCGGGCGGGGAATCATGGGAATGGCCATGAAGGAGGAGGACGTGGTGGAGGACGCCTTTGTGGCGAGCATGCTCGACTACCTCCTCTGCTTTACGAACCTGGGACGGGTCTACTGGCTGAAGGTGTACGACATCCCCGAGGCGGTGCGCACGGCGAAGGGCAAGCCTATCGTGAACCTGCTCAACCTCCAGGACGAGAAGGTGACGAACGTCATCCCGGTGAAGGAGTTCGGTGAGAGCCACTACCTGATCTTCGGCACGAAGACCGGGAAGGTGGTGAAGATCCCGCTCGCCGAGTTCTCCCGCCCCCGTCCCTCGGGGTTGAATGCCTTCACCCTCCGGGAGGGGGACGAGCTCGTGGACGTGAAGATGACCGACGGGGACCGGGAGCTGATCCTCACGACGAGGAGGGGGCGCTCGCTCCGTCTCCACGAGAAGACCATCCCGATGCGGCACCGGAACGCCATGGGGGTCATCGGCATCCGCACCCGGCCCTCCGACGTCCTCCAGAGCCTCACGGTCGTGGAGCACGACCACCTCCTCACCATCACCGACGCGGGCCATGGGAAGCGGACCGAGTTCGACGAGTTCCGGGGCCATGGCCGGGGGACCATGGGTGTCATCAACATCAGGATGGACTACGAGCACGGCGTTGTCGCCGCCCGGTCCGTATCGCCCGGCGACGAGATCATCGTGATGTCCTCCGGCGGGAACGTGATGAGGACGAAGGTCGACGAGGTCTCCATCCAGAAGCGGAACACGAGGGGCGTCCGGATCATGAACCTGGAGGCCGGGGACCGGATCGTCGGGGTCGCGGTGGTCCGGGCGAATGGCGAAGGGGAGAACGGCTCCACTCCCGCCCCGGCCGCTCCGAA